>DASYDR010000049.1:0-2536 GCA_036499545.1 Roseomonas sp. | reverse complement strand
CGCGCGCCGATCTGCCGGCGGCGGTCGGGCTGAATTCGCTCTGCTTCAACGTCGCCCGTTTCACCGGCCCGGCGCTGGCCGGCCCGCTGATCGCCTTCGCCGGCCCCGGTGCGGCGATCTACTGCAATGCCTGCGCCTATTGGATCGCAACGCTCACCATGCCGATGCTGCGCATCGATCCGGAGCATCGCCGCGGCCACCCGGCGACCGCCAGCCTGTTCGCCGAGATGATCGATGGCGTGCGCTACGCGGCGCGGCATCCCGGGCTCGGGCCGATCCTGTCCTTCGCGGCCATTTCCGCCATCCTGCTGCGTGGCGTGCAGGAAATCATGCCGCCCTTCGTCGAACGCGTGTTCAGCCGCGGCGCGGAAGCGCTGGCGCTGCTCACTGCCGCCTTCGGCGTCGGCGCGCTGGTCGCCGGCATCCTGGTCACCTCCCGCGGGCGGCTCGAAGGCGCCACCCGGATCGCGATCATCGCGGTGGCGGCGCAGGCCGTCGCGACGGCCGCCTTCGTCGCGACCGGCTGGTTTCCGCTCGGCCTGGTCGCGGGGGCGGCGATCGGTGCCGCCG
Source organism: Roseomonas sp. (assembly GCA_036499545.1). Taxonomy (GTDB): domain Bacteria; phylum Pseudomonadota; class Alphaproteobacteria; order Acetobacterales; family Acetobacteraceae; genus Plastoroseomonas. The sequence continues at coordinate 1,966 of DASYDR010000049.1, read as the reverse complement.
CCAGCGTGCACGGCATCTCCGTGCAGACGCTGGCGCAGAGCGCCGCCGATCCCGCGATGCGCGGCCGCGTGCTCAGCCTCTGGGGCCTGATCACCCGCGCCTGCCCGGCGGCGGGCGCGCTCTGTCTCGGCGCGAGCGGCGAGGTCTTCGGGTTGCGCTGGCCGACCCTGGTCGCCGCCGCCCTCTCGTTGCTGGTCTTCGCCTGGGGCATGATGCGGCTGCGGCGCATGGCCCCGGCGCTGGAAAAAAGCTGAGCGTCCGATGACCGAAGGACCAAGAAGTCCGGAAGTCTGAAGCGGACGCGCCATCCATGGAGGATACGACGATGCTTGATGCCGCGATCATTGGAATGGGTCGGTGGGGCCAGACGCTGGTCGCCAGCGTGCAGGGCAGGAATGATGCGGGCATCCGCTTCATCTCCGGCTCGACCGGCCGTCCGGAACGCGCCCGCGACTGGGCGGCGCAGAACCGCATCAGGCTCGAGGACAGCTACGCCGCCGTGCTCGCCGATCCGGCGGTCAAGGCGGTGGTGCTGGCAACCCCGCACAAGAGCCATGCCGAGCAGATCATCGCCGCCGCCCGTGCCGGCAAGCAGGTCTTCGTCGAGAAGCCCTTCACCATGACCAAGGCGAGCGCCGAAGCCGCGGTCGCCGCGTGCCGCGAAGCCGGCGTGGTGCTGGCCCTTGGCCACAACCGCCGCTTCCTGCCGGCGGTCGCCGAGATGAAGCGCCTGCTGGCCGATGGCAGCCTCGGCACGCTGTTGCATGTCGAAGGGCAGTTCAGCGGCCCGGGCGCGGCCAGCTACACCACCGGCATGTGGCGCGCCGACCGTAGCGAAAGCCCGCTCGGCGGCATGGGCGGCATGGGCATCCATATGATCGACATGTTCATCAACCTCGCCGGCCCGATCAGCCAGGTCACGGTGCAGTCGCATGCGCGGGTGCTGGATAATGGCCTCGACGACACGACGGCCGGGCTGTTCCGCTTCGCGTCCGGCGCCACCGGCCTGTTCGCGACGCTGGCGCTGGCGCCGCGCTACTGGCGCGTCGCGCTGTTCGGCGACAAGGGGCTGGTCGAGCTCAACGGGCATGAACGGCTGACCTTCTCCCCGCGCGAGGGCGAGGGTTGGGTGCGCGACTTCCCGAAGACCGATATCGAGCATGCGGAGTTGCAGGCTTTCGCGGCCGCCGTCGCCGGCGGCCCGGCCTATCCGCTGCCGGCGGCGGACGCGGTGCATGGCGCCAGCGTCTATGAAACCATGGTCCTGGCGGCCGAAGCCGGCAGCACCTACGCGGTCGCCTGAACCATCCCGGCGCGTCGCGCTCCACCGGCCTTGCCGCCGGCGGGGCGCGACGGGCTTCGGGCGGGCCGCGTAGCCCGTCCGATACGCCGTCACGGGGCCGCCGCCCGGCGCGCCGAAGCTTCCGGCCTTCGGCAATCTGCTCTACCAAGGCGCGGTCTTCCACACGCCAGGAGCAGCGCCGCGATGAGCAAGATCAACCGCCATGGCTCGAACAAGATTCTCTCGAGCGCCGTCGAGTACCATAATTTCGTCTTCCTCGCCGGCATGACCGCCGACGACCTGTCGCAGGACGTCACCGGCCAGACCCGCCAGGTGATCGCGAAGATCGACGCGGCGCTCGAAGCCTTCGGCACCGACAACACCCGCCTGCTGACCGCCCAGATCTGGCTGAAGGACATCCGCGACCGCGACGCGATGAACAAGCTGTGGATCGAGTGGCTGCCGGAAGGCGGCGCCCCGGCCCGTGCCTGCGTGCAGGCGAACATGGCTGACCCGCGCCACCTGGTAGAGATCATGGTCACTGCCTGCCGCTGAGTTTTGTGCCCGGGCGCTGGTCCGGGCAGCCCGAATCGTTTCGGCGGCCGGTCCTGAAACAGGGCCGGCCGTTGTGATTCCTGGGGAATTCCTGGCTGTGGCATTCTTGCCGCAACACTGTGGCCACAG
>DASYDR010000048.1:0-8555 GCA_036499545.1 Roseomonas sp. | reverse complement strand
GCGGCCAGGCCGGCCAGCGCGGCCGCGTCGCCCGCGGCCGCCGTGACGGCGGTGAAGCCGCGGGCCCGCGCCTCCGCCGCCGTGCCCTCGCCGACCGCCAGCACCGGAATGTCCCAGGCATCGAGTGCCCGCGCGGCAGCGCGGGAGGGCAGCAGCAGCGCCTGGGCGGGGGGTGGCGGGCCGAAAGGGCGCGGGGCCAGCAGCAGCGCCGGTGCCAGCACCGGCATCCAGCCCTGCCCGGCGACGCGGCGCGCCGTCTCGGCGGCGCCCGGCTCCGGGCGGGTGATCAGGACGCCGGCTGGCGTCGTCAGGAAAAAATGTCCCGCGGGCTGTCCGTGCGCAGGCTCTGGCCGAGCTCCCGCCCGATCCGCGCCGCATCCGCCGCCAGGCCGTGCAGGGACCGCTTCAGCAGGAAGCTGCCATCGGCGCGCGCCACCAGCCCGGTCAGATGCAGCTCCCCGTTCGGCAGCAGCCGGCCATGGCCGCCGATCGGCGTCCGGCAGGACCCATCGAGTGCCGCCAGCAAGGCGCGCTCGGCGGTCGAGACGGCGCGCGCCTGCGGATCCTCGATGCCGGAGAGCAGTTCGTGCAATTCCGTGTCGCGGGCGCGGACGGTGACGCCGACGATCCCCTGGCCGGCGGCCGGCACCATGGCGTCGGCATCCAGCACCACCCCGGCCTCGGCGTCGAGACCGAGCCGTTTCAACCCGGCATAGGCGAGCAGGGAGGCAGCGAAATCACCATCGCGCACCCGGCCGAGCCGAGTCTGGACGTTGCCCCGGATCATCGCGACGCGCAGGTCCGGCCGCGCGTGCAGCAGCTGCGACTGGCGGCGGACGGAGGAGGTCCCGATCAGTGCCCCGGCCGGGATCGCGCCCCAGGGGTCGTTCGCGTCCGGGGCGGCGCAGCCCTGGCCGAGAATCACCGCATCGCGCGAATCCTCCCGCTTCAGGGTGCAGGCCAGCACGATGCCGCGCGGCAGTTCGGTCTCCAGATCCTTCAGGGAGTGGACGGCGAAATCGACCCGGCCATCGGCCAGCGCCTCGTGGATCTCCTTGGCGAAGAGGCCCTTGCCGCCGATATCGGCCAGCTTCCGGTCCTGGATGCGGTCGCCGGAGGTGGCGATCTGGTGCTCCTCGAAGGCCTTCACGTCGCGCAGCACGGGGCAGAAGCGGGTGATGAGGTCCAGGAACATCCGCGTCTGGACCAGCGCCAGCGGCGAACCACGGGTGCCCACGCGCAGCGGCAGGGTGGGGTGGTGCGGGCGCACCACGGTCGGCAAGGGGGTATCGGGCGACATGGCGGCGTCATAGAACCCGCCGGGCATTGACGAAAGCGCTGAAGGAATTGTTCCGGCCATGTCGCCGTCGCATGAAGGCACCGAGCGTGACGAACTGAGGCCGGCAAGGCCGGCAGGTCCGAACCACGCGAGCAGGCAGAGCCTGGTCCTCGGGCTGGAATCGAGCTGCGACGAGACCGCGGCGGCGGTGTTGCGCGGCGATGGCAGCATCCTGGCCGAAGCGGTGCTGAGCCAGGAGGCCGAGCATGCCCGCTTCGGCGGCGTGGTGCCGGAGATCGCGGCCCGCGCCCATCTGGCGGCGCTGCCGGCGATGGTGGAACGGGTCATGGCGCGGGCGGGGATCGGCTTCGATGCGCTGACGGCGGTCGCCGCCACCTCCGGTCCTGGGCTGATCGGCGGGCTGATCGTGGGGGCGGGGCTTGGCAAGGGCATCGCCATCGCCCGCGGCCTGCCCTTCCTGGCGGTCAACCACCTGGAAGGCCATGCGCTGACCGCCCGTATCCCCGGCGTGGTGCCGTCGGGGGCGCCGGCATTCCCGTATCTGCTGCTGCTGCTCTCCGGCGGCCATTGCCAATGCGTGGCGGTGGAGGGCGTCGGCCGGTACCGGCGGCTCGGCACCACGCTGGACGACGCGGTGGGGGAGGCCTTCGACAAGGCGGCGAAGATCCTGGGCCTGCCCTGGCCGGGCGGGCCGCACCTGGAACGGCTGGCCGCCACCGGCGATGCCGCCAAGGTGCCGCTGCCGCGCCCGCTGCTGGGGCGGGAAGGCTGTGATTTCTCCTGGAGCGGGCTCAAGACGGCGGTGGCGCAGCGGGTGGCGAAGGGCGATGCCGCGGCGGCCGATATCGCGGCCGCCTTCCAGGCCTCGGTCGCCAGGGTGCTGGCCGATCGCGCGGCGCATGCGCTGGCGATGCTGCCGGGCGCGACCGCGCTGGTGGTGGCGGGCGGCGTCGCGGCCAATGGCGCGGTGCGCGCGGCGCTGGCCGGCGCCGCGGCGGGGCGGGGCGTCGCGCTGGTCGCGCCGCCGATCCGGCTCTGCACCGATAATGCGGTGATGATCGCCTGGGCGGGGATCGAGCGGCTGCGCCTCGGCCTCACCGACACGCTCGGCCATGCGCCGCGGCCCCGCTGGCCGCTGGAGGAACTCGGCGGCGGGCCAATCCTGCGTAAATCGTAACGTATACGTGACATCGGCGGCGGCCGATTATTGCTGTGGTGATAATTTCCGGCAATATATCCTGATTCCGGAACAAAAAAGGCGTAAGCCGCCATGACGCCGCCGGAAAAGAGCTTCGTCTTCGCACCACGTTTCAACTCGCCCCCCGATGAGGCGAACCTCGGCGGTCATGACGCGACGGGGGCCTTCCATCCCGGCATGGAGCGCTACGAGAGGCTCTACGAGGGCCTGGGCAAGCAGGTCGTGACCTTCAGGTTCGACAACAGCCGCGGCCAGCCGGCGGCCCGGCGACGTCAGAGCATCATCGACGCGATGCAGCGTAACGCCGGCTCGCAGCGCTATGACGCCATCGTCTATTTCGGGCATGGCTCGCCGAGGGGATTGTTGTCCGCGAGCTTCGGGGAAGGCGCGCTGGACGCGCTGAGTGCTGCGATCCTGCAGCACTGCCAGCCCTCGGTGAAGGTGATCCTTTACGCCTGTTGCTGCGCCGCGCCCGGCGGCTTTGCCTTCAAGCTCGCGAAGCAGTTGGGCCGCTGGTCGCACAAGGGCATGGCGGTGCTGGGACATCCGACCAGGGGGCACAGTTTCCGGAATCCGCTGGTCCGTCGCTACCCGTCGGACCGTGGCGAAACCGGGCAGACTGTCTGCCCGGATGGCATGTTCGCGGATTGGCAGCACGCGATGCGCGGGCACGCGGAATTCTGGGCGCTGATGCCCTTCATGACGACGGAAGAACTGGCCGCCGCACTATAGCGGGCGGCGTGGCTACAGGAGTGACGTCGATCACCGCGACGGAGGGTGCTGCAGCCATAGCATCACCGGCTGGAACGAACCCATGGAGGTTGCCGTGACGCCCCCGGAGAAAAGCTTCGTCTTCGCGCCGATGCACAACAGCCGGCCGAAGGAGAATGAACCGCCGCAGAATGATGCGAAGGGCGCCTTCCATCCCGGCATGGAAATCTACCGGAAGATGTATGAAGGGATGGGCAAGCAGGTCATCACCTTCAAGTTCGACAACTTCGCACCCGAGAAGCAGCGGCGGCAGAGCATCCTCGACAAGATGCAGCAGGGCGTCGGCAGCCAGTGGTATGACGCCATCGTCTATTTCGGCCATGGCTGGAAAGGCGGGCTCGCTTCCGCCGGCTTCAATGACGGCAGCCGCGGCGACCTCACCGACGCGATCTGGGCCCATGGCCAGCCTTCGGTGAAGGTGGTGCTCTTCGCCTGCTCCTGCGGGACGCCGGGCGGCTATGCCTACCGGATCGCCCAGGACCTGGATTGCTGGGCCAATGAAGGCATGGAGGTGTTCGGGCACCCGAGCGTCGGGCACAGCTTCACCAACCCGCAGGTGCGCCGCTACCCCTCCAACAAGGGTGAAACCGGGGAGACGGTATGCCCGGACGGCAAGTTGCAGTCCTGGCTGAAGAAGATGCGGGACGAGCGCGCCGGCTTCTGGGCGCAGATGCCCTTCATGACGCCAGAGGAACTGGCGGCGGCGCTATAGAGCAGATCGCCGCAGGGCGGAATCGCCCGAAGGCGTGAAGCTGCTCGCCAGACAACGGGACGGAGTTGCGGTGCGGGGGCTGGGGCGCTAACCCGCCCGGGTGAATTACCGTCACGCCTTCCATGCCGGCAACCATGCCGATTGCCTGAAGCACGCGCTGCTGATCGCGCTGCTGCGCGCGCTGTCCCGCAAGCCCGCGCCGTTCGCGGTGCTCGACACCCATGCCGGGCGCGGCGCCTATGACCTCGCCGCGCCGGAAGCGGCGCGTACCGGGGAAGCGCTGCGCGGCGCCGCGCGGCTGGCCGGGGTCACCGAAGGCCCGCTCGCCGATTACGCCGCGCTGCTGCGCCAGGCGGGCTTTCCGGCGTGCTATCCGGGATCGCCGGCGCTGGTGCGGGCGCTGTTGCGGCCGGGCGACCGGCTGCTGGCGAGCGAGTTGCACCCCGAGGATCACGCCGCGCTGCGCGCCCATTTCGCCCGCGACCCCCAGGTCGCGGTGCATCGGCGCGATGCCTATGAGGCGATGGGCGCGCTGACGCCGTTTCCGGAAAAGCGCGGCCTGGTGCTGATCGATCCGCCCTTCGAGCAGGACGGTGAGTTCGATCGCCTGGTCGAGGGCATCCGCCGTGTGAACCATCGCTTCCGCGCGGGCATCGTCGCGGCCTGGTACCCGGTGAAGCATCGCGCCCCGCTGCGCGGCTTCCACACGGCCCTGGCGGAGAGCGGCGTGCGCGACATCCTGGATTGCGCGCTGTTCCTGCGCGAGCCGACCGATCCGCAGCGGCTGAACGGCAGCGGCCTGATCGTGGTGAACCCGCCCTTCGGCTTCGAGGCGGCGGCGCGGGATATCCTGGCGGCACTGCTGGACCGGCTTGGCGATGGCGAGGCCGGGCAGGGCATCGCCGTGACCCGTATCGTGGAGGAATAGGCCATGGCGCGCATCGCAGTGATCGGGGCCGGCGCCTGGGGAACGGCCCTCGCCGCCCAGGCGGTCCGTGCCGGGTCGCAGGCCGTGCTCTGGGCGCGGGACCCCGCGCGGGCGGCGGCCATCATGGAAGCGCGGGAGAATGCCCGCTACCTGCCGGGCATCGCCCTGCCGGCCGCGCTCCGGGTGACCGCCGATGCGGATGCGGCGCTGGCCGGCGCCGCGCTGGTGTTGCTGGTGGTGCCGACCCAGGGGCTGCGCGCGACCCTCGCGGCCTTACCCGCAACCACCGCGCCCCTGCTGGTCTGCGCCAAGGGGGTGGAGGGCGGCACCCATCGGCTGCTGCTCGAGGTCGTGGCGGAAGTGAAGCCGGGCGCGGTCGCGGGGGTGCTGACCGGCCCGAATTTCGCGCATGAGGTCGCGCGCGGCCTGCCCGCGGCCGCGGTCGTGGCGGCGGCCGATGCCGGGCTGCGCGCCCAGGCGCTCGACCTGCTGTCCGGCCCGGTCTTCCGCCTGTACGGCAATGAGGATGTGATCGGCGTCCAGGTTGGCGGCGCCGCCAAGAATGTGATTGCCATAGCCGCCGGCGCGGTGATCGGTGCGGGGCTGGGTGAGAATGCGCGCGCGGCGATGGTGACGCGCGGCCTGGCGGAACTGGCGCGCCTGACCGTGGCGCTGGGCGGGCGGGCGGAGACGGCATCCGGATTGTCGGGCCTCGGCGACCTGATCCTGACCACCGCCGGCGCCAGCAGCCGCAACATGTCGCTCGGCCTTGCGCTGGGGCGCGGGGTGCCGCTGGCGACCGTGCTGGCCGGTCGTGCCGGCGTGACGGAGGGCGTCGCGACCGCGCCCGCTCTGGTGGCCCGGGCGCATGCGGCGAAGGTGGAACTGCCGGTCTGCGAAGCGGTGGCGGATCTGCTGGAAGGGCGCCTGACCATGCCGGAGGCCATTGCGCGGCTGATGAGCCGGCCGCTGCGGCACGAATAGAGTGCCCTCGGGAAAGGGCGCTGGGGAAATGCCCGGCTTTGTGGGAAAGATGGGCCGATTGGCCCTGCGGGCCAGCATGGCAGCCGGGACCGGTCCATCGTAGCAATGCCCGATACCACCGCGACCGCCGACCAGGCCGCTGCGCCGCCGCGCCGCCGGCTGACCCCGATCACGCAGCGGCGCCTCGCCAATTTCCGCGCCAACCGGCGTGGCTGGTGGTCGCTCTGGATCTTCGCCCTGCTCTTCGTGTTGACGCTGTTCGCGGAATTCGTCGCGAATGACCGGCCGCTGGTGGCGCGCGTCGACGGGCGCTTCTTCTTCCCGGCGCTGGTCGACTATGCCGAGAGCGATATCCTCCCCGACGGCCTGCCGACCGATGCCGACTGGCACGACCCGGCGCTCAGGGACGAAATCGCGGCCCATGGCTGGGCGATCTGGCCGGCGATCCCCTATGCCTATCGCAGCGTGGTGCGTGACCTCGGGCGGCCGGCGCCGTCGCCGCCCTCGCTGCGCAACTGGCTCGGCACCGACGACCAGGCGCGGGACGTGCTGGCCCGGGTGATCTACGGCTTCCGCATCTCGGTGCTGTTCGGCTTCACCCTGACCTTCATCAGCAGCATCCTCGGCATCGCCGCCGGCGCCGTGCAGGGTTTCTATGGCGGCAAGGTGGACCTGTTCTTCCAGCGCTTCATCGAAATCTGGTCGGGGATGCCGCAGCTGTTTCTGCTCATCATCCTGGCCAGCGTGATCGAGCCCGGATTCTGGGTGCTGCTGTGCTTCCTGCTGCTGTTCTCCTGGATGGGGCTGACCGGCGTGGTGCGGGCGGAGTTCCTGCGCGGGCGCAACCTGGACTATGTGCGCGCGGCCCGGGCGCTCGGCGTTTCCGATGTGCGGCTGATGCTGCGGCATATCCTGCCGAACGCCATGGTGGCGACGCTGACCTTCCTGCCCTTCACGCTGTCGGGCTCGGTGACCGTGCTGGCCAGCCTCGATTTCCTCGGTTTCGGCCTGCCGCCGGGTTCGGCCTCGCTCGGCGAACTGGTGAACCAGGGCAAGAACAACCTGCAGGCACCCTGGCTGGCGATGACCGGTTTCATCGTGCTCGGCGGCATGCTGACCCTGCTGATCTTCGTGGGCGAGGCGGTGCGCGACGCCTTCGATCCGCGCAAGCTGCCAGGAGGGTCGTGACCATGCCGTTGCTCGATGTGCGCGACCTTTCGGTCGCCTTCCGCGGCAGGACGGTGGTGCGCGGCGTGTCCTTCCATGTCGATGCCGGGGAGACGGTGGCGCTGGTCGGCGAAAGCGGTAGCGGCAAATCGGTCACCGCCTTGTCCTGCCTGCAATTGCTGCCGGCCGGGGGCGCTAATCCGGCCGGCTCCATCAGCCTCGACGGCACCCAGGTGTTGGGCGCCCCTGAGCGGGCGCTGCAGCGGTTGCGCGGCGGCACCGCCGGCATGGTGTTCCAGGAGCCGATGACCTCGCTGAATCCGCTGCACAGCATCGGACGCCAGGTGGGCGAAGCGGTGACCCTGCACCGGCCGATGCGCGGCGCCGCCCTGCGCGCCCGCGTGGTGGAATTGTTGGCGCGGGCCGGCTTTCCGCAGGCGGAAGCGCGGCTCGGCGCCTATCCGCACCAGCTTTCGGGCGGCCAGCGCCAGCGGGTGATGATCGCGGCGGCGCTCGCCAACGACCCGAAGCTGCTGATCGCGGATGAGCCGACCACGGCGCTCGACGTCACCATCCAGGCGCAGATCCTGGAACTGCTCGCCAGGCTGAAGCGCGAGCTGTCGATGGCGATGCTGCTGATCACCCACGACCTGCAGATCGTGCGTCGCCATGCCGACCGGGTGGTGGTGATGAAGGATGGTGAAGCGGTGGAGCAGGGGCCGGTCGCCCGGATCTTCGCCGCCCCCGAGCATCCCTATACCCGCATGCTGCTGGCGACCGAACCGCGCGGCCGCCCGCTGCCCGCCGCGGCCGGCGCGCCGGAGATCCTGCGCGGCGATGATGTGAAGGTGCATTTCCCGGTGCGCCGCGGCGTGTTGCGGCGGGTGGTCGCGACCGTGCGCGCGGTCGACGGCGTCTCGCTGTCGGTCAGGGAAGGGGAGACGCTCGGGCTGGTCGGCGAAAGCGGCAGCGGCAAGACCACGCTGGGCCTGGCATTGCTGCGGCTGGAACGCAGCGAAGGCGGCATCTTCTTCGAAGGCAAGCCGATCCAGCATCTCGGCCGCAGCGCCATGCGCCCGTTGCGTCGGCGCCTGCAGGTGGTGTTCCAGGATCCCTATGGCAGTCTTTCGCCGCGCATGAGCGTGGCCGGGATCGTGGGCGAGGGGCTGGCGGTGCATGAGCCCGGCCTGACCGCCGCGCAGCGCGCCCGCGCGGTCGCGACCGCGCTGGAGGAGGTGAACCTCGACCCCGCGACGGCGGAGCGCTACCCGCATGAATTCAGCGGCGGCCAGCGCCAGCGCATCGCGATCGCCCGGGCGCTGGCCCTCGACCCGAAGCTGCTCGTGCTGGACGAGCCGATGTCGTCGCTGGACGTCTCGATCCAGGCCCAGATCGTCAACCTGCTGCAGCGGCTGCAGCGCGAGCTGTCGCTGGCCTACCTGCTGATCTCGCACGACCTGTCGGTGGTGCGCCACGTCTGCGACCGCATCGCAGT
>DASYDR010000047.1:0-14694 GCA_036499545.1 Roseomonas sp. | reverse complement strand
AAGCTGGACGGGCCCGCGGCCTTCTGGAACCCTTGGCGCGCACGAATGGAAACGGAGCCATGGATAAACAGGATGTCGTCCGGGCGCATGCGCTGGACTGGATCACCGCCAATCAGGATCGCCTCTCCGCCTTCAATGCGCGGATCTGGTCGCATGCGGAGCCAGCCTGGCGTGAATACCGCTCCGCCCGCGACTATGTGGACCTGCTGCGCGCCGAAGGCTTCTCGGTCGAGGAAGGCTCGGGCGGCATGCCGACCGCTTTCGCCGCGAGCTGGGGCCAGGGCGGTCCGGTGCTGGCGAGCTTCTCCGAATACGATGCGGTGCCCGGGAATTCGCAGCAGGTGGTCCCCTATGAGGCACCGCGCGAAGGGCTGCACCCCTATGCCGCCGGCCATACCGACCCGCATTCCATGCTCGGCACCGCGGCGCTGGCCGCGATCCTCGGCACCAAGGCCGCCATGCAGGCGCACGGCGTCGGCGGCACGCTGAAGCTGTTCGGGGAACCGGCGGAGAAGGTCTGCGGCTCGAAGCCGATCCATGCTGCCCGCGGCTATTACGACGGGCTCGACGCCGCGGTGGTCTGGCATCCCTGGGCGTCCAACACCGTAACCGGCGAGACGCATTTCGGCGCCTATTGGAGCGCCGTCATCACCTTCGAGGCGGATGCGCCGGAGAACTGGATCGACCCCACGCTGGTGCCGATCGAAGGCGCGCATGCGGCGGCCCGCTGCCCGGGCGCGGTCGATGCGCTCTGCCTGATGTACACCACGACCAAATATACCAAGGAGGCGATGTTCCCGCATGCCGGCTCCTGGACGCTGAACGAGTTCATCCTCGGCGATGGCGGCGCGACATCGGACAACCTCGCGCCGCGTTTCTCCCAGATCCAGTATTCCTGGCGCTCCTCCTCGCTCGGCATCCAGGAGCAGATCTGGCGGGTGCTGGCCAACAATGCCCGCCACGCCGCCGCCAGCACCGGCTGCCGCGCCTTCGTGCGCTGGGTGACCAAGACCCGCGTCGGGCTGCCGAACACGGCGATGACCGATCTGACCTGGAAGAACCTGCAGGCGGTCGGCGCGCCCAGCTACGGCGAGGACGCGCTGGAATTCGGCCGCGCGATCCAGCGTCACCTCGGCCTGGAGCCGATGGCGGATCCCTTCATCGCCAGCGTCACCGAGCTCACGCCGCCGGATGCGTTCGAAGCACGGCTGCGCGCCGGCCTGCCCTCCTGGCAGAAGCACCTCAGCGCCGATGACTACGTCGAATTCTGCTGGCACTGCCCGACGGTGCGGCTGCTGGCGGCGCGGCCGCGGCTGCGCCCGCCGACCAAGGGCTACGCCTATCCGAACTGGGCCTACAATGCGCTGGGCGGCTTGCCGGCGGCGATCGATCCCGGCCTGTTCGTGGCGGCGAAGACGATGGCCCTGACCCTGGTCGACCTGGCGACGCAGCCGGCGGCGCTGGAAGCGGCGCAGGCGGAGTTCCGGGCAAGGACCGGCGGCGGCATCGGCGGATCGGATTGGGTCGGCCCGTTGCTGCCAGCCGATTTCGCGGCGCCGGTCGACCTGCGCTGGCCGGAATACGTGACGACCGAGCGCGGCGAGGAATGGTGCATCCCGACCCCGCATGCCGGCACCGGCGCGGGCCAGCCGCTCTGATAGGGCCCGGACGATGACGCTGCGGCGGTTCCTGGTCTTCGGCCTGCTGGGGCCGCCGCTCGGCTTCGTCGTCGGATTCTGGGGCCTGGTTCCCGCGCTGAACTGGGCGATGGACGGGCGCAGCGGCTTCGACTGGCACCAGATGGTGCTGCTGCCGCTGGCCTATGCGATGGGTATCGTGCCGGCTTTGCTGACCGCCCTGGTCGATGCCGCCATCGCCCAGCGCGGCTGGCGATGGCGCCCGCTCTGGACCGCCGCCTTCGCCTTTGCCGCCAGCTTCACCCCCTTGGGCACGCTTCTGGTGGCAGGCTATCTGACCAGCCCCTGGATCCTGCTCTGGGGCCTGATCGGTGCCGTGCCGGGCCTGGTGTGCTCGGCGCTCTCAGGCGGTCCGACGCGGCGCTGACGCCGCGCGTTCACATCGCGCCCGTGTATTGCTTCACGCCCGCGGCGCGGCGGTTGAAGCCGGTCTGGAACGCCGTGTTGTCGGCGGCGCCCGGCGCATCGGTGCCGGTCAAGGCATTGCCGTCGGTATCGCGGCAGATCACCCCGTCCTTGAGCTTGTGCACGTCGAGAATATGCGGCGTGGTGGCGTCGAGCAGGTTGTGCGCCAGCTCATGCATGATGCAATTGGCGACCAGGGTTTCCCGGTTGGTGGTGGCATTGGCGCGCGGATCGCCGCCCTGCACGATCTGCCGCAGATAGACCTCCGACACCACGGCCTTGTCGGTCACGCTCAGCAAGGTGGACCCCGAGGGACCGAGGGTGATGGTGCCGGTCCCCTTGGTCGCGACGATGCTGTCGGCGGGGCTGGTCAGCAGATAGCAGACGAAATCGGTGGCGGTCGGGGCAGAAGCCGCGCCATCCCAGACCACGGCCGCCGCGGTGTATTTGGCGACGCCGGTGATGGTGGCGTCGAAATAGGCTTTCAGCTTGTCGCCGCAGGCCTTGCGATGGCTGGCGTCGAAGCGGCCCGACAGATCGCCGGCCTTGTTGACGAGGTAGATGGTGAGCGTCGCCATCGCACATCCCTCCCGGGTGACGACGGCGATCCTATCCGATCCGGAACGATTTACGCATCACGAAATGGGGCGGCGCGGCAAAACCGCGCCGCCCCTCGACGTCAGGCCTTCAGGATGAAGCGCTTCGCCTGGGCATCGTAATCGGGATAGCCGAGCATCGTGCGGAAATCGGCCGGCGGCAGCGCGCCGGCCGCTTCCGAGGCGCCGGCGGCGATCGCCGCCAGGCCGGCCTTCATGCCCGCCGCGGCCGGGGAGAGCATGCCGGTCGGGAAAGTGCCGATCTTGAAGCCGAGCGCGGCCGCCTCGGCCTGGCTCGGCGTCGCCCGCGCACCACCCGGGGAGAGCACGACGAAGGAGGGCTTGCCGGCGGCGGCTTCGATGCCGCGGCGGATTTCCGCGTCATCGGCCGGGCTGTCCAGGAACAGGATGTCGGCGCCTTCGGCCGCGAACATCTCGATGCGGGCCACCGCCTCGTCGATGCCCTGGGTCGGGCGGCAATCGGTGCGCGCCAGCACCAGGATACCGCTGTCCTTCGCGGCTTCCACCGCCGCGCGGATCTTCATCCGGGCTTCTTCCCGCGGCAGGCAGGGCTTGCCGGCGGAGGTCAGGGCGCGCGGGGTGATCTTGTCCTCGATCAGGATCGCGGCGGCGCCAGCACGGCCATAGGCGCGCACGGTGCGCTGCACGTTCATCGCATTGCCATAGCCGTGGTCGCCATCGGCCAGCACCAGCAGCTCCGGCGCCGCGCCATGCACCATGTTGAAGCTGTCGAACATCTCCGCGAAGGAGATCAGGTCGAGATCGGGCCCGCCGAGCCGGCTGGCGGCGACGCAGGAGCCGGACAGGAAGGCGGTCTTGAAGCCGGCGCCATAGGTCAGCTTGGCGCTCAGCCCGTCCCAGGCCGCCGGCATGGCGATGAAACCGGGCTGGGCGAGCAGGGCGCGCATGCGATCGGGGGCGGTCATGGATATTCCCTCTGGGTGGCGTGTTGCACGCGACGATATCGCCATCCCGCCGGCCCACCAAGCCAGGTACGGCCGGATTGTGCGTCATGACACTGTCATCCTGGCGCCAAGCCATTATGCTGGCGTCATGACGCTCGACAGCCGAAGCCGCCCGCTCGTCCTCGGGGATGGCCGCATCAGCGGCTACCTCTCCATCGCGCTCGGCGTGCTCAGCACGCTCGGCGTGCTCTGCTTCCGCTTCCCCGACCTGCTGACGACACCGTCGCTGCGCGCCGGCTACGACCTCGACTGGATGCGCATCCTGCTTGGCGCCGGCATGGCATTCTCGGTCGGCTTCGGGCTGCTGACCTTCGTGCTGGGCAGGCAGCGGAAGCTCGGTGCCATCGGCGTGCTGCTGACCCTGCTGGCCTTCTGGCTCGGCGGTGCCGGCGTGCAGGTCGGGCCGCGCTACGATATCCACACCTATATCGGCCTCGACTGGTTCATCCTCGACCTGCTGATGTCGGCGATCCTGTTCATCTTCCTCGAGAAGATCGTGCCCCGGGCGCGGGAACAGGCGGTGCTGCGGCCGGATTTCTGGCACGATGCGCGCTACTTCGCCTTCAACCACCTGGCGATCGGCATCTTCCTGTTCGTCGGCACCATCCTGATGCCGCAGCTCTTTTCCTGGACCATCAATGCCGGGCTGCAGGCCTGGTTCCGCGACCTGCCCGGCGTGGTGCAGTTCATCGTCGTCCTGTTCCTGGCCGACCTCGTCGAATACACGATCCACCGCTCCATGCATGAGATCCCGGCGCTCTGGCGCTTCCACGCGGTGCACCACAGCGTCGAGCACATGGATTGGCTGGCGGGATCGCGGCTGCATATCCTGGAGCCGCTGGTGACGCGGGCGATGGTGATGCTGCCGGCCTTCATCCTGGGCGCCGAGCCCGGCCCGCTGCTGGCCTATGTGATCTTCGCCGGCTTCCAGGCCGGGTTGATCCACGCGAATGTCGGGGTGAATTTCGGCCCGCTGGAGCATCTCTTCGCCACGCCGCGCTACCACCACTGGCACCATTCCAGCGATCGCGAGGCGATCGACGTCAACTACGCCGCGCATCTGCCGATCATCGACCGGATCTTCCGCACCCATCACCTGCCGGCGGGACGCTGGCCGGAACGCTATGGCGTGGTCGGCGACCCTTTGCCCAAGGGCATGTTGCGGCAATTCGCCTATCCGTTCCGCCGGAAGGCGAAGACGGGCTAACTCGATTCCGGCTTTCCCCCGGGGCCGCGCTCTGGTGTGGTCGCGCATCAACGAATGCCTGACCCCAGGGGGAAGCGAGACACATGACCCAACGACGCAAGGCCGCCCTTGTCACCGGCGCCGGCCGCAATATCGGCCGCGCCGTGGTGCTCGCGCTGGCCGGCGACGGCTTCGATGTCGCGATCAATGGTTCCAGCAACCGCGCCGCCTGCGAGTCCGTGGCCGCGGAAGCCCGCGCCCTCGGCGTCGAGGCGCTGGTGGTGATGGGCGATGTCGGCAAGCCCGAGGATTGCGCCCGCATCGCCGCCGAGGCCATCGCCCGCTTCGGCGGCGTCGACGTGCTGGTGAACAATGCCGCGCTGCGCCCGGCCAAGCCCTTCCTGGAGACCACGGAGGAAGAATGGCGCCGCGTCCTCTCCGTCGATCTCGACGGCGCGGTGTGGCTGATCCGGGCCTGCGTGCCGGGCATGCTGGAGCGTGGCTGGGGCCGCATCGTGAACTTCACCGGCATGAACGCCATGCACGGCTATGCCGGGCATGCGCCGGTCTCGGTCTCGAAGCACGGCGTCTGGGGCCTGACCAAGGCGTTGGGCAAGGAGTTCGGCGCGAAGGGCATCACCGTCAACGCGGTCTCGCCCGGCCCGATCGCCGAGGATGGCGAGGAACTGGTCAGTGAGCGCCGCGCCGTGGCGATCGGCCGCGTGCCGCTCGCCCGCATGGGCACGCCGAAGGAAGTCGCCGCCGCGGTGCGGCTGCTGGCCTCCGAGGATGGCGCCTACATCACCGGCCAGATGCTGCAGGTGAACGGCGGCGGGCAGACGTAATACCAGCCCTCAAACGGCGGGCGGCTGGTGGTGGCGCGCGGGGCCGCATGCGCGGCCCCGGAGCATCGGCTTCGCCTCGCTCCGCAGGAGCCGGTGGCGGCGTACCGCCGCTGGGCTCCTGGTCGGCGGGCTTAGGTCAGACCACCCGCGCGGCGCGCAGCGCCGCGATCCGCGCCGCGTCGTAGCCGAGTTCGGCCAGTACCGCGTCAGTCTCCTGCCCGGCATCCTGGGTCGCGGTGCGCGGGCTGTCGTCGATGCCGACGAGGTTGATCGCCGAACCGACGATATTGATCCCGCCAAGCCGCGGATGCGCGACCGGCTTCGCCATGTCGAGATGCTGCACCTGCGGATCGGCGAAGACCTCATCGATGCGGTTGATCGCGCCGCAGGGAATGCCGGCGCCGTCCAGCACCTCGATCCAATGCAGCCGCGGCTTTTCCCGCGTCACCGCGGAGATCGCGGCATTGATCGCGGCGCGGTCGCGCGAACGGCCCTCCGTCGTGCTCCATTCCGGCTTCTGCAGCCATTCCTCGCGCCCCAGCGCCTCGCAGAACCGGGCCCATTGCCGGGCCGAGGACGCGGCCAGGGTGATCGGGCCGTCGGCGGCCGGGAAGACGCCAGTCGGGATCGAGGTCGGGTGGTCATTGCCCGCCTGACCCGCGACCTGGTTAGCCATCAGCCAGCGCGAGGCCTGGAAGTCGAGCATGAAGACCATGCTCTCCAGCAGGCTGGTGTGCACCCAGCGGCCGCGCCCGGTTTCCTCACGCTGGAACAGGCCCATCATGACACCGAGCGCGAGCAGGTTGCCGGCCGTCAGGTCGCAGATCGGAATGCCGACCCGCATCGGCCCGCCATCCGGCGCGCCGGTGATCGACATCAGCCCGCCCATGCCCTGCGCGATCTGGTCGACGCCGGCGCGGTGGCCATAGGGACCATCCTGGCCGAAGCCGGAGATCGAGCCATAGACGATGCGCGGGTTGATGCGGCTGACCGTCTCGTAGTCGACGCCGAGGCGGTACTTCACCTGCGCGCGCATGTTCTCGACGATCACGTCGGACCGGCGGACCAGCGCGTAGAAGATTTCCTTCCCCGCCTCGCTCTTCAGGTCGATCTGCATGGCGCGCTTGTTGCGGTGCAGGTTCTGGAAGTCGAAGCCGTCGCGATTGCCGGTGATGTCGCCGCCGGGACCGGCCGGCGGCGGCTCGATGCGGATCACTTCGGCGCCCCAGTCGGCCAGATGGCGCACACAGGTGGGGCCGGCGCGGGCGAGCGTCAGATCCAGCACGCGGATGCGGCGGAGCGGCAACGCCGCATGCGGGTCCCCGGCGCCCGGTGCGCCGGCAGGGTGTTCCGACATCGCTTTCCTCCTTGGATACAGGCCTGAGGCTGCGACCGGACCGCCAGGTTGTAAATGGCGATCCCACGTAACTCAGGCTTCAAGCCGCTCGCAACGGCTCAGGTAGTCCGGGTTGAGCACGACACCGAGGCCCGGGCGCGTCGGCAGCGGCAGGTGGCCATCCACGATCTGCCGCTCATAGGGCGCATCGACCATGTCGAGACGGTCATCTTCCGGCCAGATCGGGAAGACTTCCTGGATCAGGAAGTTCGGCGTCGCGAAGGAGAGCTGCGCACAGGCGGCGGTCGAGATCGGGCCGCCGCAATTATGCGGCTGCATATAGACTTCATGCGCGGCGGCGAGTGCGGCGATGGCGCGCACGCCGGTGAAGCCGCCGGCCAGCCCCATGTCGGGCTGCGCGACCGACAGCGCCCGGGCTTCCAGGAAGCGGCGGAAATCGCCCACGGTGATCAGCCGCTCGCCGCCCGCGATCGCGATGCCGGTCTGCAGCCCGACTTCCCGCGCCGCGCCGGCATCCTCGGCATCCGCCACCTCTTCCATGAAGAAGGGATGCAGATGCGCGATGCGCCGGCCGAAGCGGATCGAATCCATCGGCCACATGTTGCCGTGCAGCTCGACGCAGATATCGAAGCCCGGCCCGACCGCCTCCCGCACCGCCATCACCCGGGCGACCGCGAGGTCTTCCGCGGCGCGGCCGATATGGCGGTTCACCTTCTCGCTGCGGCCTTCGGCATTCAGCTTCATCGGGTCGAATTTCAGCGCGCCGAAGCCGCGCGCCTTCACGCCGAGCGCCGCTTCCGCATAGGCCGCCGGCGCGCCGAGGCCGCGATACCAGCCATTGCAGTATAGCCGCAGCCGATCGCGGCAGGCGCCGCCGAGCAGGACATGGATCGGCTGGCCAAGCGCCTTGCCCTTGATGTCCCAGAGCGCCTGGTCGATGGCGCTGATCGCGCCGCCGAAGATCGGCCCCGGCACATGGCCCCAGAAGGTGTCGCGGCGCATGGCATCGAACAGCGCCTCGGTCCGGAAGGGGTCCTTGCCGATGATCTTGGCGCGGGCGAGTTCCAGCAGCAGCTCCGCCCCGGCCCGGCCGCCGGCGCCATAGGCCAGGCCGACCTCACCCGCCCCGGTCAGCCCGTCATCGGTGCGGATCTCGACCATCGTGAGCGCGTGGGAGGCACCTTCGGCCATCGGCTTCTGGGCGGTGCGGTAGACGGTGACGCCGGTAACCTTCATCGCGTTTCCCCATTTTTGATCAAATCGATAGTCCTTCATTGACTCGATCAGGGACGATCGGCAAGAGGATGCCATGACGGTCCTCGATCCGCCGCCGCCCGCGCCGAGCGCCCTGCCCTTCGGCAGCACGGTCTATCAGCGCGTGCACGAGCATCTGCGGGAAGAGATCCTGGCCGGCCGCATCCCGCCGGGCAGCCGGCTGAAGATCCAGGACCTGGCCAGCCGCTACGGCCTGTCGCAGATGCCGGTGCGGGAAGCGCTGCAGCAGTTGCAGGGCGAAGGGCTGATCGTGCTGGCGCCCAATCGCGGCGCCACCGTGCGCCGCATGGATGCGCAGTTCGTGCACGACATCTTTGCCATTCGCGAAGCGCTGGAAGGCTTCCTGACCCGCCAGGCAGCGCCGCTGCTCGATGCCGCGCGGATCGACGCGCTGCGCGGCATCCAGGCGGCGATGACCCGCGCGCATGCGCTGCGCGACCTGCCGGCGACCATCCGCCTGAACCGCAGCTTCCACCGCACCATCGAGAGCGCCACCGGCAATGACGAGGCGATCCGCATGCTGGAGCTGCACAGCAGCCTGATCGGCGCGCTGCGCACCCGCTTCGGCTACCAGGATGGCCGCGTCGAGACCGTGCTGCGCGAGCATCAGGCGATGCTCGACGCCCTGGTGCGCGGCGATGCCGCGGCCGCGGGCGCGATCCACGACGCGCATATCCGCGCCGCGCGTGACGACCTGCTGGCCGCCATGGCGGCGGAGGCCACCGCCGCCCCAGGCTGACCACGAGGATCCCAACCGCGCCGCAGTGCGCGGGGCAACAACCAGGAGGAAACCGATGCAACGACGCACCCTGATCACGGGGATCGCCGGGCTGGGCGCAGCCGCCGTCACGCCGCGCGCCTGGGCCCAGGCGGTGCCGGCCGATATCCGCATGATCGTGTCCTTCAATGCCGGCGGTGCGACCGACCTGCTGGCCCGCCGCCTGCAGGCGCTGCTGGAGCCGCGCGGCACGCGGATGGTGGTCGAGAACCTGGTCGGTGGCGGATCGATGGTCGCGATGAGCCGCCTGGCGCAATCACCGCCGGATGGCCGCACCCTCGGCCTTGCCTCGCACGGCCTCATCGCGCAGATCGTGGCCAACGAGATCCCGCTGCGCTTCGAGCAGTTCGTGCCGCTGGTGCGGGTGGCGACCGACCCGTCGATCCTGGTCACCGGGGCGCAGTCCAGCTACCGCACGCTGGCCGACGTCATCGCGGCGATGCGCACGCCCGAAGGCCCGAGCGTCGGCGCCGCCGGGCCGATCGGCACCGTCGGCCATCTGCGCCTGACCGGCATCGCGCAGGAGATGGGCGGCGCCATCAACTATGTCGGCTATCCCGGCGCCGCCCGCTTGACCAATGAGCTGATGGGGCGGCATCTCGATCTCGGCCTGGTCAAGCCGAACGATATCTTCGGCCAGATCCGCTCCGGCGAGTTGCGCGTGCTCGCGGTGCTGGAGGATCAGCGCCTGCCGCAGCTGCCCGACGTGCCGGCGATCACCGAGGTGGGCCTGAACCCGCATCCTTTCGGCCGTATCACCACCATGACCTATGCCGTCGCTCCGGCCGGCATCGCGCCACCGCTGCGCGACGCGCTGATCGCCCTGCTGCGGGAAGCGGTGCTGTCGCCCACCTACCAGGCGAAGGCGGAGGAGGATTGCTACACCGCCGACGCCCTCGCGGGCGCCGAGCTGCAGGCGGCGGTCCAGCAGACCGGGGACGCGATCCGCAACGCGCAGCAGCGGGTGCTGCGCGGCTGAGCGTCCGATGACCGGAAGGCCGAACGGCCCGGAGGTCTGAATCGCCGCCCGCTTATCGACGCGCTCAATGCGGCGCGTGCATGGCCTGGAAGACGGGGATCAACAGGTCCTGCACGCCGGTGCTCATGATCTGCACGCCGATGCAGAGCAGCAGGAAGGCGACCAGCCGCGTCACCACCCGGGCACCGCTGCTGCCGAGCAGCGGGATCAACCGGTCGGCCCAGGTATAGGCCAGCCAGACGATCATCGCGATCAGCACCGCCGCGGCGGTGACGCCGGCGAAGAAAGG
Source organism: Roseomonas sp. (assembly GCA_036499545.1). GTDB lineage: Bacteria > Pseudomonadota > Alphaproteobacteria > Acetobacterales > Acetobacteraceae > Plastoroseomonas. Next base: position 4,301 of record DASYDR010000047.1, on the reverse strand, counting down.
CCACAGCCCGGCGCCCCCTTCCGGCCGCGCCGCGCCGAGCGCGATGGCGACCGAGATGGTGCCCGGCCCGGTGGTGAAAGGCAGGGTCAGGGGGAAGAAGGCGACGTCGTCATCCTCGCCGGCCGGCGCCGCCTGGCGTTCCTTGCGTGCCTCCTGCACCTCCGGCGCGCTCAGCAATTCCCAGGCGCGCATCGCCACCAGCAAGCCGCCGGCGGCGCGCAGCGCGCCCAGCGTGATGCCGAAGAAGTTCAGCACATAGGATCCCGCCCAGAGCGAGACCAGCAGCACGATCAGCGAATAGAAGCCGACCAGCCGCGCGAGATGGGCGCGCTCGTCATGCGTCCGGTGCGACATCACCTGGCTGAAGATCAGCGCCGCCCCGATCGGATTGACGATCGAGAACAGCGCCGGGAAGGCCAGCAGGAAGGCGGCGACGGTATTGCCCATCCGCGCGGGTCCGGCGTCAGCCCACCAGGGCGGCGTCGAGGGTGATCTCGGCCTTCAGCAGCTTGGAGACCGGGCAACCCGCCTTGGCCTTGGCCGCCAGTGCCTGGAAGGCGGCGTCATCGGTGCCCGGGATGCGGGCCCGCAAGGTCAGGTGCACGGCGGTGATGGCGAAGCCATCGGCCTGCTTCTCCAGCGTGACCTCCGCGGTGGTGTCCATCTGTTCTGCAGTCAGGCCGGCTTCGCCCAGGATCAGCGACAGCGCCATGGTGAAGCAGCCGGCATGGGCGGCGCCGATCAGCTCCTCCGGGTTCGAGCCGGGCTTGCCTTCGAAGCGGCTGGCGAAGCCGTAGGGATAGGCGCTCAACGCGCCGCTCTTGGTCGACAGGGCGCCGATGCCGTCCTTGATGCCACCGCGCCAGGCGGCCGAGCCATGGGTCTTCATCGGGGGATCCTCTTCCGGTCTGCCGCGGCTTGGCGCCGCCCGGCCGCACGCTAGGCTGGTTTCACGTCCCGGCGCTATGGCGCAAACCTGCCCTGGCCGGACGTGGAGCCGGCCATGGCGTTCCCGATGACGGCCCACCGCTGCCGTCATCGGACTGTCGCGGGACGCTCATCGCCCTGTCGCCGCCGGCCCATAGACCCCGCGATTGGGATTTGGAGGGATACGGCCATGGCCGAACGTGCGGTACTGATCCTCATCGATGGGCTGCCCGCGGATTACGTCGCGCGCCACGCGGCCAGGCTGCCCGCCCTGTCGGCCCTTGCCGCGCGCGGCACCCATGTCGCGCGGGTGATGCCGGCGGTGCCGTCGCTCTCCTACCCCGGCCGCGCCGAAATGCTCACCGGCCTGCCGCCCGCGGCCAATGGTGTCTGGGGCAACACCATCCTCGACGGTGAAGGCTTCGTCCGCGCGGATCCCCGGCACCTGGCGGCCCCGAGCATCGCGCATGCCGTGCGCCAGGCCGGCGGCAGCGTGGCCAGCATCGGCTTCGGGATGGTCCGCCTGGAAGATACCGATCTGAAGGCGGAGCCCTGGTGGCGGCACCTCGACGCCGAGGAGGCCGCCAATACCAAGGGCCCCGCGCCGACGCCGATCCACATCACCCGCGATCCCGCGGGCCGGCTGGCCGGGGTGCTCGGCAGCGGTCCCTTCACGCTCGGGGCACGGGCGAACGCGCATGGCATGGTGCAGCCGCAGATGATCGGGCTCGCGGCCGATACGGCGATGATCGACGCGGCGGCGGCGTTGCTCTGCGGCGAGGATCCGCCGCGGCTGCTGCTGACCGAGATCGCCACCCCCGACGCCGCGCTGCATTACCACGGGATCGGCAGCGCCGCGGCCGATGTCGTGATCGCGGTCGCCGACATGCTGATCGGCCGCCTGACCGCGCGGCTGGAGGCAGCCGGCCGCCTGCATGACACGCTGCTGGTGGTGGCCAGCGATCACGGCCATTCGCCGATCGCGACCGCGCTCTATGCGGAAGCGATTCTCGGCGACGGGCTGTGGTCCTCCGAAGGGGGCGCGATCCATCTCGCCGATGCGACCGATGCGGATCGCGACGCCCTGCGGGCACATGGCATCACCGCGCTGCCGGGCACGCATCTGCCGGAGGCGCTGCGCGGGCGCGTCACGACCTTCGTCGCGCCGGAGGGCCACGCCTTCGAACGGCGCGCGGGCGCGGATGCGCCGTCCGGACCGCCGATCGTCGTCGCCACCCACGGCAATGCCCCCGGCACGCCGGGCGACGACTGCGTCGCCTTCATCGCCGGCGGCGGCGCGGAACGGCGCGTCCTGCCGCGCGGCAGCCTGCGCGACCTGGCCCCCACGATCCTCGACGCCCTGGGCCTGCCGGCCCTGCCCGGGACCGGCCCGTCGCTGCTGCGGCCCGGCGGCGCCGGGTGAGCTGAAGCGCCCGCGCGGCGGATGCCCCTCCTCGGCCAGCCACGCCGGGACGCCATCATGGCGCGCCTCGGCGCGCGCAGCGCGGTCCGGGTGGGCGAGCTGGCGGACACGCTCGGCGTCTCGCCGGAATGCATCCGGCGCGACCTTGTCGCGCTGGAACGTCGCGGGCTTCTCGTCCGCGTGCATGGCGGCGCCGTGCCGCCCCCCGCAGCCCATCTCGGTGACCTGCAAAGCCGGATGCGGCGGCTGCCGGACAGCAAGGCCGCCATCGCCGCGGTCGCCGTCAGCACCTTCGTGCGCGCCGACATGAACCTGTTCCTGGGCGGCGGCAGCACGATCCACGCGGTCGCCGAGCATCTGCCGCAGCCGATGCGGCTGCGCGTGGTCACCAACATGGTGGATACCGCGGTCGCGGCGGCACAGGGCCGTCACCGCCAGGTCGTGATCACCGGCGGCACCCTGCACCCGGACTATCACATCACCATGGGCGAACCGAACCTGGCCACGCTGCGCGCCCAGCGCTTCGACCTCGCCATGGTGAGCGCCCATGCGCTGGAGCCCGAGCGCGGGGCGACCGACCCGCATGAGATGGCGGCCGAGATCGCGCAGACCCTCTGCGGCTCGGCGCGCGAGATCGTCCTTCTCGCCGACCGCGCCAAGTTCGCGCGGCGAAGCCGGTTCCAGTCGCTTCCCTTCGAGCGCGTGACGGCGCTGGTCACGGACGGGCCGCCCCCCGCCCCGTTCGACACCATCCTGCGCCACGCGAAAGTGCGGGTGATCTGGCCCGGGATGGCGAGGGAAATTCCCACCTGAATCCCACCCGAACCCTCTCGACGGCGTCATTCCAGCGTCACTGAGCCTTCAAATTGCCCCGGCATGCTGGCGGCGCCGTGGCAGCCAGGCCGCGGACCGCCAGGAGAGCCCCGTGATGCGCCGCCGCCAGATCCTCTCCGCACTCCCCCTCGCCCTGGCATCCCCGGGCAGCGCGGGTGCCGCGGAGCCCAGGCCGTCCCTGCGCGTCGCCGTGCCGCGCCTGCCCGACCGGCTGGACCCGATGGCAGCCGTTTCGATCGCCGCCTTCCGCGCGCTGTGCAGCATCTTCGATCCGTTGGTGGCCATGGACGACGCCGAAGGCCAGCTGTCCCTGCGCCCGGCACTGGCGCTGGCCTGGCGCCGGGTGGATGCGCGGACCCTTGAATTCGACCTGCGGGCGGGCGTGCGCTTCCATGATGGCAGCGAGCTGACGGCGGATGATGTCGCGTTCACCTTCGGCCCCGAGCGGCTCACGGGTCCGCAGCCGCATTGGCCCGCCGGGCTGGCCTTTTTCGGCAATCTCGACCGCGTGGAGGCCGTCGACCGGCTGCGCGTGCGGGTGGTGTCACGCAGCCCGGATCCCGCGTTGCTCTTCCGCTTCGCGACCGGGACCGCGCAGATCGTATCGCGGCGCGCCTGGCTCGCGGCGGGCAGCATCGATGCCTGGTCGCGGCGGCCGATCGGCACCGGCCCGTTCCGCGTCAGCGGCTTCCGCATCGACAACGCGCTGGAGCTGGCGGCCTTCGACGATTACTGGGGCGGTGCGCCCAACGCGGCCCGGGTGGTATTCACTGAAATCCGCGAGGTCGCCGCGCGCGTCGCCGCGCTCCGCGGCGGCGATACCGACATCGCAGCCGAGCTGCCGCCCGACCAGCTCCCGCCAATCGAGGCGGCACCCGGGCTCGGGGTCACGGGCGGTCCGATCGCCAACTACCTCATGGTCGTCATGGACAAGACGAACCCGGTCCTGGCCGATGCCCGCATCCGGCGGGCGCTATCCCTGGCGATCGATCGCCAGGCGATCATCGACGGGCTCTGGGGCGGCCGGGTCGATATCCCGCATGGCCATCAATGGGCGGAGTATGGCCCGCTCTTCATTCCCGATGCGCCGGCGCCGCGCTTCGATCCGGATGACGCG
>DASYDR010000046.1:0-2035 GCA_036499545.1 Roseomonas sp. | reverse complement strand
GAGGACGACCGCCGCCGTCGCCGCGGCCGCCGCGGCGGCCGCCGCCGGCGTGGCGATGCGCCGGAAGGCAGTGAGGCGGCGCCCGAGGGCGAGGCGCCCGCCGTCGCCGCCGAGCCGGTGGCCGAGGAGCCGCGCCCGGCGCCCCGTCCGCAGCGCGCGCCGCGTTATGCCGGCCCGACCCCGGCCGACCCCTTTGCCGGGCAGATCGACGACATCTTCTCGGTTATGGAAGCGGCCGAAGCCGCGGCGGAAGCGGAAGCCGCCGCGCGCGCCCCGCGCCGCGCCGCCGAGGTGGAGGTCGAGGCGCAGGCTTCCGACCCGGTGCCGCCGGGCGAGCCCGCGACGCCGGCGCCGGCGCCCGAGCCGCTGCCGCCGCCGAGCGAGCCGCTGCCGGTGCCGCAGCCTGAGCCTGCCCATCCGGCGACGCTCGAGCCGGTCTACCCGACCGAGCCGGAGCCGGTGGCGCCGTCCGATCCGGAGCCCTTCGCACCGGCTGCCGAGCCGCTCCCGGCCACCGAAGTCACGGCCGCCGAGGCAGCCGAAGGCCCGGTCGCCGCGCCGCCGGTGCAGCCGATCATGCTGGGTGACGAAGCCGCCGATGCGCTGCCGAAGCGGCGCGGCTGGTGGCGGCGCTGATCCGCTAGAGCAGATCCCGTTCAGATGGAATCATCTGAACGGGTGAAGATGCTCGCAAAAACAAAGGGCTAGAGCTTTGTTTGATCGCGTGATTCACGGTTTTCGGTGATTCCACCTCAACCGATCACGCTCCAGCGTCAGTTCGGGCGGCGCGCCCCGCGCCGCCCGAGCAGGTAGCCTGCCAGCCCCAGCGCCAGGCAGCCTGCGAGCGTTCCGAAGGCGGCGTTCCAGGCCCAGGCCGGATCGGCGAAGGCCACCACCCATCCGGTCATCGCCGGCAGCGCCGCGCTGCCCAGGGTCTGCGCCAGTTTGACCGTGGTGACGCCGCGCCCGACCTGGTGATCGGGGAACAGCGCGCGCCCTTCGGTCACCACCACGACCGGGTAGCAGGAGCAGAGGCAGAGCGCCGCCAGCAGCGCCACCGCCACGGGCAGCGGCGCCGCGGGCCAGAGCGCCAGCGCGGTCAGCACCAGCACGGAAGCGCCGGCAAAGAGGGCCACGGTCCACCGGCGGGAGCCGATGCGCCGTTCGATCGGCCCGATCGCCAGCAGCCCGGCGACCAGCGCCAGCCCCATGGCGAACAGCGCGGTCCCGCGCGTCTCCGGCGCCATGCCATGGATTTCGGCCAGATAGGGCCCGGCCCAGACCGCGATCACCGTCGCCATCGCGGCATAGCCGACCAGATGCATGGCCAGGACCGGCAGCAGTCCCGGCGTGCGCCAGACCGAGAATTGGCCGCTCAGCGCCTGCCCCAACGTCTCGGCCGGGCGCGGCGGCGCCGGCCGGTCGGGCGGATCGTCGCGCACCCAGGCCCACCAGAGCGCCGCCAGCCCCAGGGTGAGCAGGCCGGAAGCGGCGTAGGCGCCGCGCCAGCCCAGCCATTCAGTCGCCATCGCGAAGGGGGCGCCGGCGACCAGCAGGCCGGCCTGGCTGATCGCGAAGACCCGGGCGAGGGACGTCGTCAGCCCCGGCCCGGCATACCAGCGGGCGCAGAGCACCACGCTTGCCATGAAGCTGGCGCCGCAGCCGATGCCGAGCAGGAAACGGGCGGCGAGGAAGCTTTCGGCGCTCCCGGCCAGCCCCTGGCTGATGGCGCCGAGGGCGCAGGGCAGTGCCAGGGCGGCGACCGTCAGCCGCGGCCCGATACGGTCGAGCGCCAGCCCGACCGGGATCTGCATCAGCAGCAGCGCGGCGAAGAAAGCGCCATTGGCGGCGCCAAGCAGCCCGGTGCCGGACCCGAGATCGGCGGCGAGCTCCGGCCCCACCACGCCGAGCGCCGCGCGGTGGAACTGGCTGGCCCCGGTCATCAGCGCCAGCGCGGCGAACAGCTTCGCGGTCGGCCGGGTCGCCGGCCGCGGCGCGGCGCCACCGAGATCGCGTGGACTCACGCCGCGAGGCC
>DASYDR010000045.1:0-40318 GCA_036499545.1 Roseomonas sp. | reverse complement strand
GCATCGCGCGGAAGGACGCTACATGCTCGACCGGCTGATGGGTCGGCCCATCCTCGCCAAGGCCGATGCTGTCATGGGTCAGCACATGGATCGCCCGCTGGCGCATCAGCGCGGCCAGGCGGATCGCCGGGCGCATGTAGTCGGAGAAGACCAGGAAGGTGCCGGAATAGGGGATGATGCCGCCATGCAGCGCCATCCCGTTCATGGCGGCGGCCATGCCATGCTCGCGCACGCCGTAATGGATGTAGCGGCCGGCGAAATTGCCGCGCGTGACGCTCGGCACGCCCTTCACGTTGGTGTTGTTGGACCCGGTGAGGTCGGCAGACCCGCCCACCATCTCCGGTACCGCCGGCACCAGGGCCTCGAGCGCCTTCTGGCCCGCGATGCGGGTGGCGATCTTCGGCTTCTCCTCGGCATGCTTCGCGCGCAGCGCCGCCAGAGGCAGGTGCCAGCCCTCGGGCAGCTTGCCTGCCGTCGCGCGTTCGAAATCGTCGCGGCTCGGGTGGTTGGCCAGGCGCTTCAGCCAGCTCCGGCGCGCGCCGGCGCCGCGGCTGCCGACCGTGGCCCAGCGCTCGCGCAGCCCGTCCGGCACCTCGAAGGCCGGGTGGTTCCAGCCCATGGCCGATTTGGCGCCGGCCGCTTCCTTCTCGCCCAGCGGCGACCCATGGCTGCCGGCGGTGCCGGCCTTGGTCGGCGCGCCAAAGCCGATGATGGTGCGGCAGGCGATCAGCGTCGGCCGGCGGGAGCGCTGCGCCCAGGTCAGCGCCGCGGCCACCGCTTCATGGTCGTGGCCATCGACACGGCGCACCGCCCAGCCATAGGCCTGGAAGCGCTTCAGCGTGTCGTCGGTGAAGGACAGCGCGGTATCGCCGTCGATCGAGATCGAATTGTCGTCCCAGAGCACCGTCAGCTTCGACAGCTCCAGATGACCAGCGAGCGAGGCGGCCTCATGGCTCACGCCTTCCTGTAGGTCGCCATCCGAGGCGATGACCCAGGTGCGGTGGTCGACCAGGGACTTGCCGAAGCGCGCCGCCAGCAGCCGCTCGGCCAGCGCCATGCCGACCGCGGTCGCGATGCCCTGGCCGAGCGGGCCGGTCGTGGTCTCGATGCCCGGATGCTCGCCGAATTCGGGGTGGCCGGCGGCCGGGGAATGCAGCTGGCGGAAGCGCTTCAGCTCCTCGATGCCCATGCCGGCATGGCCGGTCAGGTGCAGCAGCGAATAGAGCAGCATCGAGCCATGGCCGGCGCTGAGCACGAAGCGATCGCGATCCGGCCAGCGCGGATCGGCGGCATCGAACTTCACGAAGCGGGAGAACAGCACCGTGGCGGCATCGGCCATGCCCATCGGCATGCCGGGATGGCCGGATTTCGCGGCTTCCACCGCATCGATGGCGAGCGCCCGGATGCAATCCGCCATGCGGCGCTCCTCGCTCACGGGGAGCGCCAGCAGCGCGGCCTGGGCGGCGAGGGCGGGGTTGGGCGTGTCGGCGGCAGGGGCGATGCTGGCCACGGGGCGGGAAACCTCGGTGGTTGGGGCGGATCCCGTCCGGATGGGATCATCCGGACAGGCCAGGATGCTCGTTGAGACAACGAGCTGGAGCGCATCCGCGAACCGGGACGCGCGCCAGGCGCCCGCCGCTATAAAGCCCCGGGCCCACCCCGGCAACTTGCCCTGGGACCGAACGGGTGCAGGATGGCTGCCCGGCGCCGCTATTTCCGAGCGAATTTAGTGTGCCGTGGCGGCCAGCCCGAGTCGGGCCAGGACCTCCTCCATCCCGTCCGGCCCGGGCGCCAGCGCGTCGAAGCCGAGCGGTTGCGGCGGCCGCGCCGTGACCTCCAGCGCCTGCGCCTGGCCACTCAGGAAGCGCTTGATCGGCGTGAGCAGCGCAGCGAGCGTGGGGCCTTCCAGGGCCCCGGCCACGCTCGCGATGAGCTGGGCGCGGAGCGCCGGGACAGAGATGTGCTGGACCTCGGCCTGCGCCTGGAGGGCCCGCGGCAGCAGCCCGTCATCACGATAGCCCAGCGTCACCCCGCGCAGCTGGATCTGCGTCATCGCCTGCAGCGGCGGTGCCGCCGGATCGAGGCCGTCTACGTCGAAGCCGAAGCTGAGGCGTCCGAAGCCCGGCACCGCGATGCCGGCATCCGTGATGGTGCTGCGCCTGCCCTGCCGCTCCATGCGGGATTCGGTGGTGATCTCGGCAGGCAGCGCGGTGTAGCCAAGCGGGGACAGGAAGGCCTGCGCGGCCTGAACGCCATCAAGCTGCAGCCCGCGCAGCACCCCACGATCGATCTCGGTGATCCGCCCATCCGCGGTCACCTCGATCGCGGTGTCGAAGCGCAGGCTCTCGGCACCGCCGACCACGGCGCCGTTTTCGGTCAGGGCGAAGGTCTCGGCCAGCATGGTGCCCTGCATCCGCGCCGGGCCGGACGGGGTCTCAGTCACCTGCAGCAGCATCACGGTCGCGAGGTCCAGGCCGTTCATGCCGAGCCGCGCCAGGCTGAAGCCATTGGGCCCGTCGCCGGCCCATTGGCCTTCGAAATTCTCCGCCAGGACACGGGTCTCGCGGCCCGGGCCATAGCCTTCGACCGTCAGGCGGCCGAGGCTGACCTCGCCCAGGCCGAACGCCGCCCCTTCGATCGCCAGGCGATCGAAGCGGACCGCGCCGATCAGCGCGGCCGCGGTCACCGCCTGATCGGCTGCGGGGTGCTGGATGGCCAGGCCGGCGAGCTGGATATCGTTGACCGACAGCAGCGTCCCGTCATTGCCGTACCAGCCGACGGCGTGCAGCGCGAGCGTCTGCGCGCCGTCCCCGCGCTGGCCCGTGGCCGTCAGGGTGCCGATCACAGCGCGGAAATCGGCGCCGTGCAGTTGGACGTCGTCGAGCCGGAAATTGCCGGCGGCGGCATCGGTCACGGCGGCGCTGCGGTATTCAAGCCGGATATCCGGCCCGAGCAGCACCCGCAATTGCCGGATCGCCGGATCCTCGTCGGCTGGCGTCGGCGCGACCGTCGCCGGCGGGGTCAGTGGGGGTGGCAGGGCGCCGGGTGCCTGGGCCAATGCGGCCCCGGAGGCCAGAAGCGAGACCACCAGCCATGCGAGGAGTAGGCGCTTCGGCGCGCGGATGAACGGCATGGGCGGCTTTCCGGACGCTGGTGGTGGGGTGATCCCGGGGTCAGCGCGCCGTGGCGGTCAGGCCGAAACGGCGCTGCGCGTCATCCGCATTGCGCGGCGGCTGCGCGGACAGGGACATCAGCGGGATCGGCTGCGGCGGCCGCGCCGAGATCTCCAGCTCCTGCGCCTGGCCGCGCACGAAGCGCTCGACCGGCTCACGGAGCACGACGGCGGCCTGGCCGCTGAGCATGGCCCCGGCCATGCTGACGATCTGCTCGCGCAGCTGGGCTTCATCCACCCGCTGCTGCGTCGCCTGCATGCGCAAGGCCCGGGGCAGCAGCCCCTCGTCGCGATAGCGCAGCGCCATGCCGAGCAGCCGGATGCGCGACGCCATCTGCTCCGGCGGCGCGTTGCGGTCGAGGCCGTCGAGATCCATCGACAGGGTGACGCTGCCGAAGCCGGGTGCCGAGATCACGAAGCTCGGCATCGTCATGCGCCCGGTCTGCGGCTGGTACCCGGCCTCCATGGTGATTTCGCCGGTCAGCGACTGGTAGCCGAGTTGGGTCAGGAACGCGTGCAACTGGGGAATGCCGTCGAGCCGCACGCCGCGCAGCGCGGCGCGGCCGGTGCCGGCGAGTTGCTGGTCGGTCTCGGATTCGATGCGGAGGCTGTCGGCGCCGGCGGTCTCGCGGCCGCCCTCCGTGAAGGTGAAGTTCTCCGCCGTCGCTTCGAAGCGGCCGGGCAGCGGCTCCGGCCGGCCACCACTGATGAGCCTGGTCCAGATGGTCGCGACATCGATGCCGCTGAGCGCCAGCCGGGCCAGGCCGAACCCATTGAGGCTGGGGCCGATCCGCTCGCCGGCCAGCCTCTCCAGCTGCAGCCGGGTCGGCCGGCCGGGGCCGTAATCCTCCAGCGTCAGGCTGGCGACGGTGACGGTCGGTTCGCCCTCGACGCGCAGCCCTTCCAGCGTGAAGCGGTCGATGCTGACCCCGTCCGGGGCAATGGTCTGCCCTGGCGCCGTCGGGCGGCGGATGGTGAGGCCGGTGATCTGCGCCCGCGCGATCGTGACCCGGGTCCCGTTGCGTTCGGCGGTGACGAGGTTGCGGAGCTCGGCCGACTGCACGCCATCCTCGCGCTGCCCTTCGACGACCAGCGTCTCGATCGTCGCGTCCCCGTCCGGCCGGCGCAGCGTGACGCCATTGAGCTGGAAGCGGCCGGTGCCGCTGTCGAGCACATTGGCGCTCTGATAGGCCATCTGCACATTGGCGCCGAAGGTCGCGCGCAGGCGGCGGATCGCCGGGTCCTCATCGGCAGGGGGCGGCGGCAGCGGGGCCTGGTCCCGGGCGACGGGGCCGACCGGGGCCGGTGCCCGCGCCGCCGGCGGCATGGGCGCGAGCGGGGCGGGTGCGACGGGGGCGGGCACGACGGGCAGCGGCGTGGCGCCGAGCGCCGGCGGCTTGCCGCCCTGCGCCGCGCCGGGCGGGGGGAGCGCCGCGGGCTTCTGCGCCAGGGCGGCGCCTGCCGCGAGGGTGGTGCCCGACGCCAGCAACAGCGCAAGGACGAGCTTCGGCGCAGGAATGGAGGGCATTGGGGGCTTCCGGACCTGTCGATAACGTGGCGCAATAATGCCTGAGGGCGACCATGGACGCCATCCCTGGCAAGTCGGGCAGGGCGTGACCATGTGCTCACGAATGCCCCAGCTGCCCGCCAGGCCCGGCAATCGGGACGTCACCGCCTTTCTGGAACGGCTCGGCGCCATGCCGGCGGCGCGCCCGGCATCCGGCCGGCCGGCGCGGCTGCTCTTCGCGGTCGACGCCACCGCCTCCCGCCAGCCGGCCTGGGACCGCGCCTGCCATCTGCAGGCGGAGATGTTCCAGGCGGCGCAGGGGCTGGGCGGCCTGGCGATCTCGCTCTGCTATTGGCGCGGCTTCGGCGAATGCGCCGCCACGCCATTCCTGACGGATGCCGGGGAACTCGGCCGCCGCATGGCCGGCGTCCAATGCCTCGGCGGGCGGACCCAGATCCTGCGCATGCTCGGCCATGCGCTGAGCCGCGCCCGGACGGAGCCGCTCGCGGCCGTCGTCATGGTGGGCGACGCGGCGGAGGAAGCGCCGGACGCCATCTGCCATGCCGCCGGCGAACTCGGCCTGCGCGGAGTCCCGGTGTTCGCGTTCCTGGAAGGGCAGGATGCCGCCGCCGCCGCGCTGTTCCGCCAGGTCGCGGCGCTGTCGGGCGGCGCCTTCGCGCCCTTCGATCCGGCCAGCGCGGCGACGCTGCGCGATCTGCTGCGCGCCGTGGCGGTCTATGCCGCCGGCGGCCGCCAGGCGCTGGCGGTGCTGCCGGATGCGGCGGCGCGGCGTATCGCCGGGCAATTGCCCGCACCACGCTGACGCTTCCTCGTCCCTGGCCACCGCACAGGATTGCCGACCGATGGTTCCCGCTGCCCTGCTGCTCGGCACCCTGGCGCTGCTGCTGGTGCTGGCCATCCTGCGCGCCTTCGCCAGCGCGCCCGTGGCAGCGGTGAAGCGCACGCTGGTCTATGGCGCGGCCGGGCTCGGCATCCTGCTCGCAGGCGGGCTGGTGGCGATCGGGCGTGGCCCGCAGGTCATCTGGCTGCTGGCGCTGTTCGGCCCGCTGGCCTGGCAATGGTGGCGGGGGCGCCGCCTGGCCCGGCGCTTCGGTGGCGGCGATGCGGGGCAGGAGACCCGGGTCGAGACCGCGATGCTGGCGATGGTGCTGGATCACGCCAGCGGAGGCATGAGCGGACGGGTGCTGGCCGGCCGCTTCGCCGGCACCGATCTCGCTGGCCTCGACCTGGCGGCGCTGCGCGACCTGCTCGCCGAATGCGCCGCGCGGGATCCGGACAGCGTGCCGCTGCTGGAAGCCTGGCTGGACCGTCTCCATGCCGGCTGGCGGGAAGCGCCGCCATCCGCCGGCGTGGCGCCGATGAGCCGGACGGAGGCCCTGGCGATCCTCGGCCTCAAGGACGGGGCCGGGCCGGAGGCGGTCCGCGCCGCGCATCGGCGGCTGATGCGGACGGCGCATCCGGACCAGGGGGGCAGCGACTGGCTGGCCGCCCGCCTCAATGCCGCGCGCGACCTGCTGCTTCACGACTGACGGGGACGGCCGGCGGATGACTTGCTGTTCCCGCCGTTCACGTCTGGCTTACAATCCGCTGATAGCGTCAACAAAACGGTTCCGCCGGGCATTTCCGTAAGCAGCCGCCTGGTTCCGACTTTCCGTCCGATTGCCTTAAATTGGGCGCCACGTCGTGATCGATTTGGTCATCAAGCCCGGTGCTTGCCGGAAAAGGAGCCGCCCCGCCGTGAGTCTCAAGCCGCTGAAGAAGGCCGTCCTGCCCGTCGCCGGCCTGGGCACGCGCTTCCTGCCCGCCACCAAGGCGATGGCGAAGGAAATGCTGCCCGTCGTCGACAAGCCGCTGATCCAATATGCGGTGGAGGAGGCGCGCGCCGCCGGTATCGAGCAGTTCTGCTTCATTTCCGGCCGCGGCAAGACGGCGATCGTCGAGCATTTCGACGTGGCCTACGAGCTTGAGCGCACGCTGGTCGAGCGCGGCAAGCAGGCGGAGCTGGAATTGCTCCGCAGCCAGGCGGTGCAGCCCGGCGCGATCGCGACCGTCCGCCAGCAGGTGCCGATGGGCCTCGGCCACGCGATCTGGTGCGCCCGCGCCTTCATCGGCGACGATCCCTTCGCCATCCTGCTGCCCGACGACCTGATGATGTGCGACGTTTCCTGCACGGCGCAGCTGGCCGACGCCTATCGCGAGACCGGCGGCAATGTGGTGGCGATCGAGGAAGTCCCGCTGGAGCGGGTGAACCGCTATGGCGTCCTCGATATCGAAAAGGACATGGGCCGGCTAGTCTCGGTCAAGGGCCTCGTCGAGAAGCCGCCGGTGGAGGAAGCGCCGTCCAACCTCACCATCATCGGCCGCTACGTGCTGATGCCGGAAGTGATCGCCCATCTCGCGAAGATGGAGAAGGGCGCCGGTGGCGAGGTGCAGCTCACCGACAGCATGGCCAAGCTGATCGGCCATCAGCCGTTCCACGGCGTCCGCTACGAAGGCCGTCGCTTCGACTGCGGCGACAAGGCCGGCTTCCTGGAGGCGCAGGTCGCTTTCGCGCTGAAGCGCCCGGACCTGGCGCCGGCGATGCAGGCGATCCTCCGGCGCTATGCCTGACGCATGCTGGCCTTGAGCGTGGCGAGCTCCGCCTCCGCCGCTTCCAGCCGCGCGATCAGCGGCTGCAACTGGGCGGCGGTGTAGCGGGGCGTGATGTGTTGCGGGCAGTTCCATTCGAAGCCCGCGACATCGATCAGGATGGCGCGCTCGGCCCGATCCTCAAGCCCGGGCGGCGCCAGGCTGGCCACCAGCGCCGCATCCTCGCCTTCCCGCACCACCCGGGCGTGGCCCAGGATCTTCAGCCGTGCCCGCGCCGCGTAGTCCATCAGGAACAGCGCGACGCGGCCGTCATTGGCGAAGTTCCCGACGCTGACGTGCTGGCGATTGCCGCCGAGGTCGGCGAAGCCGATCCGCCCGGGCGCCAGCACCCGCAGGAAGCCCGGCGGCCCGCCCCGATGCTGCATGTAAGGCCAGCCCGTTTCCGAGACGCTGGCCATGTAGAAGCTGTCCCGCGCCGCGATGAAATCCGTCTCGTCGGCCCCTAGGACGCTGTCCTCCTGCCCGTCCTGGGCCATGCGCGCATAGGCGCGCCGGGACCCGATGCGGGCCTGTTCGGCCTGCACGGCGGGGGTGAAGGCGATCTCGGCAAAGTGACGGCCCATGGCGGCGGGACTCCCTCAGGCTTGCCCGAAGATGGGTGTTCCCTACCAGCCCGGGAATAAGCGCTATACGGCATTGATCATTCCTCGGGATGGAATGCCGCGATGGACCGCCTCGATGAGCTTCGTCTCTTTCTTGCCGTGCTCGATAGTGGCGGCCTGGCCGCCGCCGGCCGCCGGCTCGGCCATTCTCCTCCCGCTGTCACCCGCATGCTGGCCGGGCTGGAGGCGCGGCTCGGCGTCCGGCTGGTGGAGCGCACCACCCGCCAGCTGGCACCGACCGAGGCCGGGCGGCGGCTGGCGGAACGGGCGCGCCGGGTCCTGGCCGACTACGCGGAAGCGATCGAAGGCGTCACGCTGGAGGCGGCGGCCCCACGCGGCCGGCTGCGCATCGCGGCGCCGCTGGTTTTCGGCCGCCTGCACGTCGCGCCGGTGGTCACGGCTTTCCTCGATGCCTTTCCGGAGATGCGGGCGGAGCTGGTGCTCTCCGACGCGGTCGCCGACCTGCTGGAGGAAGGGATCGACGTGGCGCTGCGCATCGGCGCCTTGCCCGATTCCGGCTTTACCCTGCGCCGTCTCGGCTCCGTCCGGCGTGTGGTGGTCGCCAGCCCGGCCTATCTGGAACGGCACGGTACACCGCAGCGGCCGGAGGATGTGGCGGACCACGCCGTCATCCATTTCGGCCGTCCGGGGCCGGCGCCGGAATGGCTCTTCGCCATGCCGGGCGGCGTGGTGAAAGCGGTGCCGGTCACGCCGCACTTCATGGTCAATGTGGCGGAATCCGCGGTGGACGCGGCGATCGCCGGGCGCGGCCTGCTCGGGGCGCTCGGCTATCAGGCGGCGGCCGGCCTCGGCGATGGGCGCCTGGTGCGCCTGCTGCGTCCCTATGAAAGGCCGGCTTCGCCTGTCGCGCTGATCTTCCCGACCGGGCGGCTGATGCCGCGGCGCCTGCGCGCCTTCATTGATTTCGCGGCGCCGCGCCTATCCGCGATTCCCGCGCTCGGCGAGGAATGAAATTCAGCGGACCGATCCCTGCACGCCTTCCCGCGCGACCGAAGGTCGCCACCGGTTCCGGCGGCGGCGAGGCGAAGCCGATGCCCCGGGGTCGCGAAGCGGCCCCGCGCGCGACCATCAGCCGCCGCCAATGTGCCCTGACAGCGCGGAAGCCCGGCGGCCGGAGGCCGCGCCGGCACCTGAGGCCCTATTTACCTTGCCGCGACGCGCCGCCGCGACGGCGCGCGGTCCTCGCGGTCGCCCTGCTCGCCGCGGCTGCCGCGGCGCGCCGCCACCTGGCGGTTCGGCTGCGGCGCCGCCAGGCGATGGCCGCCATGGCCGCCGAGCGCGGTGCGCGTCGCCACCACCCGGCGTGCCGCCGGCACCACCGCGTGGCTCCGCGCCGGCCGGGCCCGGGCCGCATCGCGGGTCACGACCACACGCGCCTGGCGGATGCTCGACCGCCCGCGGCGCACGACCGGCTCCCGCTCTTCCTCGACATAAACGTAGCGGCGCCTGGGCAGGGTGTCGGCGCGGGCGGCGCCGACGATGCCGAGGCCGCGTGACGCCACCATCGGCTCGCGCGGCGCGACGCCCAGGCGAGCGAAGGACTGGTCCAGGATCGCCATCATGTGCCGGTCGCGCTCGCGGCTGGTGGCGCCGCCGAAGACCGCGCCGATCAGCCGCTGCCCGTCGCGTTCCACGCTGGTGACGAGGTTGAAGCCGCTGTCGTTGACGTAGCCGGTCTTGATCCCGTCGGTGCCCTCGTATTCCGCGAGCAGCCGGTTGTGGCTCGGGATCACCTGGCCGCGGAAGCGGAAGCTGTCCGTGGAGAAGTAGTGATAATAGGCCGGGAAATCCTCCCGCAGGCGTCGGCCGAGCAGCACGATGTCGCGCGCCGTCGTCACCTGGTCGGGATCCGGCAAGCCGGACGCGTTGCGGAAGGTGGTGCGCGTCATGCCGAGCGACCGGGCGCGCAGCGTCATCATCTGTGCGAAGCGGTCCTCATCGCCGCCACCCAGGAATTCGCCGAGGGCGAAGGCCACGTCATTGGCCGATTTCGTCACCAGGGCCAGGATCGCCTGTTCCGCGGTGAGGGAATTGCCGGCCGGCAGGCCGAGCCGGGATGGCGGCTGCGACGCCGCTTCGCGCGACATCATGATCGGCGTATCGAGGGCGGCGCGGCCATCGCGGATCGCCTCGAACAGCATGTAGAGCGTCATCATCTTGGTCAGTGAGGCCGGATGCCGCGGTTCATCCGCATTCGCCGCCATCAGCGTGGCGCCGGTGCGTGCGTCCTGGACGATCGCGGAATAGCGGTCACTGCCGATCTGCGCCTGGGCCACATCCGGCAGGGCGGCGGCCAGCAGCCACACCCCGAACAGGCCAAGCGCCCGGTAAAATGAGAAGGACCGTCCCGGGCGGGCGGTGCTGTCCGTCATCATGCAAGCTCCCCTGGGGCGCGCCGGGCCCCCCTCGGCCTGCCGCACCCCACCGCACACAGCTTAAGCAGCACGGGCCGCGTCTGTCCACCATTTCGCTCCGGAAATGCGGTGCGGACAAGGAGTTAAGACAGGGCCTTCAACGGCCGAGACAGCTGCTTTGAAGCCGTTTTCCGGCCTGCCGCGGGGAAGTCACCATGGCGTCATGTTGCAGCGCAAAAAAACCCTTGCAATGGCTTAAGGCGATGCTCTAGAAAGCGGCATGTTGCACCGCAGCATGGCGCCCCGGGTGAGCCGGCGGGCTGGCGTGTGGTGGAAAGCGGAAGGCGATCCGATGGGCGACAGCACGACACCACGCGGCCGCAAGCCGGCGAAGATACAGGCTCCCGAGCTGGTGGCTCCGGCTCCTGAGTCGGCGCCGGCCCCCGAGATGGTGGCGGCCGTGGTCGAAGCGGAGCCCATGGCGGACGCGACGATGGCTGGCGAGACCACCGTGACCAGGATCGCGACCGAGGCCGCCGAAACCGGCGCGGCCGAGGCGAAGAGCATGATCAACGAGGGCGCCATCCAGGCGCGCGCATCGATGGAGAAGACCATGGAACAGGCGACCAAGGCTGCCGAGAACATGTTCAAGGCGGCGGAAGAGGCGGTTGAGTTCGGCCGCGGCAATATCGAAGCGGTGACCAAGTCCGCCCAGCTGTGGGCGACCGGCACCCAGGACATCGCGCGCCAGTATGCCGCGGTCGCCCAGGGCTTCGCCGACCATGCGATGGAGAGCGCCAAGGCCCTGTCCACCGTGAAGAGCCTGAAGGAAGCCGCCGAGCTGCAGACCTCCTTCGCCAAGGCCGCCTTCGAGAAGGCCTCCGCGGAGACCTCGAAGTTCCAGGAGGCTTTCCTCCGCCTGACCGAGAGCGCCGCGGCCCCGATCACCGCCCGCGTCCAGCTCGCGGTCGAGAAGTTCGCGAAGCCGATCGCGGCCTGATTGACCGGGCGGGGCCCAGCGCCCCGCCCGCTGGCCATTCCCTTCCCCCGATGGCCGGCTGACAAGGCCCGGCACCGCGCCCCTTCCGGGGCATCGGTGCCGGGCCTCTGCCATTCAAGACCCCGCGCCCAGTGCTGGCCGGGAGGCTCCCGCGCGGCAAATGCTGCGATCATCGTCACCGGGGCCCTTCACCTGACGCCACCCGCTCCGATATTCTGTGTCCGGCGGGCGCCGCTTGCGCCTTCCCACCACCTCCCGGATGAGACAGCCTTCAGGCCATGAGCGACCAGGACAAGCGGAACAACGGGACGGGTGACGGGCCAGCGACCGGCGTCGTCGTCAAGGCGCGCCCGCGCACCAAGAAGCCCGCGATGTACAAGGTGCTCATGCTCAACGACGACTACACGCCCATGGAGTTCGTCGTGCATGTGCTGGAACGCTTCTTCCAGAAGAATCGGGAAGAGGCGACGCGCATCATGCTGCATGTCCATCGCCGGGGCGTCGGTGTCTGCGGCGTCTTCACCTATGAGGTCGCGGAGACCAAGGTCACCCAGGTGATGGACCTGGCGCGCCAGAACCAGCACCCCCTCCAGTGCACGATCGAGAAAGAGTAGCGCTTCCGGGATCTCCCCCTTTGGTCACCGTTTGCAACGCGGTGCTTCAGGGGATGCGGAAGCCGCTTCGCCTCCCATATGATGAAGTGATGACGGGCTGGGGCGATGGGTTCGCCCGGCTCCGACAGGGGAGCTTCTGACCATGCTGTCCCGCAACCTCGAACAGACGCTCCACCGCGCTCTCGGTCTGGCGAATGACCGCCGGCACGAATACGCGACGCTCGAGCACCTCCTCCTCGCGCTGGCCGACGATGCCGACGCGATGACCGTGCTGCGCGCCTGCGGCGTCGATATCGACAAGCTGAAGCGCGATCTCGGCGAGTTCCTGGACAAGGATCTGGCCGGGCTCGTCACCGACCGCTCGGGCGACCCGAAGCCGACCGCCGGCTTCCAGCGCGTCGTCCAGCGCGCGGCGATCCACGTCCAATCCTCCGGCCGCGACGAAGTGACCGGCGCCAATGTGCTGGTGGCCCTGTTCTCGGAGCGGGAGAGCCATGCCGTCTATTTCCTGCAGCTGCAGGACATGACGCGGCTCGACGCCGTCAATTTCATCAGCCACGGCATTGCCAAGGCACCGGGCCGCAGTGCGCCGCGCCCGGTCCAGGGCGCGCCGCAGCCGGAAGAGACGCCCGAGCGCGGGGAGGAGAAGCCGCAGCGTGCGCCGCGCGGCCAGGACGCGCTGTCCAATTATTGCGTCAACCTCAACAAGAAGGCGCAACAGGGCAAGATCGACCCGCTGATCGGCCGCGACAGCGAGATCGAGCGGACCATCCAGATCCTCTGCCGCCGCACCAAGAACAACCCGCTCTATGTCGGTGACCCGGGCGTCGGCAAGACCGCGATCGCGGAAGGCCTGGCCAAGCGCATCATCGAAGGCGACGTGCCCGAGGTGCTGCTGAAGTCGACCATCTATGCGCTCGACATGGGCAGCCTGCTCGCCGGCACCCGCTATCGCGGCGATTTCGAGGAGCGGCTGAAGGCCGTGGTGCAGGAGCTGGAGAACCAGGCCGGCTCCATCCTCTTCATCGACGAGATCCACACGGTGATCGGCGCGGGCGCCACCTCCGGCGGTGCCATGGATGCGTCGAACCTGCTGAAGCCGGCGCTGGCCCAGGGCACGCTGCGCTGCATCGGGTCGACCACCTACAAGGAATACCGCAACTACTTCGAGAAGGACCGCGCCCTGGTCCGCCGCTTCCAGAAGATCGACGTCAACGAGCCGACGCTCGAGGATGCGGTGAAGATCCTGCAGGGCCTGAAGACCAACTACGAGAAGCACCACAAGGTGAAGTACACGCCGGAGGCGATCCGCGCCGCGGTGGAGCTCTCGGCCAAGTACATCCACGACCGCAAGCTGCCCGACAAGGCGATCGACGTGATCGACGAGGTCGGCGCCAGCCGCATGCTGCTGCCCGAGAACAAGCGGCGCAAGACGGTGACGCTGAAGGATGTGGAGGACATCGTCGCCAAGATCGCGCGCATCCCACCCAAGTCGGTCAGCACCGACGACAAGGAGGTGCTGAAGAACCTGGAGCGCGACCTGAAGGCGATGGTCTTCGGCCAGGACAAGGCGATCGAGGCGCTCTCCGCCGCGATCAAGCTGTCGCGCGCCGGGCTGCGCGATCCGGAGAAGCCGATCGGCAACTACCTGTTCAGCGGCCCGACCGGCGTCGGCAAGACCGAGGTGGCGAAGCAGCTCGGCAAGACCCTCGGCATCGAGCTGATCCGCTTCGACATGTCCGAATACATGGAGCGGCACAGCATCAGCCGGCTGATCGGCGCGCCGCCGGGCTATGTCGGCTTCGACCAGGGCGGCCTGCTGACCGATGCGATCGACCAGCATCCGCATGCCGTGCTGCTGCTCGATGAGATCGAGAAGGCGCACCAGGATCTCTTCAACATCCTGTTGCAGGTGATGGATCACGGGAAGCTGACGGACCACAACGGCAAGACCGTCGACTTCCGCAATGTGATCCTGATCATGACGACCAATGCCGGCGCGTCCGACATGGCGAAGCCCACCATCGGCTTCGAGCGGACGACCCGCAGCGGCGAGGATACGGAGGCGATCCAGCGGATGTTCACGCCGGAATTCCGCAACCGCCTCGACGCCGTCGTCCCCTTCGCCGGCCTCTCGCAGGAGATCGTGGCCCAGGTGGTCGAGAAGTTCGTCATGCAGCTCGAGGCGCAGCTCGCCGACCGCAATGTGACGATCGAACTGTCTTCCGCCGCCAAGGAATGGCTCGCCGAACGGGGCTACGATCCGCTCTACGGCGCGCGGCCGCTGGCCCGCGTGATCCAGGAGCACATCAAGAAGCCGCTCGCCGAGGAATTGCTGTTCGGCCGGCTGACCAAGGGCGGCTCGGTGAAGGTCGGCCTGAAGGACAATGCCCTGACCTTCGACTTCGTGGAGGCACCGCCGCCGGCGTTGCCGAAGCCGGAGGAAGGCGAGGGCGATACGGAGGCGGCGGCCGAATCGGCCGGCTGATCCCGCGGCCGGGCTATGGACAGGGAAGGGCGCGGGCCGCAGGCTCCGCGCCCTTTGCTGTTTCACGAGGGGGGCCACCACATGACCACCGACACCCGTATCGAGAACTGGGACGAATACAGCGCCGGGCTGCGTGAGCGCGGCAAGGAATTGCGCAGCCTGCATCCGGAACTGGTGAAGGGTTTCGTCGGCCTGAACACCGGCGCCGCGACGACCAGGCATCTGGATGCCAAGACACGGGAGCTGATCGCGCTGGCGGTCGCCGTCACCACCCGCTGCGAGGGCTGCATCGACAGCCATGCGCGCAAGGCCCGGTCGGCGGGCGCGACCAAGGAAGAAGTGGCCGAAGCCCTCGGCGTCGCCATCGCGCTCAATGCCGGTGCCGCCTTCACCTATTCGCTGCACGTCCTGGACGCCATGGACGGCGCCGGGACCTGACGGCAGCCGCGCATCACCCGCCATGCCGCGCGAGGTGCTGTTCCTGATCTATCCAGGGGCGCAGCCGATCGATCTGTCCGGGCCGTTCCAGGCCTTCACGACGGCGGATGAGGAAGCGGGCGGCGGGCATTACCGGCTGACGGTCGCGGCGGTCGAGCCAGGGCTGGTGCCACTCGAGGGCGGCCTGCCGGTGCAGGCCGCCGCGGTGCCGGCCGCGATCCCCGATACGCTGCTCATTCCCGGCGGGCCGGGCGTGCACGCGGTCCGGCAATCGGCCGCGCTGCTCGCCGCGATCCGCGCGAAGGCGGCGGCGCGGCGCGTCTGTTCGATCTGCACCGGCGCCTTCCTGCTGGCGGAAGCCGGGTTGCTGGAAGGGCGGATGGCGACGACGCATTGGCGGTCCTGCGCCCGCCTCGCCGTGGAATTCCCGGGCATCCGGGTGACGGCGGAGCCGATCTGGGTGCGGGACGACGCGGTCTGGACCTCGGCCGGCGTCACCGCCGGCATCGACCTGGCGCTGGCGTTGATCCAGGCCGATCTCGGTGCGCCGCTGGCCGCCCAGGTCGCCCGCCGCCTGGTCGTCTATATGCGCCGGCCCGGCGGCCAGGCGCAGTTCAGCGCGCCGCTGGCGATGCAGGAGAGCGACAGCTTCGCGCCGCTCCTGGCCTGGGCGGTCGAGAATCTGCACCGGCCACTCGGCGCCGAGGCGCTGGCGGAGCAGGCCGGCATGACGCCGCGCAGCTTCCACCGGCATTTCCTGGCGCGGACCGGCACTACCCCGGCCAAGGCGGTGGAACGTCTCCGCCTCGACCGCGCCTGCGCGCTGATGGAGACCACCCGGATGTCAAACGCCGCCGTGGCCCGCGGCGTCGGCTTCGGCACGGAGGAACGGATGCGGCGCGCCTTCGCCCGCGCTTTCGGTCTCGGCCCTGGCGAGTGGCGCGCCCGCTTCGGCGCCTGAGCGCCGAAGGGCAGGGGCCTGGCAGAAATCGCGCCTGGTTTGTCATTTCTGCCAAACCCGGTGCGGCCTATCCTCGGCGCCAGCCAAGGAGACGCCCGATGTCCGATACTGCGCCTGTCGCGGGATTGCTGCTGTTCCCGGCCATGACCCAGCTCGACCTGACCGGCCCCTATGAGGTGTTGGCACGGCTGCCCGGCTGGCGGGTCGAGGTCGTCGCGAAGACCCGCGACCCGGTGCGCACGGATCGCGGGCTGGTGATCACCCCGACGCTGGCTTTCGGGGAGGCGCCGCAACTCGACCTGCTGGCGGTTCCCGGCGGGCCTGGCACCGATACCGCGATGCTGGATCCGGAGACGGTCGCCTTCGTGCGCGACCAGGCCAAGAGCGCGCGGCATGTCTTCGGGATCTGCACCGGCAGTCTGCTGCTTGGCGCCGCCGGGTTGCTGCAGGGCCGCCGCGCCGGCAGCCATTGGGCGTCGCGCGACCTGCTCGCGCAGTTCGGTGCCACGGTCAGCGACGACCGGATGACGCGCGACGGCCATATCTACACGGCGGGCGGCGTCACCTCCGGCATCGATATGGCCCTGCGGCTGGTGGCCGATCTGGCCGGCGACGATGTCGCTCAGCAGATCCAGCTCCAGATCGAATATGATCCGGAGCCGCCCTTCGCGGCGGGCACCCCCTTCGTGGCCCCGCCGCATATTCTCGAGCGTGCCCGAACCGCCGGCGCCCGGACCCGCGCGGCCCGCGAAGCCGCGGTGGCGCAGGCGGCGGAACGGCTCAGGCGGCGCGGCTG
This sequence comes from Roseomonas sp., assembly GCA_036499545.1. Classification (GTDB taxonomy): domain Bacteria; phylum Pseudomonadota; class Alphaproteobacteria; order Acetobacterales; family Acetobacteraceae; genus Plastoroseomonas. The sequence continues at coordinate 23,695 of DASYDR010000045.1, read as the reverse complement.
AAGCTGTCGGCGCGTGCCGCGCGCCACATGTCCTCGTAGAAGGGATGCTCGACACCGCTCCGCAGCAGCTCGCCTTCCTCGAGGGAGGCGAGCAGTTCGGAAAACAGCCGCACCTCGCCGGTGCTGACGCGGCGGGCGAAGTGGTGCAGGCGCAGCTGGGACGGGTGGTCCAGCCCCGCCGAGGCCAGCAGCTCGGCCAGCGCGTGCAGCGTGTTGCGATGGAAGGTCGCGACGCGCTGCGCCTTGTCGGGCACGTCCAGCGCGCGTTGCCGCAGCGGGTCCTGCGTGGCGACGCCGGTCGGGCATTTGTTGGTGTGGCAGCTCTGGGACTGGATGCAGCCGACGGCGAACATGAAGCCGCGCGCCGAATTGACCCAGTCCGCACCGATCCCCAGCGCGCAGGCGATATCGAATGCCGAAACGGCCTTGCCGCTGACGCCCATCCTGATCCGGTTGCGCAGCTTCGCGCCGACCAGGGTGTTGTGCACGAAAAGGGCGGCGTCGCGCATCGGCACGCCGACATGATCGACCAGTTCCAGCGGGGCGGCGCCGGTGCCGCCTTCCGCGCCGTCGACGACGACGAAGTCGGGGATGATCTCGGTTTCCAGCATCGCCTTCACGATCGCCATGAATTCCCATGGCAGCCCGATGGCGAGCTTGAAGCCGACCGGCTTGCCGCCGGACAGCTCCCGCAGGCGCGCGATGAAATGCATCATTTCCAGCGGCGTGCTGAAGCTGCTGTGTGATGACGGGGACACGCAGTCCTGTCCCATCGGGATGCCGCGCGTCTCGGCGATCTCAGGGCTGATCTTGCCGGCCGGCAGGATGCCGCCATGCCCCGGCTTGGCGCCCTGGCTGAGCTTCACCTCGATCATCTTGACCTGCTCGTCCGCGGCCTGCGCCGCGAAGCGCTCGGGCGAAAAGGTCCCGTCCTCGTTCCGGCAGCCGAAATAGCCGCTCGCGACCTGCCAGATGAGGTCGCCGCCGTGGCGCCGGTGATACGGGCTGATGCTGCCTTCGCCGGTGTCCTGCGCGAAGCCGCCGATCCTGGCGCCCTTGTTCAGGGCCTGGATCGCGGCGCCGCTGAGCGCACCGAAGCTCATGGCGGAGACGTTGAGGATCGATCCGGAATAGGGTTTCGCGGTCTGGTCATTGCCGATCAGCGTGCGGAAGCCGGCGGTATCCGGGACGGCGGCAGGGCGGATGGAGTGGCCCATGAATTCATGGCCGCTGGCATAGGTGTCCTTCAGCGTGCCGAAAGGGCGCTGGTCCTGTTGCGACTTCGCCCGCGCATAGACGAGGGATCGCTGGCTGCGCGAGAAGGGCAGCTTCTCGAAATCGGTTTCGAGCAGGTATTGGCGCAGTTCCGGCCGGATGGATTCGATCAGGAAGCGCATATGCCCGATGACCGGGTAGTTTCTGGTGATCGCGTGCTTTTTCTGGATCAGATCATAGGCGCCCAATCCGGACAGCAGCAGAAATATGAGAAAAGGAAAAAGATAAACTGTGTGATTTATGGATAGTATAAAGAATATGAAAGTCGATAAGGCAATTATAGAAAGGGCCGCATATCGGCTGAGCAGGGATAATTTCAAGAAGCTCTGCATTTGCATCGTTTCCTAAGCTTGCGGCTGCAAAGAATGGGGATTGGCGCGCCGCCCGCCGGGGCCGGCGGCGCGATGGAAAGGATCGGGTCCGTGGCTGCCATGCTCAGCCCAGGGACTGCTTCGCCGTCGCCAGCTCGGCGCGCGTCGCGTCGTCCACGCTCGGGTAGCGCAGGTCGAGCTTGTCCATCGCCTCCGCGATCGCGTCGGCCACGATGATGCGGGTGAAGCGCTTGTTGTCGGCCGGTACCACGAACCAGGGCGCATGCGGCGCCGCCGTCGCGCGGATGGCGTCCTCATAGGCCGATTGATAGGCCTTCCAGTGCGCCCGCTCGGCGACGTCGCCGCCGTTGAACTTCCAGTTCTTCTCCGGCTGCTCGATGCGTTCGAGGAAGCGCTTGCGCTGCTCGTCCTTGGAGACGTTGAGGAAGAATTTCAGGATGACCACGCCCTGTCGCGCCAGGTAGCGCTCATAGGCGGCGATGTCTTCCAGGCGCTCATCGAAGATATGCTTGCCGACCAGCGGCTCCGGCAGCTTCTGCGCCGCCAGGATCTTCTGGTGCACGCGCACGACGAGCACCTCCTCGTACCAGCTCCGGTTATGGATGCCGATCTGGCCGCGCTGCGGCAGCGCGACCGCATGGCGCCAGAGGAAATCATGGTCGAGTTCGGCAGCGCTCGGCGCCTTGAAGCTGACCACATGGCAGCCCTGCGGATTGACGCCGGTGAAGACGTGCTTGACCGCCCCATCCTTGCCCGCGGCATCCATCGCCTGGAAGATGCAGAGCACCGACCAGCGATCCTGCGCATAGAGCTTGTCCTGCTGCTCGGCCAGGATGCTGGTGCTCTCGGCGAGCATCGCCTGGGCGGTCTCCTTGTCGAGGTCGAGGCCGCCGCTGTCGCCGGGGTCATGGTCCTTCAGGCGGAAGCCCTTGCCGCCGGTCACCCGGTAGCGGTCGAGCAGCTTGCGCAGGCGCTTGTCGATCATGCCCGTTTCCTTCCCTGTCCTGGTCGCAGCGTCGCGCAGGCGGCGGCAGCCTGCAGCAACAGGATGCCGCCGAAAGCGGCGGCGTAGCCCTCCGGATTCCAGCCGCCGGTCGCCATGCGCGGCCAGAGGTCCAGCACCCAGCCGATCGCATTCTGCAGCAGGATCACGATCACCAGCATGGTCAGGTTGACCGAGGTCGCGACCCGCCCGGCCAACTCGCGCGGGAAGATCTGGGCCAGCGCGGCATAGCCCGGCGGCCCGCCGGCGCCGGCGAAGCCGAAGGCGAACCAGAGCGGCGCCAGCACCCCGAACCCGCCGCCCGGCGCCGTCATCAGCACCAGCAGCAACAGCGCCTGGCCCGCCAGCGCCAGGGCCGGCACGGTCAACGCCGGCCAGCCGCGTGCCTGCGCCGCGCTGGCCCAGTGCCCCAGCACCAGGCTGCCGAGCGTCGCGCCCAGGGCGAGGCAGAGCAGCGCCGTGGCGCGCGGATGGTCGGGCAGGCCGCCGACATCGCGCAGCCAGGGGCCGGCCCAGAGGCCCATCATGGTGAAGCTCAGCGCGGTGATCATCGCGACCATGGGCAGGAAGCGCAGAAAGCCGGCATGGCGGAAAATGCGGCCATACTCCGCGACCTCATCACGCAGCCGCCGCCGCTCCCGCATGGCGATGCCAGGCGGACGGTCGGGCACCGAGAACCAGATCCAGAGCGCGACGGCGAAGGCGATCACGGCAATGCCGCAGAAAGCGCCGCGCCAGCCGATGATCGGCAGCAGGTATTGCACCGGCAGGGTTGCGCTGAGGCCACCCAGTGCCGCGATGAAGGAGCCGCGCCCGGTCACGGCCGCGACCCTCTCCCGCGGATACCACTGCGTATTGGCCTGCAGCATGCCCATCAGCCCGGCGGCGATGCCGATGCCGGTGATCATTCGCCCAAGGCCGAGCAGCAGCGCATCCGGCGCGAGCGCCGACATCAGGCTGCCGATGCCGGCGATGGAGGCCAGCACGGTCTGCGTCCGCCGGGCCCCGAACAGGTCGAGTGCCAGCCCGACCGGCAATTGCGCCATCGCATAGGTCACGAAGACCGCGGCGGCGAGCAGCCCGAGGCCACTCGCCGACAGCCCGAGCTCGAGCGCGAGTACGGGCCCGATGGTCGCGATGACCGCGCGCGCCATCTGGTTGACGAAGTTCATGCCGGCCAGCGGCAGGGTGACCCGAAGGAAAATGGACAAGCCGGCGCCTCAGCCCGATGCGCCGTGGCACCCGGCATTGTTGTCAGGCCGCAAGCCTAGGGGCTGCGCGCCGATGCGCCCAGCCCTTCCTCGCCCGGCCCCGGGTGATCAGCTTTCGCGGCGGAAGCGCGCCGGGGTGGTGCCCGTCATTTGGCGGAAGCGCCGGCTGAAATGCGCCTGGTCGGCGAAGCCGAGCGCGGCCGCCACCTCCGCCGGCGGCAGTCCGGGCTGCGACCGGAGCAGCGCCTGGGCGCGCTCGATGCGGCGACGGGTGATGTAGGCATGGGGGGCTTCGCCCGTCGCCGCCCGGAACCCGCGCGCGAATTCGGCCAGGGACAGCCCCGCCAGGCTGGCCAGCGCGGACAGGGCGGGCGGCTCCGCCGGGTCTTCGCTGATCGCCGTCTCGATCGCATCCAGCACCCGCGCGAGGCGGGCGCCGTCGAGCTTCCGGCCTGGCGCCGCGACCCGCGGCGTCGCCAGGGCCGCGGCCAGGAAGCAGAGCGCGTGGTCGGTGAACAGGCGCTCGCTGCTCCCCTCCCGCGCGCGCTCCGCCAGTTCGCGCAGCACCGCGCGCAAGGCGTCATCGCGGAAGGGCGGCAGCCCGCGCCGGAAGGCCCGGTCCGGGCTGGCGTCCAGCATGGCGAAGAGCGTCTTCGGCAGGGAGAGGGTCAGCATCTCCGTCCCGCCTTCGGCTTCGTATTCCAGATCGGTATGGCCAGGCGTCAGGGTGATCAGGCCGAGCCGGGGTGCCGGCAGGTTGCGGAGTTCGCCGACATGCCGGGTGATCCGTCCCGGTGTGACGCCAAGGCAGAGATGCATCGCGATTGCCATGCCATGCCGCGCCCGGATGTGGGGTGCCGGCGGGTTCCGCGCGTGCATCAGCTCGGCGCCTCGCGGCAGCGCCCAGGTCGCGTAGCGGCCGAGGCCAAGGATGCAGGCTTCGTAGGCGGCGGAGAAGCCCTTCGACCGGTGCCGCTCCGGGCTGTCGGCGTGATCCACCTCAGCCATCGCGGCGGAAGCGCGTCGGGGTGGTGCCGGTCACCTGGCGGAAGCGCCGGCTGAAATGGGCCTGATCGGCGAAGCCGAGCATCGTCGCCACCTCGGCCAGGGGCAGGGCGCGTTGCTGGCGCAGCAGCGCCTGCGCCCGTTCGATCCGCCGGCGCGTCAGATAGGCATGTGGGGTTTCGTTGGTGGCCGCCCGGAAGCCGCGCACGAATTCGGACAGCGACAATCCCGCCAGCCGCGCGAGCATGGCCAGCGATGGCGCCTCACCCACGGTCTCCGCCACCGCCGTCTCGATCGCATCCAGCACGCGGGCCAGCCGGGCGCCATCCAGGGGCCGCTTCGACGCCGCGCGCCGGGGCGCCGCCAGACCCGCCGCGATGAAGCACAGCGCGTGGCTGGCGAAGAGCCGCTCGCTCGCCCCGGCCGCCGCCCGCTCCGCGAGATCGAGCAGCACGGCGCGCAGCGCGGTGTCGCGGAAAGGGGCCAGGCCGCGCCCGAACATGCGGTCCGGATCGGCGTCGATCGCGGTGAACAGGGTCCGGGGCAGGGAGAGCGTCAGCATCTCCGTCGCCGCCCCGGCTTCGAAGTCGATATCGGTATCGCCGGGCGTCAGCTCGATCAGCCCGACCCGGGGCGCGGGCAGGTCGCGCGTCTCACCGATATGGCGCGTGATCCGGCCTGGCGCCACGCTCCGGCAGAGATGCACCACCGCCGCCATGCGGTGCCGGGCGCGCAGGAATGGCAAGGGTGGATTTTTCGCCCGGATCAGCTCGGCATCCTGCGGCAGCGCCCAGGCCTGGTAGTGGCGGCGACCGATGCCGCAAGCGTCGTAAGCGGCCGAAAAGCCCCGCGCCATGGCCCTGCCCCGTCCCGGCGGCCGCGCCCTTTGCCCGGCCCGGGCCATCGTCTTTGCAACGATTGGCCCGAAACGCCTGCCTAGCCGTGTCGCCGGCGCGGGTCCAGTGACCTGGCGCACCCCGTCCGGGCGGCGGTCAGGGCATGCGCACCCGCAGGCTGACCGGGCAATGATCGGAGAGCCGGTCGCGCAGGCGCCGATCCTGCTCGGCGTAGACCAGCACGCGCAGGCTGCCATCCTCCACCCAGCCGCGGGCCGCGCCGCCCACCAGGATCTGGTCGATGAAGCTGCCGCCGCCCCAGCAGGGGTTGGAGAAGCCGGCATTCGCATGCGTCAGCGGCGCCGCCTCCGACAGTTGCTCGAACAATTCGTCATTGCGGCCGATGCGGCGATTGAAGTCGCCCAGGATCATGAAGGGCACGCCCTCGCGCCGCCGCTCGGCGATCCAGCCGGCGAGCACCGGGATCTGGCGGCCGAGGCTGTCGCATTCGCGCCGCTCCGACCGGGCGATCGGCCCTTCGCGGCAGCCGGCGTTGAGGTGGATGGACAGCAGCCGCAGCCGCGACCCGCCTTCCGTCTCCACCGTGATATCGGCACCGCGGCGGAGGGAGAAGCGGGCGCTCGGCCGCAGGTCCAGCCCGACCAGGTCGGGGTTGCGGGTGACGCGCAGGTTGCGGCGCCACGCAAAGCCGGGCCGCTGCACGTCGTTCTCGTCGGTCAGGTGGATCACATAGTCACGGTTGTCGAAGACGCGGGCGGCGGCGAGCGGCCCATCCACTTCCTGCAAGGCGATGACCGCGGCATCCAGCCGTGCGGCATAGGCCTGCAGCCGCGTGAAATCCTCGGGCGAGCGGGTGCGGACATCGCGCGGCAGGTCCGGATGCCCGGTCGGCTTGGTGGTGAGCCAGGCGATGTTCCAGGTGGCGATCTTGAGTTCGGTATCCGCCAGGGCGGGCCAGGCGAGCAAGAGGGACAGCAGGGCGAGGATCGTCGGGCGCATGGCGCGCATCCTGGCATGTCCGGCGCGTGGCGTCACAGCAGGGCGGGCTGGGGGATGGGGATCGGCAGTGCTTCTTCGGGCGCCGCCCCCAGCGGCCGGGCGCCACAGGCGAACAGGAAATCCGCGATGGCGTCGAATTCGGCCGGGTCGCGCGTCGCATCGGCGGCGTCGCCGCGCGGGACATAGAGGATGGTCTCGTAGCGGGCGCGGGTCAGCAGCACGCGGTAGGTGTTGCGTACGAAGTCGAACTCCTTCGTGTCGCGCTGCCAACGGGTGCCCGCGAAGCGCCGGGCGGCCCAGCCCCGCGGTCCCCGGATGAAATCGCCGCCCCAGCCCATGCCAACCAGGTCAAGCTCAAGCCCTTGGCAATCATACTCCGTCGCGAAGGTCTCCAGCGCGTCGGAGGCGCGCACATCCGGCCAGCGCAGCAGGAACCAGTGCGCGACGTCGTCCAATTGCGCCGCGAGCCCATCCGCGCGCAGCCGCTTGGCGCCGGCGGAAGCGACGAGACCGGCCCGCCGCAGCCCACGCGCCTCGGCCCGCAGCACCGCGCGCGCGGCGGCGAGGTCGCGCGTCACGCGATAGGGCAGGGCGTCGGCCGCTTCGGCGATATGGCGCGCCGCCGTCGCGTCGTCGCGCAGCACGGCATCGACCCAGGCCGCGCCGGAGCTTTCCCGGATGCTGCGCACCGGAACCGTCAGGTCAAGATCCGCATCAAGGCCGAGCCAGGGCGGAAGCCCTTCCGCCAGGCGCTGCGGAGCCTCCGGCGTGTCGACTGCTCTCGGCGCGGCAAGGGCACGCCAGCGCGGGTCCGCGGCGATCACGCGGCCCCATTCCGCGAGTCCGGCTTCCCCGGTGTTGATCTCCTGCCCATTGCCGATCAGGGCGACGATCACCGCCCAGCCATCCAGGCGCCCCATGATGTCAAGGGTATGGGCCGGCTCGCTCATCGTCAGGCGCGACGGCTTGTTGCGGGTACCGAGGACCGCCTTGGCCGCATCCCAGGCCCGCTGCGCCTCGTCGAACACGATCAGCCGTTCCGCCGGCCGCATCGCGGCATTGGTCGCACCATCTTCCAGGAAGCGGTGCACATTCTGCAGCCGCGCCTTGGCGCGGCGTTCCGCCTCGGGCCTGGCGCAATCGCCACGCCGCACCGCATCGGCGGCGATCGCCGCACGCAGCACCGCGACCAGCGGCGCGTTGCCGGTCAGGAAGGCGGCACCATCGCCATGCCCGACGCCGAACACCGTGTTGAGGCCGCAGAGCGTCTTGCCCGCGCCGGGAATGCCGGTGACGAAGACCACGCGCTTGTCACCCGCCGCGCGCGCCGCCGCGACCGCGCGCCCGATCGCCTGGGTGGTGCGCGTCAGGCTGGCGGCATCGGCGCGCGCGGCGGCGATCTCCGCGACCCCGTTCCGTGCATACAGCATCGTCGCCGCCTCGATGATGCCGGGCACCGGCCGATAGGGCGCGGCGAGCCAGGCGGTGCCGTCGAGCGGATGGCGCGGTGGCGGTACCGATGCCTGGATCCAGGCGACCAGGCTGGCGAGGCCGTCGCTGCCGCACCGCATCGGCGGCACCACGCCATCCCAGAGCAATGGTGGCTGCGCCGGCGGTGGCCAGATACCGTTCTGCACCACCAGCACGGGCACGATCGGATGCGCACGGCTGCCCGCATGGAAGTCGCGGAGATCGAGCGCATAGTCCTCCGCTTCGGCCAGTGCCGCGGGAGAGGCGTCGCTGGTCTTGAATTCCAGCGCCAGGATCGCGCGGTCGGTCAGCAGCACGGCGTCGATGCGCTTCTCCAGCCGGAGCAGGTCGTATTCCAGCGCAATGGTCCAGCCCGTCGCGGGCAGGACGGCCAGTGCGTGACACAGGGTCACGATCTGCGCCGTCCACGCGGCCTGCTGATCGGCCGTGCCGGCATAGCCGCGCAGCGCCTGCTGCGCCGCGAGCTGCCCGGCGATATCGGCAGGATCGCGTGCCAGGAAGGCCGCGGCATCCATGGCCAGCCAGGCCCTCATGCGCGGCGCCGTCCCGGCCAGGTCGCCAGCAGCAGGCTGGCCAGCATCAGCGCGAAGCCGGCGGCATGCACGATGGTCGCTGCCTCCCCCAGCAGCAGCACCGCGACCAGGGCGGCGCTCGCCGGCAGGAAGGCGGTGAAGACCCCGGCCATGCCGGCCGGCACCCGCTTCAACGCCGCATACCAGAGCAGCAGGCAGACCACGCTGGCGGTCAGGCTGTGGAACAGCATCAGCCCGGCGATGCGCGGCGTCGCCACCGCGGCGATGGCATCGATCCCCGGCAGCAGGAAGGGCAGCAGCAACAGCAGGGAGAAGACCTGCATCCAGAGGCTGGCGGTCACCACCGGCACCCGCGCACCCAGGCGCTTGGCCAGCAGCACATACATCGCTTCCCCGCACACACCGGCGAAGACCAGCAGATTGCCGGCCAGGCTGCCGCCGGCGTCCGGTGCGGCCCGCGCCAGCACCAGCGCGGCCATGCCGCCGGCGGCGAGCGCCACCGCCGCCCATTGCCGCGCCGGCAGCCGTTCCCGCAACCAGGCGGCGCCGCCGATCGCGACCACCGCCGGCAGGGTCGCCAGCACCAGCCCGGCTTCCAGGGCGCTGGTCAGCCTGAGCCCCGCGAGCAGCCCGGCATTGTAGAGCACGGTCCCGAACAGCGCCTGCAGCGCAAGGTTGCGCAGGCTGCCCGCATCCGGCCGCACCCGGCCTTCGACGGCGCGCGCCAGCGGAAGCAGCACGATGATCGCGATCGCGCAGCGCAGCCCGACGACCAGCGGGATCGGCAGCGCTTCCGCCAGCAGCTTCGCCACCGCGACATTGGCGCCGACCAGCGCCATCGAGAGCGCGAGCTGGAAATACGCGATGCCCATGCGGGCGCGACCCTAATCGGTGTCGCAGCCCTTCCGGAAGGGCGAAAGCTCCGCCAGCGCAGCGATTTCCCGCTCCATCGCCGGGCGCTCGGCGTCGAGATACTCCGCCACCCCGCGCGCCAGCCCGCGATGCGCGATGTGATGCGCCGACCAGGTCGGCACCGGCACATAGCCGCGCTGGATCTTGTGCTCGCCCTGCGCCCCGGCCTCGACCCGCGCCAGCCCGTGCGCGATCGCGAAGTCGATCGCCATGTAGTAGCAGAGCTCGAAATGCAGGAAGGGCGCCTCCACCAGCGTGCCCCAGTTGCGGCCGTACAGCGCTTCCCGCCCCAGCAGATTGAGGGCGCCGGCCACCGGTTCCCCGTCCTGCTCCGCGACCATCAGCACCACGGCATCGCCCAGCGCTTCCCCCAGCAGCGGCCAGAAGCGCGGCTTCAGATAGGCGGCCCGGCCCCATTTCCGGTCGGTGGTGTCCTGGTAGAAGCGGTGGAAGGCATCCCAGTGGCGCGGCGTGATCTCATGCCCGCGCAGGGTCTTCAGCACGAAGCCGGACAGCGCGGCGTCCCGGCGCTCGCGCCGCACCTGCTTGCGCTTGCGCGACGCCATGGCGCCGAGGAAATCGTCGAAACAGCCGTAGCCGGCATTCAGCCAGTGGAACTGGACGCCGAGCCGGGTCAGCCAGCCGGCCTCGGCCAGCGCCGCCGCTTCCCCGGCCTCGCAGAAGGTCACATGCACCGAGGAACAGCGCAGCGCCGTCATCGCCTGTTCCAGCGCTGCCGCCATCGCCGCCGGCGGCAGCGCGCAGCCTTCCCGGATCAGCAGCCGCGGCCCGGGCACCGGGCTGAACGGCGCGGCCACCTGCAGCTTCGGGTAGTACTGGCCGCCGGCGCGTTCCAGCGCATCCGCCCAGCCGGCATCGAACACATATTCACCGCGGGAGTGGAGCTTCACGTACATCGGCGCGCAGGCCAGCAGGTGCCCGGCATCATCGCGCAGCACCGCGTGCTGCGGCAGCCAGCCGGTGCGGCCGCCGACACTGCCGCTTTCCTCCAATACGCGCAGGAAGGCATGGCTGACGAAAGGATTGCCGCCGCCGGCGCAGGCATCCCATTCCGCCGCCGCGACATCGGTGATGCGCGGCAGCAGGGAAAGACTCAGCTCAGGTGGGGCGGCATCCATCGCAATCAGATTTCGCCCCCCACGGCGGAAGCGCAAGTCACCCATTCACGGCAGCAAGCGAAACACGGCCGCAGGCCGTCACAGGTTCCTGCGGAGCGAGGCGAAGCCGATGCTCCGGGGCCGCGAATGCGGCCCCGCGCGCGACCATCAGCTGTCGCCACTGCGCCCTGACCGCGCGTTAGCCAAGCGGCCGGAGGCCGCGCCGGCGCCTGAGACTAAAAAACCCCGCGCCGGCGCTTGAGGCTCAATCAAACAAACTCGAACATGCCTTCGACTTCGGTGGCGGCATCGCCGGGCAGCGAGGGCACGCCGATCGTCGAGCGGGCATGGCGCCCGGCATCGCCGAACACCTCGACCGCGAGGTCGGAAGCGCCGTTCATGACCGCCGCGTGCTGGGTGAACTCGGCCGGCGCGGCGATGAAGCCGCCCAGGCGCACCACCTTCACCACGCGGTCCAGATCACCGCCCAGCGCTTCACGAAGCTGCGCCAGCAGGTTGATGAAGCAGATGCGGGCCGAGCGCCGGCCCTCATCGACCGAAACGCTCATGCCCACCTTGCCGGTGATCGCGATGCGGCCGTCATCCATCGGCACCTGGCCGGAGATGACGACGAGATTGCCCGTCAGGTTGTACGGGACATAATTCGCGATCGGCGCCGCCGGGCGCGGCAATTCGATGCCGAGCTCGGCGAGGCGCGCATCGATGCGTCCGGCCATGATCTGTCTCTCCAGAAGGGTAAGGCGGCGGTTGTAGCGCCGCGGATTCGCCTACGCCACCCGGCGCAGCCCGCGCGCCCGGCGCGGGGTCGGCAGCGCCGGCAGATCGAGCGGCAGCAGCGGCGGCGCGCCTGGTTCGGCGGCGGCGTCCGGCGCTGGCGGCAGGGCGGGATCGGCCAGGTCGGCGCGGCCGAGATAGGTGAAGGCCAGATGGCGGAACGCCCAGTCGAGAATGCTGCTGGCCGCCTGGATACGGGCATCGCCTTCGACCGTGCCGGCCGGGGCGAAATCGGCATAGGCATAGGCGTCGACGTAATCCGACAGCGGGACGCCGCGCGCGAGCCCGACCGAGACGGCCTGTGCGGTGGCGTCCAGCAAGGCGCGGAGCCCGGCGTCGCGGCCGAGGGTGAGCGTGATGCCGCGCAGCGCGCCATCCGCGTCTTCCTGGCAGCGGAGCGCGACGCGCTGGCCGCCGATGGTCACGCGCCGCATCGCGTCGCGTACGGCACGGCGGGGCCGCAGCAGCAACGGCAGCTCGGGCAGGGGCGGCGTGGCGGTCGGCGCGGGTGCGGCCGGAATTGCCGCGGCGACGGCGGCCGGCACCGGGCCGTGCAGGAAGGGGCCGATGGCCATCAGCATCTGCTGGCGGGCGGTGTCCTCGACCGGGACCAGCAGGGCTTCGGCGCGGGCGCCGGCACGGCGGGCGGCCTGGGTCGGCTGGTCGCGCAGCCGGCCTTCGGCGTCGATGGCGGGGCGGAGATGGCCCTGGGCCGGAGCCATGCCGCCGGTCTCGACGCCGAGCAATGCGTCCACCGCATCGGGCGCGCTCAACGCAACCACGCCGGCATGGCGCAGCCCATGGCTGCCGGCCGCGGTATCGAGAGCCGCGCGGGCGGCTTCGGCGAGGCCGGGCACCGCGCAGGTGGCGGGGGAGGGCGGCCAGAACAGGCGCAGCGGTTCCCGCGCGCCGAGCTGATCGGCGATGCGGCCCGATTCGGCCTCGGCGGCGCCGAGGGTCAGCGCGGCCAGGGCGGCGGCGGTTTCCCGCCCTTCCGCGCCGGCGTAGCGCAGGCCATGGGCGGCCAGGAAGCCGGCGAGATCGGCGAAACCGACCGACAGGCGCTGGGCGCGGCCTTCGCCGGCGATCTCCGCAGCGCGCACGGCCAGGGCCACGGCGGCGGCATAGGCGCCGGTGTCGAAGCCGCCGCCGGCATCGAGGAAGGCCGAGAGGTTCAGGACGAAGCGCGGCACCTCGGCCGTGCGGCATTCGCCGCGCCAGACCGGCAGTCCGGGCGCGCCACGGCGGGACAGCAGCAGCGCCCGCAGCCCTTGGGCGAAGTCACTGCCGGTGACCAGGCCCAAGGCACGGCCCTTGGCTTCGAGGCGCCGGATCCAGCGTTCGGCCAGGCCGGGCAGGGTCACCGGCCCGGCGCCGGGCGCGATGGCGGCGAGCGCGGCCGCGGCGGCCTCCGCATCCGGCCAGGCGCCCGGCAGGGCGACGGCGCGCGGTGCCTGATCCGGATCCGCCGCCGCCTTGAGGCGCCGCAGCGCGATCCCTTCCCAGAGAGTGCCGTTCAGGATTGCCATAGGTGGATGCTAAGTCAGTGCTGAGTGACTCGGGAAGCCGTATATGGTGGCTGAATGGTCCGATAACCCCATTATGTTGTGGACAAGACCAGCGCCGCGGCGCTTGCCCCACCTCACCCCCGCGGCCGTAGGCCGCCACCAGTTCCAGCGGGGCGAGCGCAGCGATGCCCCGGGGCCGCGAACGCGGCCCCGCGCGCGACCGTCAGCCGCCGCCGGCGCGCCCTGACCGCGCGGTAGCCAAGCGGCCGGAGGCCGCGCCCGGCGCTTGAGGGCGAAATATGTAACAACTCCTCATTTTGCACCGCGGCGCGGGTTATGCGATGGTCCGCGCCATGTCGTTCCTGACCAGCTTCTTCGTCCGCCTCTCGGCGCGCCGCATCGGCAGCGATGCCGCCGGGAATACCTATTGGGAAGCCAAGCGCGCGCTGCGCGACGGGCGTCCGAAGCGGTTCGTGCTCTATGCCGGCCGTCCGGAAGCCTCGGTCGTGCCGCCGGAGTGGTGGGGCTGGCTCCATCACACCACGCCGAACCCGCTGCCGGCGCAGCCGCAATATGCCTGGCAGAAGCCGCACCGTCCAAACCTGACCGGCAGTGCGGAGGCCTGGCGGCCGCCCGGCAGCCAGTACAAGGAAGGGCGGCCGGTGAGCCCCGCCGGCGATTACCAGGCCTGGACCCCGGGGACCTGATCCCATGGCCCGGCGCCGGGGTATCGCGGAGCTGCTGACCGGAGCGGCGGTGCTGCTGATCGCCGCTGGCTTCCTGTTCTATGCCGTCACCAACAGCGGCCGCAGTTCGGTCGCCGGCGGCCTGACGCTGACCGCGCGGTTCGACCGTATCGACGGGCTTTCGGCCGGTGCCGATGTGCGCATCGCCGGCGTGAAGGTGGGCCAGGTGGTGAACCAGCGGATCGACCCGCAGACCTTCCTGGCCGAGCTGACGCTGCGCATCGACGGCAATCTGCGGCTGCCGGCCGATACCTCCGCCGAGATCACCAGCGAAGGGCTGCTCGGCGGCAAGTATGTCGCGCTGGTGCCCGGCGGTGGTGACCGCATCCTGCGCGATGGCCAGCGCATCGACATCACGCAATCGGCGGTCAGCCTGGAAAGCCTGCTCGGGCGGTTCATCTTCTCGGTCACCGAGATGAACAGCAACCGCGCCCCGGCGCCGGATGGCGCGACGCCGCCGGCCGCGCCGCCCGCGGCTCCCGCCCCGGCCAGGCCGCAATGAGCCTCGATGCGCCGCGCCTCTGGCCGGGCGCCGACGGGGAGCCGGTGTCCTGCCGCGAGAAGATCAGGACCCTCGAGGACAATCACCGCGAGGCCGTGGCGATGCTGCGCGATACCTTCGAGGATGCGATCCTGATGGGCGTGGACGAGGCGGCGATGCGCCGGGTGCTGACCGAGCTGATCGCGGCGCTGCCCAGCCCGAATCGGGTGCCATGAGGGCGGCGCTGTTCCTGGCCGCCGCGCTGCTGGCGGTGCCGGCGGTGGCCCAGCAGGACCAGGGCCAGCCGCCCCAGCCCCCATCCCAGCCGCAGGAACTGCTGGCGCCGGAAGCCTGGGTGCCGGGCCGCGTCGCGCATCTGCAGGCGCTCGACAAGGTGACGGCGCGCGTCACGGTGCTGGATGCGACGGTCGGGCAGGAAGCGCGCTTCGGCACGCTGTCGATCCGCGTCGCCGCCTGCAACAAGCGCCCGGCGGACGAGGTGCCGGACGCGGCCGCCTTCATGGAAATCGCCGACAGCCGTGCCGCGCAGGGCGCGGCCGTCGTGTTCCGCGGCTGGATGTTCGCCAACGCCCCCGGCGTGAACATGCTGGAGCATCCGGTCTACGACATCCGCGTGCTGGAGTGCCGCTGAGCGCAGGTCGCGATCAGCTGAACTTCACAAGGTTCAGCGCCGGCAGCGGCCCGCCCGGGAATTGCGTCAGCCGCCCGCTGGCCGCCAGCGGGCCGAGGTCGATGCCGGCATAGCCGAGCTGCGCGACCAGCGCCCCGATTTCCGCCTTGGCCGCCGCGTCATCGCCGGCCAGGAACAGCACCCGCTGGCCGCCCTCGGCGCGCGGATCGGCTGCCAGCACCGCCGCCAGCAGGTGGTTGAAGCCCTTCACCACCCGGGCGCCAGGCACGAGATCGGCGACAATCTCACTGGAACTGCGGCCGTGCAGCTCCGCCGGCTTGAACAGCGGCGCCTCGATCGGATTGTTGGCGTCGACGACGATGCGCCCGCCCCAATCCGGCAGGCCGGCCAGCGCCGCCGGCAGCCGGGACCAGTTCACCGCGACGAAAACGATATCCGCCGCAGCGGCCTCTTCGCGTTTGCCGGCGGTGATCGCGGGCCCGAGCGTCGCGGTCAGTGCCGCCAGGCTGTCCGGCCCGCGGCTGTTGGCGATGGTGGCCGCGATGCCGGCACGGGCCAGGATGCGGGCGATGGCTGTGCCGATGGCACCGGCGCCGATGATGCCGATGGTCATGATCTTATCTCCTTGCTTGTCGTGCGGGGTCAGGCGGTGAAGCCGCCATCGACCATCAGCTCGGCGCCGGTGACGAAGCCGGCGCCCGGGCTCGCGAGATAGGCGACCGCATCCGCGACCTCCTCCGGGCGGCCGTAGCGGCCGATGGCGATGTGCGGGCCGACGAGTTTTGACACCGCGCCACCATCGGGGTTCATGTCCGTGTCGGTCGGGCCGGGATTCACCGTGTTCACCGTGATCCCGCGCGGGCCGAGGTCGCGCACCAGGCCGCGGTTGAACCCGGCGACCGCGCCCTTGGTCAGCGTGTAGACGGAGGCGGTCGGGAAGGCGGCATAGCGCGCCATCGAACTGCCGATATGGATGATGCGCCCGCCCGGCCGCATGTGCCGCGCCGCTTCCTGCGTGGCGACGAAGACGCCGGTGACGTTCACCGCGATCATCCGCTCGTAGTCCTCGAGGCGGATCTCCTCGATCGCGCCGCCAAGGCTGAGCCCGGCATTGTTCACCAGGATGTCGATGCTGCCGAAGGCCTCGACAGTGCTGCGGACAGCGGTGCGCATCGCGTCCGGATCGCCGGCATCGGCCGCGATCGCGATGGCACGGCCGCCGACCGCCTCGATCGCCTGCACCACCTCGGCCGCCTTGCCGGGGGAGGCGCTGTAGGTGATCGCGACCGCGGCGCCTTCGGCCGCGAGCCGCCTGGCGATGGCGGCGCCGATCGAGCGGGAGCCACCGGTGACCAGGGCCGCCTTGCCGGTGAGGGGAGAGCTGGGGTTCGACATCGGGTTCACTCCGGTGGGTTGCGTTGGAGTGGATATCGCCCAGGGATTGGTGCAGAATTAGCCAGGAATAATGGCAATCACTATCAAGCATTGCTTGAAAGGGGCTGATGGATGGAGACGCTCGCCAATCTCGAAGCCTTCGTCCGCAGCGCGGAGGCCGGCGGCTTTTCCCCGGCGGCGCGGCGGCTGGCGCTCACCCCGGCGGCAGTCAGCCGCAACGTGGCGATGCTGGAGCGCAACCTTGGAGTCCGGCTGTTCCAGCGCAGCACCCGCCGGCTGACGCTGACCGAAGCGGGGGAGCGTTTCCTGCAGGCGATCCGCGGCAATCTCGACGGGCTGCAGGCGGCGATCGCCGGCATGGCGGATGGCGGCGAAGCGGCGGGCGTGCTGCGGGTCAGCCTGAGTCCGACCTTCGGCCTGGACCATATCCTGCCGCTGCTGCCGGGCTTCCTCGCCCGGTATCCCAGGATCCGGGCGGACTGGCACTTCGACAACCGCCCGGTGGATCTGGTGGCGGAAGGCTTCGATGCCGCGATCGGCGGCGGCTTCGACCTGGCGCCCGGCGTCGTCGCGCGCAGCCTGGGCCCGGCGCATATCATCGCCGTCGCCGCGCCCGCTTATATGCGGGGGCGCATCCCGCCCGCCGATCCCGCCGCGCTTGCGGCATGCGATGGCGTCGTCATGCGCGCGGCCCGCACCGGCCGCATCCGGCACTGGACGATGCGCGATGCCGCGGGTGCCGAGATGCCGGCGACGCTGGCTGAGACGCTCATCGTCAATGATCCCGCCGCGATGGTCCGCGCCGCGCTGCTCGGCCTCGGCGTCACCCTGGTCTCGGTGCCGGATGCATTGCCGCATCTGGACAGCGGCGCGCTGATCCGCCTGCTGCCGCGCTGGTATGCCGATGCTGGCGCGATCTCGCTTTACTACGCCAGCCGTACCCTGTTGCCGGGCAAGACGCGCGCCTTCGTGGATTTCGTCACGGAGGCCTTCCGGCGGGGCCGGCTGGCGGAGCGCTTCGCGGGCAGCCTGGGTTAGGCACCGCGCCGTCGTCCCGCCAGCGCGTCCAGCAGCAGCGCCGCCATGACGATCGCGCCGCCGGTCCAGGTGGCGGGCGGCGGCCATTCCCCGAAAGCCAGCCAGACCCAGAGCGGCGCCAGCGGCAGTTCGAGATTGCCGATCAGCGCCGCGCGCGCCGCCGACATCAGCCGGCTGCCGAGCGTCAGCAGCAGCAGGCCCAGCCCGAATTGCAGGCTGCCGAACAGTGCGAGCCACAGCAGGTCGGGGGCTCCGCCGCGCACCTGGCTCGCCAGGGGCGCGACGATGATCGCGCAGGCGAAAGCGGAGAGGCAGGCGGCCGGCAGCATGGAGATGCCGTGGTGGCGACGGATGATGACCATCATCGCCGCGATCAGCGCGGTCATGGCCAGCGCGAGCAGATTGCCGGCCAGGTGACCGCGCGCCAGCGCCGGGCCGGTCATCACCAGCACGCCCGCCAGCGCCAGCAGGCTGGCGGCGAGCGTCACCCGGCTCTCGCGCTGGCGCAGCCAGAGGAAGGCCATGCCCGCGGCGAGGAAGGGCGCGGTGGCATAGAGGATGGTGACCTCGGCGACCGTGGTCAGCCGCAGCGCATGCACGAAGCAGATGGTGCCCAAGGTGGAGCAGGCGGCGACCAGCAGCCCGGGCCGGCCGATGGCGCGGCAGGCCCGGAGCCCGGCCGCACCTTCCCGCCACAGGATCCACCCGCCGATGAAGAGCCCGCCGAACAGGCTGCGCCAGAACAGGATGGTCCAGGCATCGGCCTGGATCAGCCCGGTGAACAGCCCGGCGGTACTGAAGGCGAGGGCCGAGCCCGAGATCATCGCGACACCGCGCCAACTGCCGTCGCCGGCCTGCCGCCCGATTGCCAAGCCCATCCCCGGCGTCGCCGCCGGATCCTTCCGCATGACCGCCTCCGTCATCGACCCGGCCAGTCTGGCAACCCTCTGCTGACAAGGTTATGTCAGGAGCAGTCGCTGCGAAGCGGGAGGCAGCCATGCGGCGGGCGGACCGGCTGTTCGACATCATCCAGGCGCTCCGGAGCGCCTCCGGCCCCATGACCGCGGCCAGCCTGGCGGAACGGCTGGAGGTCACGACCCGCACCATCTATCGCGACATCGCGACCCTGCAGGCCCGGCGGGTGCCGATCGAAGGCGCGGCGGGCATCGGCTATCTGCTGCGCCGCGGCTTCGACCTGCCGCCGCTGATGTTCACCGCCGACGAGGTCGATGCCATAGCCGTCGGCGCCCGGCTGCTGGGGCGCCTGCGCGACCCCGGCCTGCAGGACGCAGCCGCTTCGGTGCTGGCCAAGATCGCCAGCATCCTGCCGGAGCGGCTGCGCGCAGGCGTAGTCACGGCCCCTTTCCTGGTCTCGGATGGCAGCGCCATCATACCGGACGGCATCGACCTGGCGGCGTTGCGCCGTGCGATCCGTGAGACCCGGAAGGTCCGCATCAGCTACCAGGATGCGACAGGCCGCCGCAGTCACCGCACTGTCTGGCCGATCGCCATGCTCTACTATGTCGATGTGACCCTGCTCGGCGCCTGGTGCGAACTGCGTCAGGACTACCGGCATTTCCGGGTGGAGCGGATCCAGACCTCGACCATGCTGGAGGAGGGATTCCCGACCGGCGACGGCAAGCTGCTGCAAGGGTGGTTCGCCTTGCAGCGGATGCGCGCCGCGGATGGTAGGCTTGACGGGTGACCGGCCGAGTCCTCGCCCCGACCGTCCTTGCCTGCCTGCTCGCCCTGGCATCCGCCGCGCCGGGGCAGACGCCGTCGCGCGAGCAGATGCGGGAGGCCGAGCGTGCCGCCGCCGCCGCGCGCGCCGAGGCCGCCGCCGCCGTCCGCCGTGGCGAAGCCGCGGAGCAGGAGGAGCAGCGCTTCGCCGAACAGCGCGTCGCCGCCGCGCGGCGGGCCCAGCAGGCCGATGCCGTGTACGACGCCGCGCTCGAGCGCCAGCGCGCCGCCGATGCGACCGCCGGCGCCGCGGAGGCGGAGGCCCGGCGCCGGGCCCAGGCCTTCGCCGTCATGCTGCCGGTGCTGCGCCGTCTGGCGCTCTATCCTGCCGAGACGCTGCTCGCGATTCCCGCCCCGCCGGAGGAAGCGCTGCGCGGCGCCCTGGTGCTGCGTTCGCTGGCCCGGCACCTGCGGGAGGAGGCCGAGTCGCTCCGGACCGCGCGGGAAGCCGCCGCCGCCGCGACCGCCGTGGCGGCGGACGAGGCGGAGCGCGCCGGCCTGGCGAGGGGCGCGGCGCGGGAGGCGGCGGCGGCGCTCGATGCCCAGATCGCCGCTGCCCGGGCCCGCCAGGCCGAGGCCGCCGATGCGGGGCGGGAGGCGGCGGAGCGGGCGCAGGCAGCGGCGGCCCGGGCCGCCGATATCCAGGACGTGCTGGCCCGGCTGGAGCGGGAGGCGGCCGAAGCCGCGGCCCGCGCCCGGGAGGAAGCCCGCCGCCGCACCGCCGAGCGGCGCCCGCCGTCAGCGCCGCCGCCACCGCCCGTCGTCGCCGAAGGACCTCGCGCCATGCCGGTCGCCGGCCGCATCACGCGGGATTTCGGCGATGCCACCGATGCCGGCCCGGCCCGCGGCGTCACCATCGCCGCCCCGCCTGGCGCCCGAGTCGTCTCGCCCTGCACCGGGCGGGCGGTCTTCGCCGGTCCCTTCCGCAGTTATGGGCAACTGGTCATCGTCGATTGCGGGGAAGGGAACCATGTGGTCCTGGCCGGCCTCGAACGGCTCGATGCCACGGCTGGCGCCCGGCTGTTGTCGGGGGAGCCGGTCGGGGTTCTCGGCAGCGGCGCCAGCGGGCGGCCCAGCCTCTATCTGGAACTCCGCCGCAACGGTCAGGCGGTGGATCCGCGGCCCTGGCTTGGGGTCCGTTCCTGAGGTTTCGCTGAGGAATGGGCGGCAGGACCTTCGCCATCGTCATTCCTCAAGGAAATCTGAAATGATGGCAATCTGATCGCCCAGTCGTGACGAAGCGGGGCGAATCGTGACGGCGTGACACAACCCCTGCTGCGGGCCAGCGCCCTTTGTTAGGCTTTTCGCGTCTGGTAGGGTTCATACTTCAACGCGGTATGCTGCGGCGTGGCGTCTCCCCGCCACGGGAAAGGATCGGATGGCGATGTTCAACAAGGTGCGGATGGCGGGCGTGGTCACGGCGGCCTTCGCTGCCGGCGTCGTGGTGGGGCCGATGGTCGCCGCCTGGGCGCAGGATGGCAGCCGCGCCGAGACCTACCGTCTGCTCAACCTCTTCGGCGACGTCTTCGAACGCGTGCGCGCCGAATATGTTGAGCCGGTGAACGACCGCGACGTCATCGAGAATGCGATCCAGGGCATGCTCGCCGGCCTCGACCCGCACTCCTCCTACATGAACGCGCGCAGCTTCCGCGACATGCAGGTGCAGACCCGCGGCGAGTTCGGCGGCCTCGGCATCGAGGTCACGCAGGAGAACGGCTACGTCAAGGTGATCTCCCCGATCGACGACACGCCCGCGGCCCGCGCCGGCGTCCGCCCGGGCGATCTGATCACCCACCTGAACGGCCAGTCGACCCAGGGCCTGTCGCTGCAGGATGCGGTCGACCAGATGCGCGGCGAACGCGGCAGCACCATCCGCATGACCATCCGCCGCGAGGGCACCGACCGCCCGATCGAACTCTCGATCACCCGCGACGTCATCCGCCCGCAGGTCGCCCGCTTCCACCTGGAAGGCAACGACGTCGCCTATGTCCGCCTGACCTCCTTCAACGAGCAGACGGAAACCGCGCTGCGGCGCGCCATCTCCACCATGCGCACCCAGGCCGGTGGCAATCTGCGCGGCGTCATCCTCGATCTGCGCAACAACCCGGGCGGTCTGCTCGACCAGGCGGTCCAGGTCTCCGATGACTTCCTGGAGCAGGGCGAGATCGTCTCGACCCGCGCCCGCCGGCCGGAGGACGCGCAGCGCTGGAACGCGCGGCCGGGCGACATCGCGCAGGGCCTGCCGATGGTCGTGCTGATCAATGGCGGCAGCGCCTCCGCCAGCGAGATCGTCGCAGGCGCGCTGCAGGATCATCGCCGCGCCTACGTCGTCGGCACCCGCAGCTTCGGCAAGGGCAGCGTGCAGACCGTCATGCCGATCCCCGGCAATGGCGCCATCCGCCTGACCACGGCGCGCTACTACACGCCGTCCGGCCGTTCCATCCAGGCGACCGGCATCGATCCGGATGTCGAGGTGCTGGCGACCCGCGAATCGGCCAATGAGCGTGGTGCGCGTGAGCGCGAGGCGGATCTGCGCCGGGCGCTCCGGAACGAGAATGCGGGCGGCACCGCGGCCCCGCCGCCGCCGCCGCTGCCGCCGCTGAACCTGCCCTCCTCCATCACCGACCGGATCACCCGGCTGCCGCCCGAAGGCGCGCCCGCCTTCGACCCGACCAAGCCGGAGACCGACTTCCAGCTGCAGCAGGCGGTGATCCTGCTGCGCGCGGTCGCGACCCTGCCGCCAGGCCAGCGCCGCGCGTCGCGCTGACCGGGGGAGAGGCAGCGGGAGGAGCCATGGCGTCCTGGCAGCCGCGCCTGCCAGGCTGGCGCGCCCTTGCGTCGGTCTGGGCGGTGCTGATCCTGGGCGGCGGCGGTGCCGTCGCCTGGCTGGGCTATCTCGGCCCGCTGCCGCCGGCCCCGGTCGCCCTGGTCGCGCCCGCCAGCCCTCCGGCGCCGCCGCCAGCCGCGCCCGAGCCGGGCGCGACGCCCCGGATGGCGACGCCGGTTCCGCCACCGGAGCCGCCGCGTGCGGAGGCTCCGTCGCCTGAAGCCCCGCCGCCGCCAGGCTTCCCGGCGCCGGACCAGCCGGCCGTGAGCCCGCGCGCCGTTGCCACGGCCGCCGAGCCGGCTTTGACCGAGCCTGGCCGCTATGGCCCGCTGCCGCGCATCGGCCCCGATGGCCGCACCCCGATCCGCGCCTATGGCCGGGCTTTCGACCGTGGCGACACGCGGCCGCGCATTGCGATCGTGGTCGGGGATATCGGCATGAACGCCGCCCAGGCCGATGAGGCGCTGCGCCGCCTGCCGCCGGAGATCGCCTTCGCGCTCTCCCCCTATGGCCATCGGCTGGGCCAACTCGCCGCCCGCATCCGCGAACGCAATACCGAGATCCTGGCCGCGCTGCCGATGGAGCCGAATGGCTATCCGCTGAACGACCCCGGCGACCGTGCCATGCTGACGGCGCAGCCGCTGGCCGAGAACATGGACCGGCTCGACTGGGCGCTGTCGCGCTTCCCGGCCTATGTCGGCGCCATCGGCGCGATCGGCGGCATGCGCGGCGAACGCTTCGCCCAGGTGCCGGACCTGATCGGCGCCGTGCAGGATGCGCTGCGCGCCCGCGGGCTGCTCTACCTCGACCCCCGCCCCGGCAGCGGCAACCCGTCCCGGGCCTGGGGCCGCGGTGTCGATATCGTCATCGACGAGCCCGCGACCCGCGGCGAGATCGAGCGCCGCCTGGCGGAGCTGGAGCGCATCGCGCGGGAGCGCGGCAGCGCCCTCGGCTTCGCCGGCAGCCCGGCGCCCGTGCTGATCGAGCGCCTGGCCAATTGGGCGCCGGCGCTGGATGGCAACGGCCTCGCCCTGGTGCCGCCCACCGCCCTGATCCGCCGCCCGGACGGGCTGGCGGACGCCACCGCGACACCGCCCCGGACCCCATGACCAAGACCTTGCCCTACCGCCCGAATGTCGGTGCGCTGCTGTTCAACGCCGGCGGCCTGATCCTGGTCGCCCGCCGCGCCGACATGCCGAATGCCGAAGGGGCCGCCGGCGGCTGGCAACTGCCCCAGGGCGGCATGGACAAGGGCGAGGACCCGCGTGCCGCGGTGCTGCGCGAGTTGGCCGAGGAGATCGGCACCGATCGCGCCGAGATCATCGCGGAGCATCCGGACTGGCTCACCTATGACCTGCCGCCGGCGCTGATCGGCGTGGCGCTGCGCGGCAAGTATCGCGGCCAGCGCCAGAAATGGTTCGCGCTGCGCTTCACCGGCCAGGACAGCGACATCCGCCTGGATCTCGACCCGCATCCGGAATTCGATGCCTGGCGCTGGGCGAAGCTGGCCGAGCTGCCGGCCATGGCGGTGGACTTCAAGCGCCCGATCTATGAGCGGCTGGCGAAGGACTTTGCGCACCTGGCAGCCTGAAGGCACGCCCTGGAGCATGATGCGTTCGCTTGCGCTCACGGATCATGCTCCAGGGCCCGTTTGGTCGCGCGATGCCCGGCTTAAGTGCTGCTCAGCTTCAACCCGATGATTCCGGCCAGGATCAGCGACGCGCTGAACAGGCGTGCCGCGTTCGCGCTCTCGCCCAGTACCAGGATGCCCACCACG
>DASYDR010000044.1:0-3016 GCA_036499545.1 Roseomonas sp. | reverse complement strand
CCAGCTGGTCAGCCGGGCGCGGCAGGCCGGCCTGATCCTGACACCGCGCGCGGTATTCCAGCATCAGACCGTCGCGGCGCTGGCCGCCGTCGCCATGCCGGCGGACGAGACACGCTCGACCACCCTCGACATCGCCATCGGCGCCGTGTCGCCGACCCCGATCATGCGCTGGCTCGCCGAGCGCGGCGGTCCGATCGAGCGCTTCAGCCAGTCGGTGCTGCTGCAGTTGCCGGCGGGCATGCAGGAGCAGCATCTGGTGGCTACCCTGCAGGCGCTGCTCGATCACCACGATGCGCTGCGGCTGCGTCTCGTTGCGGATGAGACGCCGGACGCCTGGAGCCTCGAAGTAGTCCCGGTTGGTGTGGTGTCGGCGGCGTCCTATCTGCAACGGATCGATGTTGCGGGTGCAGCGCTACGCGACTGTATCGCCGAGGCGGCGCCTCAGGCCGAGCGTCGGCTAGCGCCGCAGTCGGGGATCATGCTGCAGGCGGTGTGGTTCGATGCCGGACCGCGAGCGGCGGGCCGGCTCCTGCTGACGGTCCATCATCTGGCGGTCGACGGCGTGTCATGGCGCATCCTGCTGCCGGACCTCACGGCCGCATGGGCGGCGGCGGCACGAGGGGATGTGCCGGTTCTCGGCCCGCGCGGCACCTCGTTCCGGCGCTGGTCGCAGCAGCTTGCCGCCGAGGCCGAGAACCCGCGGCGTGTTGCCGAGCTTGCGTTTTGGACCGCCATGTTGCGCGCGCCTTCGGTACCGCTGGCCGCGGGCGCGCTTGATCCGGATCGCGATGTGACCGGCCAGGCCCGCCACGTGACGCTGACGCTGCCGGCCGATGTGACCGGACCATTACTGACGCAGGTGCCGGCGGCATTCCATGGCGGCGTCAACGACGTACTGCTGACCGGCCTGGCGGTTGCGGTGGCGCAATGGTACCGGCGGCAGGGCCGTGGCGGCAGCACGGCGGTACTGGTCGATCTTGAGGGTCACGGCCGCGAGGAGATCTTCGCGGAGCTTGATCTGTCCCGCACCGTGGGCTGGTTCACCAGTCTCTGTCCGGTGCGGCTCGACCCCGGGGCGTTTGATGTCGATGACGCGATGGCGGGCGGGGCGGAGCTGGGCCGGGCTTTCAAGCTGATCAAAGAGCAGTTGCATGCCCTGCCCGATCACGGCCTTGGCTACGGGCTGCTGCGCTACGGCAATGCGCAGACGGCGGCACAGCTTGACGAACTGGCGCGGCCGCAACTGAGTTTCAACTATCTGGGCCGTTTTGCGACGGGCGCGGCCACCGACTGGGGCATGGCAACCGAGGCCGACGCACTCGGGGTCGCCGGCGATCCGCGGATGCCGCTCGCGCATGCCTTGGAGATCAACGCGCTGACGCTTGATGCCGCGACCGGCGCCACGCTCAGCGTCACCTGGTCGTGGGCGCCGGACCTGATCGGCGACGCCGAGGTGCACGCTCTGGCGCAGGCCTGGTTCCGGGCGTTGGAAGCGCTGGTGCGCCATGCCGCCCAGCCAGACGCCGGTGGCCGCACCCCCTCGGATCTGCCGCTCGTCGCACTGTCCCAGGCCGACATCGAACGGCTGGAACGCGCCTATGCGAATTGAAGACATCCTGCCGCTGTCGCCGCTGCAGGAAGGGCTGCTGTTCCATGCGCTCTATGCGGCGCAGGGACCTGATGTCTACACGACGCAGTTCGACCTCGGCCTGCAGGGGCGGCTGGATGGCGAACGGCTCAAGACCGCCGCGCAAGCGCTGCTGCAACGCCACGCCAGCCTGCGCGCCGGCTTCCAGCACGACAAGCTCGAGAAGCCGGTGCAGATCATCGTATCGGCGGTGACGCTGCCCTGGCATTGCATCGACCTGTCGGGACTGGATGCGGACGCGCAAACCGCACAGCTTGCCGGGATCGTCGCCACCGAGCGCACCCACCGCTTCGATCTCACCACCCCGCCGCTGCTACGCTGCACGCTGATCCGCTTGGCGCCCGAGCGGCATCGGCTGCTGGTCACCAGCCATCACATCCTGATGGATGGCTGGTCGGTGCCGGTGCTGATCCGCGAGCTGCTGACGCTTTATACCAAGGGCGGCAACATCGACGCCCTGCCCCCGGTCGCCCGCTATCGTGACTATCTCGCCTGGCTCGCCGCACAGGATCGCGCCGCCGCAGCGGCGGCTTGGCAGCAGGCCCTGGCCGGACTTGAGGAGCCGACCCGGCTCACCGCCGAGGCCACGACCTCACGCGCGCCACTCGTTCCGGAACGGATCACGGTGGCGCTGAGCGAAGCGCTGACCAGCGGGCTGACCCAGCAGGCACGCCAGCGCGGCCTCACCCTCAACACCTACGTCCAGGCCACCTGGGCGATCCTGCTCGGCCGGCTGACCGGACACGACGATGTGGTGTTCGGCGTCACGGTTGCGGGGCGGCCGCCGGAGCTGCCTGGCATCGAGAACATGGTGGGGCTGTTCATCAACACCCTGCCGTTGCGTCTCAAGTTGCCGCCGCAGCTGACGATGGGGGACTTCCTGGCCCACGTGCAGGATCGCCAGTCGGCGCTGAGCCTGCATCAGCATCTGGGATTGGCCGAGATTCAACAGCGGGCCGGCCTCGGCGAGTTGTTCGACACCCTGGTGGTGTTCGAGAACTATCCGGTCGACCGCGCCGGCCTCGCGGCCGGGGCCAACGAGCTGCGGCTATCCGACATCGCCGGCCACGACGCCACACACTATCCCCTCACCCTGACGGCGGCGGCGGGCGAGCGCATCGAGATCCGGCTCGACCACCGCGGCGACCTGTTCGACCGCGCTGCCGCGCAGACACTGCTGGAACGGCTGACACGGCTGCTGGAGGCCGCGGTGGCGGCGCCGGAGCGGCCGATCGGCAGCCTCGACATCCTCTCGGCGGCCGAGCGCCGCACCCTGCTGGTGGACTGGAACGACACCGCGCGGGAGCTGCCGCGGGCGACGCTGCCGGAGCTGTTCGCCGCGCAGGCGCGGCGCACCCCCGACGCGGT
>DASYDR010000043.1:0-11580 GCA_036499545.1 Roseomonas sp. | reverse complement strand
AATCGCCGCCGCCGATGACATTGCCGGCGCGGGCGGTGGCGATCGGGCCGATCTCCGCGCCGAAGCCCGCGCGCCAGCTCTGGACCGCGATCTCGCAGGCAGCCTTGGAGGCGCTGTAGGGATCCTGCCCGCCGAGCGGATCGCTTTCGACGAAAGCCTGGCCGCTATCGTCGTTGCGGTAGACCTTGTCGCTGGTCACCACCAGCACCGCGCCGGCCCCCTGCCCGCGCAGCGCCTCCAGCAGATTGATGGTGCCGGTGACGTTGGTGGCGAAGGTCGCGGCGGGTTCGCGATAGCCGCGCCCGACCAGGGCCTGGGCCGCGAGATGCAGCACCACCTGCGGCCGCGCCGCCGCCACCGCCGCGCGCAGCGCCGCCGCGTCGCGCAGATCGCCTTCGCGATGCGCCAGCTGCGGCGCCAGGATGGTGAAACCGGCGGGCCCCGGCGCCGGCGGCAGGGCAAAGCCGGTGACCGTGGCGCCGAGGCGTTCCAGCAGCAGCGCCAGCCAGGCGCCCTTGAAGCCGGTATGCCCGGTCAGCAGCACGCGCCGGCCGCGCCAGAAGCCCGGATCCGGCTGCCGCGTCACCATTGCTTCCACGGGGCTTCGCCGCTGCGCCAGAGCCGTTCCAGCGTGTCGCGGTCGCGCGGCGTGTCCATCGGCTGCCAGAAGCCGCGGTGATCGAAGGCGCGCAGTTGGCCATCCTGTGCCAGGCCGCGCAGCGGCGCCGCTTCGAACACGGTGTCGTCGCCGGCGATCCGCGCCAGCACGCGCGGCGACAGCACGAAGAAGCCGCCATTGATGGTGGCACCGTCGCCCGGCGGCTTCTCTGTGAAGGCGCGCACCTGGTCGCCGGCGCGGTCGAGCGCGCCGAAGCGGCCCGGCGGCACCACCGCGGTAACCGTGGCGTCGCGCCCATGCGCGCGGTGGAAAGCGATCGAGGCGGTGATGTCGAGGTCGGAGACGCCATCGCCATAGGTCAGGCAGAAGGCCGCCTCATCCTGGAGATGCGCCGCGATGCGCTTCAGGCGGCCGCCGGTCTGCGTCTCCTCCCCGGTATCGACCAGGGTGACGCGCCAGCGTTCCGCCGGCGGCGTCAGCCAGGTGACGGTCCCGCTACCGAGATCGACGGTCAGGTCGGAGGAATGGGCGCGGTAGTTCAGGAAATATTCCTTGATCTGGTCGCCCTTGTAGCCAAGGCAGATCACGAAATCCTCGATGCCATGCGCGGCATAGGATTTCATGATGTGCCAGAGGATCGGCCGGCCGCCGATGCCCACCATCGGCTTCGGCCGCAGCTGCGTCTCGGCGCCGAGGCGGGTGCCGCGGCCACCGGCCAGGATCACCGCCTTCATTCGGCGGCCACCTGCGCGACCCGCGCGTAGAATGCGCGCGTGAAGCGTTCCACCTGGCCGAGCGGCTTCAAGCGGATCATGCCGCGCAGCCCGGCGCGCATGGCGCGGCGCAGCGGCCGGTCCTGGGCGAGTGCGATGGCCTTGGCGATGTAATCCTCCGTCGTGCGGGCGCAGAGTTCCGGCAGGCCGGCATTGCTGAGGTTGGAATAGCTCAGCCGTTCCTGGAAGGCGGGACCAACCTTGGTGACGACCGGCACGCCCATCCACAGCGTCTCGCAGGTGGTGGTGCCGCCGACATGCGGGAAGGTATCCAGCGCGATGTCGATGTCGTTGTAGTGCTTCAGGTGGTCGCCGCGGATCGGCACATGCGCGATGCGGTCCGGATCCACGCCGCGCGCCGCGAAGCCGGCGGCGATATTCTCGCGGAAGGCGGGCGTCCCGCCTTCCGGCCGCACGAACAGGAAGCGCGCGCCGGGCACCGCCCGCAGCACCGCCGCCCAGGCATCGAAGCAGGCGGCGGTGTATTTCATCGGGTTGTTCATGGTGCCGAAGGTCAGGCGGCCATGCCGCTCTTCCGGGATGCCTTCCGCGATCGGCGCGTCGGTGAAGCCGATGCGGCCGAGCGCCACCCAGCTTTCCGGCAGGCGGAAGGGCTTTTCGATCAACAGCCGCGGATCCTCGGGCTCGATGAAGGGATCGGTCAGGATGTAGTCGATGCGCTCGATGCCGGCGGAATGCGGATAGCCGAGCCAGGAGGCGCCGATCCGCGCCGGGCGATAGGCCATCACCTCCAGCTTGTTCATCGCGGTGCTGCCGCCGAGCTCGAACAGGATGTCGAGGTTGTCCTGCCGGATCCCCGCCGCGACCTCCGCATCCGGCCGGTGCGGCCACCAGCGGAAGCCGGTCACCCGGCTCTCGATATGCGCCTGCACCGCATCCTTCTGCTTCTCGTAGAAGGAATAGGCGAAGACCTCGAAGCGCTCGCGGTCGAAGCTGTCCAGCAGGTGCAGGGCGAAATAGCTGACCGGGTGGTGCCGCAGGTCGGAGGACATGAAGCCGACGCGGATCCGGCGGCTGCCCTTCACCCAGGGGCTGCCCGGCGCGCCGGGCAGCGGCGCGACGCGGCCCTGCAGGCGGCGCCCCCAGTCGCGATGCCAGTCGACCAGGCGGAGCCGGTCCGCCAGGGTCGTGACATTGCCGAGCTCGTTGTGCAGGCCGGCGACGCGGTTGCCGGCGATCCAGCCGGGCGCCACCGCCTCCACCGGTCCCACCTTCGCCAGCCGGTCGAAATCCGCGCAGCGGCGGAACAGGCTGCGCAGGGTGAAGGCGTGCTGCAGCAGCCCGGGCGTGCCGCGATCCGTCAGGTCGCACGCAACCGCATAGGCCGCCTGGATGTTGTCGGCCTCGGCCGGGCCGCGGCTGCGGTTCAGGCTTTCGCAGAGCGCGCTGGCGAGGTCGGCGGCCTGCGGATGGCACGCCAGCCCGGCCCGCAGCACGCGGTTCGCCGCGTCGCGGTCGGCATCGCCATGGGCCCCGGCCAGCATGATGAAGAGGCGGCGATCGGGCGCCGGCGCCGCGATCGCCGCGTCCAGCAGCGCGATCGCGGCATCGCGCCGGCCGGTCCACAACAGCAGCCGCCCTTCCAGCAGGGTCGCCGCATCGCTAGGGTCGGCGGCGCCGAAGCGGGCGACCAGCGCTTCCGCCTCCGGCCGCTTTCCGGCGCCGAGCAGGAACAGCAGTGCTTCCTGCGCGATGTCGAAATCACCCGGGCGCAGCGCCAGGGCCTCGGTGAAGGCCGCCGCCGCCGCCTCCGCCTCGCCGGCATCGCGCAGCGCCACCGCGAGCAGCCGCGCGGCACCAGCCTGGCCCGGCTGCAGCCGGGCCGCCTCCCGATAGGCGGTGGCGGCCTCGGCCGGCTGGCCGAGCTGCTGATAGGTATTGCCGAGATTGTGCCAGGCGGCGGGATCGGCGGGCGCCAGGTCACGCGCCGCCTCGAATAGCGGTATCGCCTCCCGCGGGCGGCCGGCACGCTTCACCACCACGCCGTGCAGCAGGAGCCGGGGATGGTCGGGCGGCGCGGCCTGCGCCACCTGCAGCAACATCTGCTCCGCCGCCACCTGGTCGCCGCTGTTGCTCAAGGCGAGGGCATGGTCATGCGCGCGGACCCGCGGCGGCACGCCGAGCTTCGCCGCCCGATCGAAAGCCCGCACGGCCTCCGCCGGATCACCGGCCTTGAGGCGCAGCGCCGCCAGTTGCAGCCAGGCCCCGGCGTCGTTCCCGTCGCGCGCCAGCAACGCGCGCAGGGCCGCTTCCGTGCCACCCGGCGTGGCGTTGCGGGCACTCATCGGGGCCCCGGTCTCCTCATCGCGCGACGCCCGGAACCTGACCGAAACATGCCGCTTCAGCAAGCTTGTACGCGGCATTTGCACAAGGCGGCGAAAGGGGGGTACCGACAGGGGGCCGGTGGAGATGGGATGCACCATGGACGACATGACGGCGATGCCCCGCCCCTTGCCTGAAGACCGCCGCGCGGTGGCGCTGGTATTGCAGGGCGGCGGCGCCCTCGGCAGCTACCAGGCCGGGGTCTATGAGGCGCTGGCCGCCTCCCCCTGGCATCCGGACTGGGTGGCGGGGATTTCGATCGGCGCCGTCAATGCCGCGATCATCGCCGGCAATGCGCCGGAACGGCGGGTGGAAAAGCTGGCCGCCTTCTGGGAAAGCATCACCGATCCGCCGGCCTTCTGGCCGGTGGCGGAAGGTGGCCTGGCGCCCTTCTTCCCGGAAAGCCGCGAAGCCGGCGCGCTATCCGCCCTGTTGTTCGGCCAGCCGGGCTTCTTCGTCCCGCGCCCGACGCTCGACTGGTTCCGGGCGAAGCCGCCGGTCAGCTTCTACGACACCGCGGAACTGAAGGGCACGCTGGAGCGGCTGGTGGATTTCGACCGCATCAATGCCCGCGAGATGCGCTTCAGCGTCGGCGCGGTGAATGTGCGCACCGGCAATTTCGTCTATTTCGACAATACCCCGAGCAAGACCAGGCCGCCGACGAAGATCCGCGCCGAGCATGTCATGGCCTCCGGCGCGCTGCCGCCGGGCTTCCCGCCGGTCGAGATCGATGGCCAGCATTATTGGGATGGCGGCCTCGTCTCCAACACGCCGTTGCAATACGTGCTGGAGACGGAACCGCGCGAAAGCCGCATCACCTTCGAGATCGACCTGTTCCCCGCGCGCGGCCCGGTGCCGACCACCCTGGCGGAGGCGCAGGAGCGGGACAAGGATATCCGCTATTCCAGCCGCACCCGCGCCGGTGTCGACAGCTTCAAGCGCATGCATGACGTGCGGGTGAATGCCAGCGCGTTGTGGGAAAAGCTGCCGGAGGCGCTGCGCGCCACGCCGGAAGCGCAGTTCCTGCACAGCCTCGGCTGCGTCACCACCATGGATGTGGTGGAGATGATCTATCGCCCGGCGGAACCGCAGGGCCAGAGCAAGGACTACGCCTTCAGCCGCGGCACCATGCGCGAACGCTGGGCCCAGGGCCGCCAGGATGGGGAAGCGGTGCTGCACCTGGCCCCCTGGACGGCGCCCTTCCCGCCCGGCGTCGGTCTGCGCCGCTTCGACCTGCTGGCCCGCAAGCCGGCGGCGGTCGCCGGGGCGCATGTGTAGCTGAACAGAACAGCGACCGGATCCGGCGGCCTCATCCCCGGACGGCGTCGCTGCCGTGGTGCGCATCGCAGGCCTGCCTGAAATACGCGACCGTGCGCTGCAACCCGTCCTGCAGCGTCACCTTCGGCTCCCAGTCGAGCAGGCGCCGGGCGAGACCGATATCCGGGCAGCGCCGGACCGGATCATCCACCGGCAAGGGCCGACGGTCGAAGCCGCCGGCACCGCCGCAGAGCGCCAGCACCTGTTCGGCGAGCGCCATGACCGTGATTTCCTGCGGGTTGCCGAGGTTGATCGGGCCGGTTACCGCGTCGTCGCTGTCCATCAGCCGGACCAGCCCTTCCACCAGGTCGTCGACATAGCAGAAGGCCCGCGTCTGGCGGCCATCGCCATGGATCGTCAGAGGACGCCGCGCCAACGCCTGGACGATGAAGTTCGACACGACGCGGCCATCATCCGGCTGCATCTGCGGCCCATAGGTATTGAAGATCCGGGCGATCCTGATGCGCAGCCCGTGCTGGCGCCGGTAGTCGGAGAACAGCGTCTCCGCACAGCGCTTGCCTTCGTCGTAGCAGGCGCGGGGACCCAACGGGTCGACATTGCCGCGATAGCTCTCGGCCTGCGGATGCATCTCGGGGTCGCCATAGACCTCGCTGGTCGAGGCCTGCAGGATCTTCGCGTCCAGGCGCCTGGCCAGGTCGAGCAGGTTGAGCGCACCGAGAATGCTGGTCCTGGTCGTCCGGATCGGATCGCGCTGGTAATGCGCGGGGGAAGCCGGGCAGGCCAGGTTGTAGATCTCCTCCACCTCCGCCTGCAGGGGCAGCGTGACGTCGTGCTCGATCGCTTCGAAACCGGGATCGGCCAGCAGCGGGGCGATATTCCCCGGATTTCCGGTGACGTAGTTGTCGGCGCAGAGCACGGCATGCCCATCCGCCAGCAACCGCCGGCAGAGATGGGAGCCGATGAAGCCCGCCCCGCCCGCGACGAGGATCCGCTTCCGCCGGTGGGCGAGCTTCAAGATGCCGCCCTCAACGCGGCACGGCGGCAGGGTCACCCTGCCGGTCTTCCATGCTGGCCAGCCGATGGTTCAGTGCCATCTGATCCTTGTGCAGGCCGTCGAAGGCCCGCGCAAGCTGCTGCAGCGCGGCGGTTTCGGCCCATGCCGGCTGCGGTCGCGCCCGCGCGCGATCGGCATCGGCCTGCAGCGCATCCAGCGCCTGCCGCTGCTCGGCCAGCAGTTCCCGCTGTTCATCGAGCACACGCCGCTGCGCGTCGATCACCTCCAGCAGGCGCTGGAAATAGGGCCGCGCCGCCAGCAGCATGGCGCGGCGGAGCGGGTTGGTGATCCAGGCGCGGCCGGTGACGCTCTGGCCCGCGCGCTGCAAATCCCGGAGGTCTGCCATCATGGCGGCTCCTGTCACGTTCAGGGATGCTGGAGGAGAAACTGGCCGAGCGCATGCTTGGCATACACCAGGGCCGGCAGCCGCGGGTCGTCGAGCCGTGCCGGATCCCAGGGCCGGATCGCCTCGCGCAGCACCCGCTCCATACGGTCCAGGCACTGCCCGAAATCGAGATCGGTGCGGACCAGTCGCGCGGCCCGGCGGCCCAGTGCCGTCACCGACACCGCGCCGGTCAGCAATTGCGCGATGGCATCCGCCAGCGATGCGGCGCTGCGATCGATCTTCAGCGCATGCACGCCATCCACGAGCCGCTCCGCGCAGCCGGCATTGCGGGTGATGATCGGAACGACACCGCAGGCGGCGGCTTCGATCGGCGCGAAGCCAAAGGGCTCCCGCTCATGGGTCGGGAACAGGAAGGCATCATAGTCGGGCAACAGCGCCAGGATCTCCGCCTGGCTGCGTGGCCCCAAGAAATTCAGGCAGTCCGCGACGCCGCCCTGCATGGCGCGGGTGACCCAGGGCTCGGTAGCGCCGAACCCATAGATATCGACCGAGAAGCGCCGCAATCCCCTGGCCCGGAGCAACGCGCAGGCATCGACGATCAGGTCGGTGCCCTTATGGGTGCCGATCGAGCCGGCGGTCACCAGGCGGAGGATCCCGCCCTGCAGATACTGTTCCCGCTGCCGCAGGCCCTGCGCAGCCACCCAGCCGGGAATGATCACCGGCGGCATCTCGAAGCGGATGCCCGCCACATCGGCGATCTCGGTCAGCACATGCTCGCTCATGGCGATGACGCGGGCGCGCGTCAGTAGCGCATGGTCATGCCGCGCGAACAGCCCGGCAGTGATGGGGGCCGCACCGCACAGCAGATCCGCCGGCAGCCGGTCCATCAGATGCAGGACCCAGGGGATGCCGAGATGCTCGACCAGATCCAGCAACGCCAGCCCGCCGATACCCCGGAGATTCCAGGCGTAGACGATATCGGGCCGGAAATGCCGCAGGCGCTTCAGCAGACCCGCGGTGTTCGGATGAAAGGAGCGGCCGCTTTCGTGGAGGTGCAGCGCTTCGCTCTCCGGCGGGACGGCGTCGAAGGTGCGAAGCGCCAGCGCGCGCTCGAGCCAGGGCGGATCCTCCGGCGTCGCCATCGGGGCATGGGTCGAGAGCACCTCCACCACATGGCCGCGCCCGACCAGCGCCGCCGCGACGCTGCGGCAGGCGATCTCGTAGCCGCCGAGGACATGGGGTGGGAACAGGTTGCTCAGGATCAGGATGCGCAAGCGAGCCCCCCGACGCGGTACTGCGCATGCACGCCTTGATAGAAATCCGCCAGCCGACGGCCATAGGCGGCCAGGCCGCAAGCGGCGACGACATGCCGGCGGGCCGCGTCGCCGGCGTCGCCGCCCGGCCAGAGCCCGGCCTGGTGCTGCCGCAGCAGTGCCTCCAGTTCCGCCTGGTTCGTGAAGACGCGGCCGAAGGCGGCATCGGTGACGAGTTCGGGCAGCGAACCGCCATCGGCCGAGACCGCGATCGGCAGGCCGCAGGCCATCGCCTCCAGCGTCGTCAGCCCCATCAGCTCCGTCTTCGGGGCAAGGCTGCCATAGATGTCGAGGAAGCAGGACGCCTGCAGGAACAGGCTGGATTGCCGGTACAGCGCGATCAGCCTGTCGTCATCGGCATCATGGATGAATTCGACATCCTTCCCCGCCGCCAGTTCGCCCAGCAGCGCGCGATAGGGTTCATGGTAGACGCGGCCGACGATCCTGAGCCGGAGGCCCGGTGGCAGTGCGCGGATGATCCGGTCGATGCCCTTGTGCGGCATGATGCGGCTGACGCAGATCGCGGCCGGCGCCGCGGCGCGCGGCCCACCGGGGCTGAACCTTTCCGTATCCACCGGCCCGGTGGCGATGAGCGTCGCGGTCGGCGGCATCGGCGGCAACAGGGACTGCGCATAGCGCGACAGGGACAGGACGCCGTCCACCAGCCGCAGGCCACCATGCATCATGACCGGGTTCGCCCCACCGCCCAGATCCGTCGCGATCACCGTCTTGCGGAGGGTCGTCGCGACGCAGCAGGCATAGGCGCCGAAATCCGTCAGCGCCTGGTGCACATGGATGACGTCATGATCCTCGAACACCTGCCAGAGCTGCGCGGAGATCGCATCCATCGGCACCTGCGACGCGCGCTCATTGGCCAGTATCCGCACCGGGACGCCGCCGCGGCGCGCCTCTCGCGCCCGCGCGCCGATCGCGACCATGGCCTGCTCGATCCCTGGCGCCCCGACGGAGAGCGCCTGCATGACATTGTCGACCCAACGCTCGCCGCCGCCGACGACGCTGTCGGGCGCGAACCAGGTCGGGCTGGCATGGAGGACACGAAGACGGTGCATGGAAACCCGAATCTGTCGGTCATGTGAGTTTAGAGCCGGAACGAGGCCGGCACCAAGCCGCGGAGGGACCGCAACTGCGCACCCAGCGCCGGTCAGCTCAGCGTGGCCCGGCTTGGCAAGGGGTCAGCGCCGCCAGCTTGCCGGGGCAGAGCGTCAGCCGCTCGATCAGCCAGCGCCCGGCCGGCCCCGGCGGCGCCGCGACCGGGTAGACGGCCGACATCGGCAGCACCAGCCCTTCCGCCGGCACATCCTCGATCGCGAGCCGCACCAGATGCCCCGCTTCGATATCGCGCTGGACGGCGTGCAGCGGCATGCCGCCCCAGCCGAGGCCGTTCAGCAGGAAGGCGTGCTTGGCGAAGAGATCGGCCAGCCGCCAGGTGCGGGCCGAGAGCACGCCGAATTCCCGCCCTTCCGACAGGGTCGAGCGGTCGGTCAGCACCAGCTGCACATGCCGCGCCAGTTCCGAACGCGGGATCGTCCCGGCGAAACCGGCCAGCGGATGGTCGCGGCTGGCCACCATGACGAAGCCGACGCCGGTCAGGCGTTCCGCCACCAGCCCCGGCGGCATGACCGGCAGCGAGCCGACGATGCCGAGGCTGGCGCGGCCATCGAGCACCGGCTGATAGGCGCTGCCCAGCGCTTCGACCTGCAGGCGCAGCGGAATGCCGGGAAAGCGTTCGCGGAATTCCTTGGCGGCTTCGGTGATCGCCTGGATCGGGAAGAACACGTCCATGACGACGGACAGCTCCGGCTCCAGCCCCGACGCCATGCCGCGCGCCCGCGCCTTCATGAAATCGACGCCGGCGATCACGCCGCGCGCATCGGCCAGCAGGGTGGCGCCTTCCGGCGTCAGCTTCGGGGTGCGGCCGGTCCGGTCGAACAGGCTGACGCCGATCTGGGCCTCGAGCCCGCCGACAGCCTCGCTGACCACCGACTGCGCCCGGTTCAGCTTGCGGGCGGCGGCCGAGAAACTGCCTTCGTCCACCGCGGTCACGAAGCTGCGCAACTGATCAAGGGATACGCCGTCCAGCATTCGCCACCTCCGACCCATCGGCCTGGCCGATGGATAGCTTCGGAAGATACCGGATATTCAGGCAGACGGGAAAAGAGGACACAGACGCATCCCTCGGCATTTGCCGACCCTCGAAAGATCGATCCATGCAGAACCAGAATGCAGCCCTGGCGGCCGGCGGCCGCCTGCTCATCGCCATCCTTTTCCTGCTGAGCGGCCTCGGCAAGATCAGCGCCCCGGCCGGGACCCAGGCCTATATCGCGGCGGCCGGGCTGCCGGCGCCCTTCCTGGCCTATCTCGGCGCCCTGGCGGTCGAGATCGGCGGCGGCACGCTGCTGGTGATCGGCTACCGGACGCGGATCGTCGCGCTGGTGATGGCAGGCTTCACCCTGGTCGCGGCGCTGTTCTTCCACAGCAACCTCGCCGACCAGAACCAGATGATCCACTTCTTCAAGAACATCGCGATCATCGGCGGCCTGCTGCAGGTCGCGGCCTTCGGCGCGGGCGCGTTCAGCCTCGATGCCCGCCGGATATCGAGGCCCGTCGTGGCGTAGTTCCCGGATCAGCCGCCCTGCGACAGGGCGTGGATGTCGCGCCCTTCCAGAATCGGCTTCTCCGCCCCGTGCTGCGCCACGCGCAGCATCGCCCGCGCCAGCGCATCGGTCGTCGTGACCAGCGCCGGCGCGGCAAGGCGCAGCAGCGTCAACGGTAGCCAGAGCAGCGGGTAGAGAAGGCGATAGGACGCGGTGCGGGCGCGGATGCCGTGCATCGGCTGGATCGCACCCGGGCGGAAGACATGCACGGCCCTGAAAGGCAGGCGCAGCAGCGCATTCTCGGTGCGTCCCTTCACCCGCTGCCACATGGCGCCGCCCTGCGCGCCGCTGCGCGCGCCAGCACCGGAGACGAAAAGGAAGCGCATCCCCGGATTGAGGCGCACGAGCGTGGTCGCCGCCGCGAGCGCGAGGTCGTAGGTGATCCTCGTATACCGCGCTTCGTCGAGCCCGGCCGAGGAGACGCCGAGACAGTAGCAGCAGGCGTCATAGCCCGTGAGTTCGGCGTCCAGGCCCGAATAGTCCATCAGATCGGCGCGGACGCGCTCGCACAGCTTCGGATGCTGCCGCCCGGTCGACGCACGCCCGACCGCCAGCACCTGCTCAACGTCCGGGTCCATCAGGCAGCGCCGCAGCACACCCTGGCCGACCGTGCCGGTGGCGCCGTAAAGAATGATCTTCATGTGCCCGCCCTTCCTATGCAAGCAGACGCGCGGGCAGGCCCTGCGCTTCCAGCAGCGCCGCCGCCTTCCTGCCGAAGGTCAGGAAGCTTTCCGCGCCCAGCCAGCGAATCTTCCTTACGCTCAAGACCAGGTATCGGCACCCGTATTGACGTCCCCGGCGGCGCGGCGTCTCGTTCCCGCATGACCCTCCGCTTCGCCGACATCGCCTATCCGACGCCCAGCCGGGACAGCCTGGCCACGGACCATGCCGCCATCGAGGCCCTGCTGGCCGACCGCCCGGCCGCAATCGCCGCCTGGGACCAGGCACGGCGCGGCTATGACAGTTGGAGCGCGCTGGTGCATCTGCGCTTCTCCCAGGACACCGCCGATGCGGCGGCCAAGGCGGCGCGCGAATATGCCGATGCGCTGGCGCCGGAAGCCACCCGGCACGAGACCGCGATCAAGCAGCGCCTGCTGGCCGATCCCGACCGCGCCGGGCTGGAAGCGCTGGCCGGCGCGCATACCGTCCGCCTCTGGGAGAATGACGTCACCACCTTCG
>DASYDR010000042.1:0-4232 GCA_036499545.1 Roseomonas sp. | reverse complement strand
CCAGCTCGACCTCGCCGGCTTCAACCAGACGGTGCCTGGCATGACCAATGCCGGCCTGATCACCATGAACCCCGCCCCGGGCGCGGTGCCGGGCACCACGCTGACGGTGGCGGGCGGCAACTATGTCGGCCTGGGCGGCGTCATCGCGATCAACACGGTGCTGGCCGGCGACGGCGCGGCCTCCGACCGGCTGGTGGTCAGTGGCGGCAACGGCAGCGGCGACACCATCCTGCGGGTCACCAATGCCGGCGGTGCCGGTGCGCTGACCGTCGCCGACGGCATCCAGGTGGTGCAGGCGACCAATGGCGGCACCACGGCGGCCGGCGCCTTCCGCCTCGACACCCGCGTCGCGGTCGGGGCCTATGAGTACCTGCTGTTCCGCGGCGGCAGCACGAACGCCAATGACTGGTTCCTGCGCTCCGCCATCATCACGGTGCCGGCGGAGCCCGGCGCGCCCGGTGCCCCGGGTGCGCCTGCACCACCGGGCGCGGCGCCGCCGCCGCCGGCGATCCCGCTGTATCGTCCGGAGGTGGCGCTGTACGCGCCGGTGCCGGCGATCGCGCGGCAGATGGGCCTGGCGACGCTGGGCACGCTGCATGAGCGTGTCGGCGAGGAGGAGAACCTGCGCGGCATTCCGGAAAGCCGCGCCTATGCCGACGGCGCCTGGGCGCGGGCCTTCGGGGAACGCATCCGCAACCACTGGGACGGCACGGTGCAATCCGGCGCGGTCGGCGATCTGATCGGGCTGCAGGCGGGCTTCGACATCATCCGCCGTACGACCGACAGCGGCCATCGCGACCATGCCGGCGTCTATGTCGCCTATGCCGACTACAATGCGCCGACCGTGCGCGGCTTCGCGCTCGGCCAGCAGAATCTCGGCGTCGGGCGCCTGCTGATGAGCGGCCCGGCGGTGGGCGCCTATTGGACGCATTTCGGGCCATCCGGCTGGTACCTGGATGCCGTCGCCCAGCTGAACTGGTTCGACGTGAAGGCGACGTCGGATTTTGGCACCGGGCTGAGCACCAGCGGCAGCGGCGTCACGCTGTCGCTGGAAGGCGGCTATCCGATCCGCTTCGGAGCGGGGCAGCGCTGGCAGGTGGAGCCGCAGGCGCAGCTGATCTGGCAAGACGTGTCGGTGGACCGTTCGCGCGATGCCTATTCGACGGTCGATTGGAACGAGGGCAGCGCCTGGACCGGTCGGCTGGGCGCGCGGGTGCAATATACCGGGCGCGATGAGCAGGGCACGCTGTGGCAGCCCTACGGCAAGGTGAACCTGTGGCATGCCTTCGCGGGCAGTGACCGGATCACCTTCGGCTCGCCGGCGCCGATCGAGAACCGGTTCGGGGGCACGGCGGTGGAGGTGGGCGGCGGCGTCACCGCGCGGGTGAACGCGAACACCAGCTTCTACGCGCATGCCGATTACCGCTGGTCGATCGACGGCGGCCGCAGCCGCACCAGCGCCACCCAGGGCGCCATCGGCATCCGGTTGAACTGGTGACCTGACGCCAGCCGGCGCTCAGGCATGCGCAAGCCCGTAGGCCGTGCGCCAGCGCGGGAAGAGAAGCGCCCTGATCGCTGGCCCGTCGCTATGCGCTCCGTAGGTGTTCTCAGTGGTGGAGGAAGGTAGCCAGGACCGGCATCCACAGCAGGCAGGACAGACCAAGCCCGAGGATGATACCGCGCGCGGCTGGCAGGCCCTCCGCGTCGCGAATGGCAACTTCGCGACTGACAGCGCCAAAGACGACCTGGGTTGTGCTGTTCACGGGCTATTCGCTTCCGGTATGTGCTGATATCAGTTAAAATACCGATGTGAATTTCAGATATCTATGGGTATTCAAATGACTCACAAACGGTTGACCTCCCGTGACCGCTCCCAGGCCGAAACCCGGGAAGCTCTCATGGTGGCCGCCGAGCGGCTGGTCGCGGAGCGTGGCTTCGGTGGGGTGTCCATCAACGATGTCGCGACCGCGGCTGGCTTCACCAAGGGCGCCTTCTATTCGAATTTCGAGAGTCGCGAGGCGATGGTCCTCGCCCTGCTCGATCGCCTGCGGGCCAACCAGATGGCCACGCTGCAGGGGCTGGGGGCGCTGGCGACCACCGATCTTCCCCGGGCGCTCGACGCCCTCGGCCAGTTCGCGGCGCGGCATGCGGCCGACCCCATCGCCACCTGGCTCGTGACCGAAGTGCATGCGCTGGCCAGCCGCGACCCTGCCCTCGCGGAGGGGCTTCGTGCTGGCTTCGAGAGCCGGGTCGCGATGATCGCCGGCCTGATCGACGCCATGACCGCGGCGGCCGGCGTGACATTGGCGATGCCCTCGCCGGCCGTGGCCCGGGTGCTGTTGGCGCTGATCCACGGCCTGGCGCAGCAGCCCGCCGATCGCGACGCCGTGGCCGGGATTACGCGGGCGACCCTGCGGCAGATCTTCGGGGGGTAGCGGCACACTGCGCCAACGCCGCCACGCCCTTCATCGGCCCGGACGCCCGGATCGTCGCCCCCGTGACGGCGCATGCTGGTCGCCAGGACCGTAACGCGCGGCCATCGCGCGCGTCACCCGTCATGGCGGTCAGCCGAGACGCGGCTGCCGCTCAGCGGCTCGGCGCGGCCGGCGCGGGGGGAATGACGCTCGGCATCTGTCCGGCGGTATAGCCGGCAGGTACCGTGAGGCGTGCCGGGTCGATCGGGCCATAGGTGACCTGCGTGGCCTCCATCGTCACGGAAACCCCATTCGGGGCCGCCGTGACGGCACGCAGCAGGACACCGTCATCGGTCAGGCAATTCGTGCCATGCACCGCACCCACCGCCATCTCCCATTCCGTGCAGGCGGTGCCGGCGACGGTCGCACTGCCCTTCCGGGTGAAGGTGGCGCCGGGCGGCACTTCCTGGCTCATGGCCGCGACGGTCGCCGGCGGCATGGCCATCGTGGCGCGCTGGGCATCCATGACCATGACGGCGGTATGGGCCTGGCGGTCGATCAGCAGCCAGCCGGCGCCGCCTGGCGGGTCGACACGCTGCCTGCCGGTGCTGGGGGAGAAGGCCATCCGCAACTCCTGCGGCGCGCCTGCCACGCCGCTCATGCGGTAGGTCACGGTGACATCGCGTGTCGGACGCATGTTCGCCGGCTGTGCGAGGACCGGAAGCGCGACGGCGGTGAGTATTCCTGCGGTGGCCAGAAGCCGGATCATGCGGCGCCTCTCTGAAGAAGGAGCCGGACTGTGGTTCGGTGCCGCGGGCCTGTACAGGAACCGGGTCAGCACGATTTGGGGAGAGCGGCGGCCGCGCCGGGGCCGGGACAACAGCCCCGGCCCCGTGCTGCAAGCATCCTAATTCTTCTGGACGTTCCAGAAGACCGGCACGGCGCCCTTCAGCAGCCCGGTGATGTTGCGCCGGAACGCCGCCGGCGGCAGGTACTGCCCCATCGGGATGAAAGGCACCGTCTCGAAGGAACGCTGCTGGATCTGGCGGTCCAGCCGCCGCTGCTCGGCCTCGTCCGTGCTGTCCATCCAGGCGGTCCGCATCGCCTCCACCTGCGGGTCGTCGGGCCAGCCGAACCAGGCTTCCCGCCCATTGCCGCGCAGGTTCGATGCGAAGACCGGGTCGCGGTACTCCGCCGCCGGGAAGCCGGCCGGGAACAGCGACCAGCCGCCCTTGTCGAGCGGCTCCATGCTGGTGCGCCGCTGCACCACCGTGCCCCAGTCCATCGACTGTTCATCGATGTTGAAGCCGACCTCCCGCAGGCTGGCCGAGAAGACGCTGGTGAAGGCGTGGTAGAAGCTCTGGTCGGTCGGGTGCATCAGCACGATCCGTTCCCCGGCATAGCCGGTGGCCGCCAGCATGCGCTTCAGCTCGGCCAGGTTCGGCCGGTTGCGCACCGCTTCGATGCCGGCATCGTTCGCCGAAGGCGTGCCCGGCAGGAAATAGCCGACCGGGGCATGGTACAGGGACGGATCCTCGCCCATCGCGGCCGTCATGCAGGCGATCTGGTCGGCCGCGCCCAGCATCACCCGCCGGATCGCGGCATTGGCGGTCGGACCCTGCATGCTGTTCGGCCGGATCGCGCCAAGGGTGCCATAGGTGTCCAGAACCTCGACATTGACGCCGCGGGACCGGCGCAGCAGCGGCAGCAGGTCCGGCAGCGGCTGGTCGATCCAGTCGACCTCGCCATTGACCAGCGCATTGGCGGAGGTCGCCGGGTCCGGGATGAAGCGCCATTCGACGCGGTCGACCATCACGC
>DASYDR010000041.1:0-16064 GCA_036499545.1 Roseomonas sp. | reverse complement strand
TGGCGCCGGGCGTGGTCAGGATCGTCGTGCCGGCGAGCGTCTGCAGGCTGCCGGGCCCGCTGGTCGGGATCGCGAAGATGAAGTCGGTCGCGGTGTGATTGAAGACCAGGCGGCCATTGGGATCGCCGAACTGGATCGCAGCGGCTTCCAGGGTGCCGGGGGCGACCGGGGGGGAGCCCGCCGGGGCGCCGAAATTCACCGTGCCGGTCGAGCCTGGGTCCGCGACGTGGAGGATGCCGAGGCCGGTGGTGAAGTTTGTCAGGCTGACCAGGAAGCCGCCACCCGTCGACGGATCGAGGACGAAGGCACCCTGGCCCAGGGCGACGCGGGCGCCATCGGCGATGGTCAATACGCCGGTGCTGCCGCCGGCGCCGCCGACGGTGAGGTCGCCGACCGCGCCGACCTGCGGGTCGCTGGCGCTGGATCCGCTGGTGGACCCGGTGACATACCAGACCGAGCCCGGGCCGCTGATGGACGCGGTGCCGCTGCCGCCGGCGGCGCCGACGATCGGGGGGCCGCTCGGTCCGCAGACCGCGTTGTTGTTGCCGCCATTGTTGCCGCCGCCGCCGCCGCATGGGCCCGGCCCGCTGAAGGCCTCGCCACCCGCGAACACGTCGAGGACGCCGACGCTGCCGGGACCATGGCCGATGAGGGTCTGGCCTTGCAGGAAATAGACCCGGCTTGGGGTACCGTCGGGACCGAGGCCGGTGACGGTCACCTCACCCCGGCCGCCCTCGGCACCGATCCGGAACTCGCCACTCTGGCCGAAGGTGCCGCCGATCACGCCCCTGCCGCCGTTCACGACGGTCATGCTGCCGAGCGAACCGGTGCCACGGCCAAAAGCGATGCCGGCGCCGTCCGTTATGGGCGAGGCGAAGGCGACGGCGGCGCCGTCGACCATGACCCGCGCGGTGCCGCCCTGGTCACCGAACACGACAGGGCCGACGTTTGGGCCGAAGAAGGTGGCGACCTGCGCGTTGTTGCCCGCGGCGTTCTGCAGACCTGTGCCACGCACATCGATCTGCGCCACCGAGCCGGCACCGCGGCCGAAGGTATAGGAGGAGGAGAAGGAGTATGCCGAGAGGCTTGTCGCAGCCGGATTGTTGCCGCCCGCGGTCAGGTCGGCGGTCAGCATGCCCGAGCCGCCGGCATCACCAACCGTGAGCGCAGGCGCGTTGGCGATAAAGATGGTGGCCCCCGGGCCCCTGATGGTGAGACTGCCCGTGACGCCAGCCCCGCTGCCGATGGTCAGGCCGTCGAGGATAAGAAAATCGATGCCAAGCCCCGACAGATCGAGGACGGCCGGGCCTGGCGTTGCGCCGGTTGCGCCCGGTGCGCCGATCACCGCCTGGTCTTCAGGGGCCACGCCGCCACCGTTTCCCGGCACCAGGCCGACGCTCCAGTTGCTGGGCGTGTTCCAGTCGCCCAATGCCGGTCCGATCCAGGCATTCTCGGCCCAGGCGGCGGGCGCCATCGCACCCAGGGCGACGGAGAGCAGCGACATCCGGCGCAGCGACACCCCCGACCCGGCGGCCGCCACCCGATCCAGGGTTCCCGGCCCGCGCCGCAACGCATCGGGCAGGATATGCCCCATCGCGATGGCGCGCCCCAGCTTTCCGCGCTTTCTCATGTTTTTCGACTGGTCCCCAAAAAATAAACCTGAGAGCGAGCTTCTTATTCCGATATCAGGATTACCAGTGCAAAGACTGCGTCTTTTCATTTCA
The DNA here is from genome assembly GCA_036499545.1 of Roseomonas sp. Lineage (GTDB taxonomy): Bacteria > Pseudomonadota > Alphaproteobacteria > Acetobacterales > Acetobacteraceae > Plastoroseomonas. The sequence continues at coordinate 14,340 of DASYDR010000041.1, read as the reverse complement.
ATACATGGTGATGACCATTGCATGGTCATCCTGCATTATTTTTATTTCGTTCAATTGGTACCAAATATTATCCATTCGTTCCAAGAAAAACTTGCCGCAGCCATGCTCTCTCGGGATCAGTCCGATGCCACGGCGGCGCACCAGGGCCAAAAATCACTTCAATTGCTGGCCCCGGGGGGAGATAATGCCATGCCGAGGGTGCAATACTCCCTCGGGCACCACGATACCGCCAGGCATGCGTGGGGATCCACTACCGGCAATGGCATCCGATCGAACGCCATCTCCGAATTGGACGCGCCGCTTGTCGCCGACGCTTGACGCGAATTGACGTCCGGTCTTGCGTCCCGTGCCGTCGGTGGGGATGCAGTCGCTTGCGCTATTCCGGCTTTGCCCATTGCCATGGGATAGCGCATGAAAAGCGTATCTCCGTACCTGTCCAGCCAAAGATGGCAATCCTATGACGCATGATGATATGTACTACCCCAATAAGATATGGAATCCGATCGAGAATGGCGAGATGCCGCTGAGCATATTCGTCTTCCGTGACATGGATGGTGACGGAAATTACACAATAAAGGACCGTCCCTTTGCGAACGTCGTCGTAGAAGTATTGGGGCCAGCCGGCCCGCGCGCCGCCTTGCGGTCGAACATCAGCGGCTTCGTCAATTGCATGGCTTCAGCGGTTCTCAAGGACCGGCTGATCACACAGCCGGGCGCGTGGCACATCCGCGTCGTCCCGCCGCCGGGGTGGGCGATCACGACGGGCAACGCGCAGCAGGTCATCGTGGTCGTCGCCATGCCCGGCGCGCCCGGCGGCCTGGTGGCGCGTGTCCTGCCCGACCCGGTGGGGCTGGCGCCCATTCCGAGCATCCGTGGGCGGATCGCGCGGCCGGACCAGGCGCCGTCGGCGAAGGTCCTGGCCACCGGCCCCGATGGAAACCGGTCTTCCCTGGCGGTGGGCAGCGGTGGAACATTCTCGGTCCCCGTCACCCAAGGGGCGTGGCTTGTCGACATCGCCGAGGTGGGAGCCCGCGACCGCAGGCATCATGTCCCCGTCGATGGATACCCGGTCGTCCTGCCTCTCCTGCCGCCCGATCCGCGGCGCCCCGCCGCCGGGGCGAGGCGGCTGATCGACTTCGACGACCTGATCGCCCATCCCGCGGTCGCGAAGATCCCCAATGGCTATGGCGGCCTCAACTGGCGCAACTGGGTGGTCACCCACAATCGGACATACCAGGGCGAGGGCTATATCAACGGCACCGTCTCCGGCGACTACGTCGCCTATAACGGATCCGGCCATCCGGCGGTGATCGACAGTGAGAATCCCTTCGACTTCATCGGCGGGTATTTCACCGTCGCCTGGTCGGATGCGGAAGGCGAGACACTGCATGTCAGGGCCTGGCGCCAGGACGCCCTGGTCCATGAGGATACTCTGTCCCTGTCGGCGATGGGGCCCGTGTTCTTCTCCGCCCATTACCAGGGCATTACCCGGATGGAGTTGAGGACCGCGCATTATTGGCAGGCGGTGGCGGACGCGCTGACATTCGCCGTCCCCGGCGCATGATCGGACCGAGCAGGGCTACCGCGGAGCCGGGATTTCCAATAGCGCGGCGCCCGCGCCCAGAGCATTTTCCGATCATGCTGGTTCATAGCCGGCAGCGGCGAAGTAGTTTGCGCATTCGGTTGGATTGAGGTGTCGATGATGCTGCCGACGGCAGCGACATCGAGAACTGTTCCCAGGAAGCGTGTCGCAACCTCACCCGCCAAGAGGCGGTGGCGGCGGCCTTCGTCGGCCATTGAGCGCGCCAAGGTCGGCGGCTCGGGCGGGCGCGCACCGAGCCGCACATCCAGGTTACGCCCGGCGCATGGGCCTTCAATGCCCGTCCGCCTATTGGCGCACCTACCAGTTGATGCGGATGCCGACGCTGCCCTGCGTCGCGCTCTGGCGGGACCGTCCGCCATCGACCGACCAGCGGTAATCCGCATGCGCGTAGAAGCTGGTATTGGCGTTCACCCGGGCGGTGATGCCGGCGCCCGCCTCCAGCGCCGTGTCACCGAAGCGGTTCTCGATCGGTGCGCCGCTGCCGAAGCTGGCGCGGTCGGTGCCGGAGAAGGCGTGCCACAGGTTCAGCTTGGCATAGGGCTGCCACAGCGTGCCCTGGGTGTCGCGGCCGGTATATTGCAGCCGCGCCCCGATCCGCCCGGTCCAGGCGCCGCCCTCATCCCAGTCGACGGAGGAGAAGGCATCGCGCGAGCGGTCGACGGAGACGCTCTGGTAGATGATCTGCGCCTGCGGTTCGACCTGCCAGCGGTTGCCGGCGCCGAAGTGGATCGGGTAGCCCGCTTCCAGCGACGCCGTGTAGCCGGTCGCGTTGGTGCTCAGCCCGGTGCCGTAATCCGACCGTGCGGTGATGTCGTACCAGCTGGTCTGGAACACCGCGTCGACATACCAGCCGCTGGGTCCGAAATGGGTCCAGTAGGCGCCGACGCTCGGCCCTTCCATCAGCAGCCGGCCGACGCGGAGGTTCTGGACGCCGAGTGCGAAGCCGGAGGTCACGGGCGCATTGTAGTTGGTATAGGCGACATAGACGCCGGCATGGTCGCGATGGCCGCCGGCATAGGGGTTGGTGCGGATGATGTCGAAGCCGGCCTGCAGCCCGACCAGGTCGCCGGTGGCGCGGGGATCGACGGTGCCGCTCCAGCGGTTGCGGCTACGCTCGCCGAAGGCGCGCGCCCAGGCGCCATTGGCATAGGGGCTGGTGCTCGTCAGGTCGCGGATGTTCTCCTCGTCGCCGACGCGCTCATGCAGGGTGCCGAGGGTGGCAAGTCCCATCTGCCGGGCGATCGCCGGGATCGGCGCGTAGAGCGCCGCTTCCGGCCGGTAGAGCGGGATCGGCGGGGAGGTGGGGTCGCCGCCGCCCCCGCCTTCGGACGGGAGCAGGAAGGAGCGGAGGTACCAGTCATCGGCACTGCTGCTGCCGCCACGGAACAGCTGATATTCGAATGCGCCGGCGGCGACGCGGGTATCGAGGCGGAAAGCGCCGGCCGCGGTGGTGCCGCCATTCTGGGTCTCGACGACGCGGATGCCCTGGACGGTCTGGGCGCCCTGGCCGCCGATGTTGGTGATGCGCAGGATGCTGTCGCCGGTGGCGGTGCCGCCGCGGATGACGAGCCGGTCGGAGACGGAGTTGTCGCCGCCGAGCACCGTGTTCAGGCCGATGACGCCGCCCTGGCCGACATAGGGGCCGGTCACCGTCAGGGTGGTGCCGGGTGCGCCGCGGAGGGAGACGAGGCCGGCATTGGTCAGGCTGGCGACCGTCTGGTCGAAGCCGGCGAGGTCGAGTTCGGCGCCGGCCGCGACGCTATGGGACGACGCGGCGCTGAAGGCGCCCGCGATGCCGGCCTGCAGCACGCCGGCATTCACCGCGGTCGGGCCGGCATAGGTATTGGCGCCGGCCAGCACGGTCACGCCCGGCCCGTCCTGCCGCACGGCGCCGGTGCCGGAGATGACGCCGCCGAAGGTCAGCGTGCCGGCACGGTTGAAGACAAGGGTGCCGTTGTTCAGGACATTGCCCTGCAGGCTGCCACCGGTGCCGCCGGCACCGATGCTGACGGTGGTCGCGGCGGCGATGCTGGTGCCGCCGGCATAGGTATTGGCGCCGGTCAGGATCAGGCTGCCCGCACCGGTCACGGCCAGGCCGCCAGGACCGGTGATGCCCTGGGCGATCGTGGTGGTGAAGCCATTGGTGTCGATGGTGCCGCCCGGGGCGTTGATGGCGATCGGGCGGGTCGGCGCCAGGTCGAAGGGCTGCAGGAAGCGCAGCGTGCCGCCATTGAAGGTGACGCCGCCGGTCGTGGCGCCGATCACGGCGTCGCTGCCGATCGCCAGCACACCCTGGGTGATGATGGTGCCGCCGGAATAGGTGTTCGCGCCGGTCAGCGTCAGGGTGGCGGCGCCGGTCTTCTCGACCGCGCCGGTGCCGCTGATCAGGCCGGCGTAGCCGGCGTCGATATCCTGGGCGATGCGGACCAGGCCGTTGTCAGTGATGGCCCGCGGCAGCGCGAGCGCCGGCCCTTGCAGCGTCCCGCCGAGCTGTACCGCGGTGGTGCCGGCATAGGCGGAATTGTCGCCGGTCAGGATTAGCGTGCCCGCGTCGACGGTGACGCTGGTCAGGCCGCTGGGGATGGCGCTGGACAGCGTCCAGGTGCCGGCGCCGTCCTTGACCAGTGCTTCGAAGCCCATGAACCGCGTCGGGTCGGCGAATTGCGGAAAATCGGTGGCGGTGGTGCCGCTGGTGCCGGGATCGGCGCTGAGGCGCAGGGTGTCGGTGCCGAGGCTGCCATCGACGATGCCGGTGATGACCTGGCCTGGATAGAGCTGCAAGGTGTCATTCCCGCCCGGGATCGGGAAGACGGGGTCGGTGCTGCCCGCGAAGATGAGATTGCCGTTGATGGTGCCCCGGTTGGTGAAGTCAAAGGTCGCCGGCGGTCCAGGAATATCCACCCGACCGGCATAGGAGCCGACGACGCTCGGGGCACCAGGGGCGGTGATCACGCCGGTCGCGTTGTTGATGATGGTGTTCGTTCCCCCCACCTCGAACCAGATGGCGGCGGCAGGGGCATTGGTGCTGCCCAGGATGCTGCCGTTGTTGATGATCGTGCTGCCGGTCCCCTGAAGGTTGATGGGCTCGGCCATGCTAATGCTGCCGGTCGCCTGCACCGTGGCGCCCTGTGCGATGGTCAGGGTGCCACCGTTGCGGAACTCGATGGTGTTCGCGGCGCTTGGGGGGTAGTTGCCCGGGGCGGTGACGCCCGCGGCGCTGACCATGGCGCCCGCCCCGATGGTGATGCTGGCGCCGTCGCTGAGGCTGATGGCGCTCTGGTCGCCGCCGACCACGAGTTGCGCGCCGGCGCCGATGGTGACCACGCGGTTAGCGGGCTCGGTGGGCCCGATTCCAATGCCGGTCGTATTGGGCGAGGTGGCGTCGCAGGTGGTCGCGAGGCCCGTGGTCGAGCAAGCAGCCAGGGCCGGAGGGGCGGCAAAAGCAACCATCAAAGTTGAGCTGAGGAGCGCGAAGCGAAGGGCAAAGCTTCGCGGCGAGAGGTCGCATCCGGCATAAGGATGTCGTGTAAAAATATGCAACTCACACTCCTTTTTGGCGCGACATAGCTCCAAATCCGCTGGAATAGTACTGGTATATCAGTGGTTTGGCGACTACGCCGAACCAAATAGCGCCTTGCCGGGGTGTGGCGCCACAAGGAAATCGAATCAAATATGTGTTTTCGTACATAAAATAATACTGCAAGGGCGGCACAGCCTGCCTCGCTAAACCCTTGGGCTGCAGTCGAGGGAGTCCATTACGGCTTAGACCGCGCGCGACCGCGGCAAGACGGCGCCGGCGACCGGCACCATCGCCGCAGCGCCCTGCGTCAGCAGCGGCCGGCATCGCGCGACGCATGCGCGCCATTCGTCCACCCGTGACGGGCCTCACGCCGCGCCGTCATCCGGTCGCGATCCTGCGGCCGACGTCCACCCTGACAAGGTCACCACCACGCGCTCTCGGGCGTGAAGCACAACAAGCGCGACGGGGCGAAGACGCGGACGATTTATCTCGGCCGGGCCGCTGCGATCCTGCCGCGGCTCGCAGGGAAGGGGCGCCTGTTCGGGAACCTGTCCGAGGACTCCACGACGACCTCCACGCGGTATGGCCAGTGGCCCAGGCGGCGGCAGGAACGCGAGAATCGAGCCGCCCAGGCGGAGGGGAGGGAGCCGGGGGAAAACTCCGGACCTGCCGCATCCGCGACCTGCGTCACGCCTTCGCTATCGCGTCCCTGGCGGACAGCCCGACCCGCATTTACGACCTGTCGCGCCACCTCGGGCACGCCAGTGCCAAGACCACCCAGGAATATGCGCGCTTCATGGACCGGGAGGTGGCCGGCGGCGCCATGCTCGCGATGTGGTGCTGTTCGGGTCATTGCCGACCGGGAGCCCGTCGGAAGCGGGGCGCGTCGAGGGGCCCCACAAAAAGGCCGAGGTCCCACATGTGCGGCAGAAACCGTTATGTCGGCCGCGTTTCAGCGGTCGATCCGGGCACTTCAAGTCGTTGATTTAAGGGAAGGTACGGAGGGGATGGGATTCGAACCCACGAAAGGGGTTATCCCCCTTTAACGGTTTAGCAAACCGCCGCCTTCGGCCACTCGGCCACCCCTCCGCAGGAGTGGAAAGTCTCACGGCGTTGCAGGCGCCGCTTCTAGCGGCAGCGCCCGCAGTCGTCAAACGGGTATCAGTCGCTCAGGCTCACTTCGAAGCCGCGCTTCACCGCCGGGCGGGTCATCATCCGGTCGTACCAGGCCGCGACGTTCGGCAGCGTGTCGAACGGCACCAGGTGCCGCTCGTGCCGCCAGGCCCAGCCCAGGATGGCGAAATCGGCGATGCTCGGCGCACCGGCGGTGGCCACGAAGTCACGGCCGGCCAGGCGCCGGTCGAGCACGCCATAGAGGCGCCTGGTCTCGTCGCCATAGCGCTTCACGCCGTAATCACGGGCCGGGCCCTCGGGCTGCATCAGGAAGTGATGCACCTGGCCGGGCATCGGGCCGAAGCCGCCCATCTGCCACATCAGCCATTCCAGCACCGGCACCCGCTCCCGCAGGTCGGCCGGCAGGAACTTGCCGGTCTTCTCCGCGAGGTAGAGCAGGATGGCGCCCGATTCGAAGACGGTGATCGGTTTGCCGTCCGGCCCCTCGGGATCGATGATCGCGGGGATGCGGTTGTTCGGGCTGAAGGCCAGGAAGGCGGGGTCGAACTGCTCGCCCTTCGAGATGTTCACCGCCTTCACGGCATAGGGCAGGCCCATCTCCTCCAGCGCCACGCTGATCTTGCGGCCATTGGGTGTGTTCCAGGTGTGGAGTTCGATCATCCGGTCGCTTCCTCGCGGATTGGGGGACGTATGGATGGAAGGTAGCCGCATCGCGCGGCAGGGCAACTCGGGTTAGGATTTCCCGGCAGCGAAAGGAAATCCATGTCCAGCAGCGTTCCGCCGATTCCAGGCCCCGGTCAGCCCCAGGCCGGGGCGGCGCCCACCAATGATGCGCTGATGATGATGCGCTACGACGCCAACAAGAAATCGGCGGTCGTCGCCTATCTGTTGTGGTTCTTCGTCGGCTGGTTCGGCGCCCATCGCTTCTATCTCGGCCGCACGGGCAGCGCGGTCGCGATGCTGATCATCACCCTGGCGTCCTTCGCGCTCACCGTGATGATCATCGGCGTCTTCGGCTTCGGCGTGATCGGCATCTGGCTGCTGGTCGACGCCTTCCTGATCCCGGGCATGATCGCCGCCGAGAACAACAAGCTGATCGCATCGCTCCGCACCACCTAGGATTCAGGCCGGCCTTCGATCAGGCATGACGCCCCTCGCGTTCTTCGTCATCGGCATCGCCCTGATCGGCGGCGGTGTCGTGTCGACGATTGTGCATGAGCTCGGCCACGCCCTGGCCGCCTGGGTCTGCCGCGTTCCGGTGCGCGTCTTCTCCATCGGCTTCAGCCGCCGCCCGGTCCTGCGCTGGCGTTACGGCGAGACCGAGATCGCGCTGCGTCCCTGGTTCAACGGCGGCTTCGTCGAACCCTACCCGGCGCTGCGGCCGCGGCCTTTCGCGACGCTCGCGGTGACCCTGGGCGGCGTCGCCGCGAATCTCGTGGCCTGCCTGCTGCTTGCCCTGTCGATGCTCGCGCCGCGACCCCAGGCCCCGACCGACTGGTTCCAGCATCGCGCGCTGCCGTCGACGACGGCCGAATGGGCACTGCGCCCGCCGCCCGGCCCCGCGCCCTGGCAGGATGCGTTGCGGCACGCCTTGCCCATCCTTGTCCTGCTCCAGCTTCTCGACATCGCGGTCAATCTCTGGCCGCGCACCGCCCGTCTTCCCGATGGGCAGCAACTGCGGAGCGATGGCCTCCAGGCGCTCGACGTGTTGCGGGGCAAGGCGTCAGCCCAGGCCCGGACGATCGGCGAGTATTACCGGTCGCTGCTGGCGGAACTGGGCGCGGGGAGCGACTCGGGCGTGCTGCGTGGCCGCGCCGCGCCGATCCTCTGCCATTGGGCGACCTTCCCGGTGCCGGACCGCGCGGCACGCGACAGCAAGAGGGCGGCGCTTTGCCGCCTGCTCCGGTGGCCCGATCTGACGCCGGGCGAATGCCTGCTGGCCAACGCCATGCTGGCGACCGACGTGACCCTGCATGCCGACCACGACCTGCTGCAGGAGGCGCGGCGCTGGTCCGCGGACGCCGTCCGCCTGTCGGACTGGCCGTCGATCCGCGCCATCCGCGCCGCGGTGCTGGCCGAGACCGGCGACCCGGCCGGCGCCGTCGCGCTGCTCGACCCCATCAAGAACGACGATGATCACCCGCTCTACCGCTTCTACCGGGGCATGTATCGCGCCCGCGCGCTGCACAGGCTGGGCCGGGTGGAGGATGCCCGGGGCTGGTTCGCATGGGCGCGGCCGACCGACCCCGCCGTCCAGACTATCGGACGGGATCTGGAGGCCGGCACGGCGGCGCTGCTCGGTCTTTCGCCGGAAGACCTGGCTCAGCCGAATGCCGGCCCGGCGCCTGGCGGGGCGGCCTGAGACCGCCGGTCAGGCCTTGGCCAGGAGCCGCTCCGCCAGGGTCGCCCACCAGCTCGCGCCCACCGGCAGGATGGCATCGTTGAAGTCGTAGCGCGGGTGGTGCAGCGGTGGGGTCTCACCGGCGCGGCCGCCGCCCAGCATCAGATAGGCGCCGTCCTTGGCGTTGAGCATGAAGGAGAAATCCTCGCCCCCCATGGTCGGCTTCGGCATCGGCACCACCCGGGCCGGCCCCTGCACGGCGCGGGCGGCATCGGCGGCAAGTCCGGTGCTGACTTCCTCATTCACCGTCGCCGGGTAGGCACGGCGGAATTCGGCGGTCGCGGAGGCACCCATCGCGGCGGCGATGCCGGTCACCGTCTCCTTGAAGCGTCGCTCCAGCAGGTCGCCGACCTCGGGCGTGAACCAGCGTGCGGTGCCGAGCATCTGCACCGTCTCCGGGATCACATTGAAGGTGTGGCCGCCCTTGATGTGGCCGATGGTGATCACGCCGGCCTCCATCGGTTCCACGTTGCGGGAAATGATGCTCTGCAACGCCTGCACGATGGCCGCGGCGATGACGATCGGGTCGATGCCGTCATGCGGCATGGCGCCATGCGTGCCGCGTCCGGTGATCGTGACCTCGAGGTTGGCGACCGCCGCCATCACCTGGCCGGTGCGCCAGTAGAAGGTGCCTTCCGGCGCGCCCGGCCAGTTGTGCAGGCCGAAGACGCGCTCCATCGGGAAGCGCTGGAACAGGCCTTCCTTCACCATCACGTCGCCGCCGCCGAAATTCTCCTCGGCGGGCTGGAAGATGACATAGACGCTGCCGTCGAAGTTGCGTGTCTCCGCCAGGTACTTCGCGGCGCCGAGCAGCATGGTGGTATGCCCGTCATGGCCGCAGGCATGCATCGTGCCGGGGGTCTTCGACGCGTAGGAAAGCCCGGTCTCCTCCAGGATCGGCAGCGCATCCATGTCGGCGCGCAGCCCGATGCCGCGGCCATTGCGGTTGCGGCCATGGATGACGCCGACGACACCGGTCTTCGCGATGCCGGTCACCACCTCGTCGCAGCCGAATTCCCTAAGCTTCCCGGCGACGATGCCGCTGGTGCGGTGCTCCTCGAAGGCGAGTTCGGGATGTTCGTGCAGGTCGTGCCGCCACCCGGTCATCTCGTCGTGGAATTCGGCGATGCGGTTGATGATTGGCATGGGATATTCCTCCCTTTGTCAGGTCGAGCGAGCGATTCAGATCGCCGGGCCGTCCGACCTGTACGTCGGACCCCTTCGGTCATCGGTCGCTCAGGCGCGGAACGTCAGCGATAACCCCTCGGCGAGCGAGATCGGCGTGACGCCGAGCACCCGCCGCATCGGGCCGATGTCGAAATTCTTGTCTTCCAGCAGCCGCCGCACCTCGTCGGCGCCGATGCGCGGCAGCCCGGGCAGGATCCGCGTGAACGGCGCCAGCGCGCGTAGCAGCAGCCCGGGCAGCGGCAGCACCGGCGGCGGGCGCAGCCCGGCCGCGGCCGCGACTGCCCGCAGGAAGTCACGATAGGGCAGGGGCTCCGGCCCCGCCACCACCAGGGTCTCGGCCCGTTGCCAGGGTTGGCGGAGGGCCGCGACCAGGCAGCGGGTGACGTCGGCCTGGTGGATCGGCTGCACCAGCGCCCGGCCGCCGCCGGGCAGCGGCGCCACCGGCAGGCGGCGGATCAGGGCGGCCAGGCGCTGCACATTATCCTCCCCTTCCGCGCCATAGATCATCGTCGGGTGCAGCATCACGCCCGGGCGGTTGGCGGCGAGCAGCGCCGCTTCCCCGGCGCGGACGCCATCGCCATGCGCGTCCGGCCAGCGCGAGAAGCGCCGGGTCGAGCCCATCAACACCAGCTTCGCCGCCGGCGGCGCGGCGGCCAGGATCGCCGGCGCCCAGCGGGCATGCGCGCAGGAGGCGACGCGCGTCGCCCCCTGCAGCGCCCGCGCCAGCCCCACCGGGTCGCGCAGATCGGCGACCCGCGGCGTCCCCGGCAGCGTCCAGCGTGCCGCATCCCGCACAATTGGCACGAAGGCCAGGCCTTCGGCCGTCAGCGCCCGGCACAAGGCCGTGCCGGAGCGCCCGCTGGCGCCGATGACGGCGATCATGGGCGGCCCAGGACCGGCCCGCTCATTCCCCGGCGGCGGTCAGGAAGCGCAGATCCGCCCCTTGCGGCGCCTGGGTCACCTGCTCATGCACCAGCCGGTCCCAGCCGCGCTTCGGCGCCGGTGCCGGGCTCCAGGCGGCACGGCGCTGCGCCAGCACCGCCTCATCCACCAGCAGGTCGAGGCTGCGGTTCTTGACCGAGAGGCGGATGCGGTCGCCGGTCTCCACGAAGGCCAGCGGGCCGCCGACCGACGCTTCCGGCGCGATGTGCAGCACGATGGTGCCGAAGGCGGTGCCGGACATGCGGCAGTCGCTCATGCGCACCATGTCCTTCACGCCCTGGCGCGCCAGCTTCTTCGGGATCGGCAGGTAGCCGGCTTCCGGCATGCCGGCCGGGCTGCGCGGCCCGGCACCCTTCAGCACCAGGATATCCTGCGGCGTGACATCGAGATCCGGGTCGTCGACCCGGTTGGCCAGGTCCGCCAGCCCGTCGAACACCATGCAGCGCGCCTCGGTCTCGAACAAAGCCGGGGTCGCGGCGCTGCGCTTCAGGATGGCGCCATCCGGCGCCAGCGAGCCGAACAGCGCGATCAGGCCGCCGACCGGGGAGATCGGCTCGGCCCGGGCGCGGATGATCTTGCGGTTCACGTAGTGGCTGCCGTCGCCGATGCGCTCGGCGAGCGACACGCCGTCGAGGTCCTTGGCGTCGAGGTCCAGCAGGTCGCGGAGTTCCCAGAGCAGGGCGCGCATGCCGCCGGCGCTGTGGAAATCCTCCATGTAGCCTTCGCCGGTCGGCTTCAGGTCGACCAGCACCGGCGTCGTCTCGGACAGCGCGTCCAGGCGCCTCAGGTCGAGTTCGAGTCCCGACCGGCCGGCGATCGCCGCCAGGTGCACGATGGCGTTGGTGGAGCCGCCGATCGAGAGCAGCACCCGCACCGCGTTGTCGAAATTGCCCTGGGTCATGAGCGAGAGCGGCGAAACCGGCTTCTGGATCAGCCGCACCGCCTGGGCGCCGGCTTCCTCCGCGATGCGGAGCCGATCGGCATGCACGGCCGGCGCCGAAGCGGCGTCGAGCGGCATGAAGCCGAGGGTGGAGGCGATGCAGGCCATGGTCGACGCCGTGCCCATCACGCCGCAGGTGCCGGCGGTGGTGGCGAGCTTGCCTTCCAGGACGTTGATCTTCTCGTCGCTCACCTCGCCGGCGCGATAGCGGGCCCAGTAGCGTCGGCAATCGGTACAGGCGGACAGGCGCTCGCCCTCGAAGGCCTGGGCCAGCATCGGGCCGACCACCAGCATGACGGAAGGCGTACCGGAGGAGATCGCGCCCATCAGCTGGGCGGGCACCGTCTTGTCGCAGCCGCCCACCAGCACCGCCGCGTCCATCGGCTGGTTCGCCAGCATGGTCTCGGTGTCGAGCGCCATCAGGTTGCGGTAATGCATCGAGCAGGGGCTGAGCGACGGCTCGCAGATGCTGATGGTCGGGAAGGCGAGCGGCAGGCCGCCGGCGGCCAGCACGCCACGCTTCACCGCCTCGATCAGCTCGGGCGCGGTGCGGTGGCAGTTGTTGTAGTCGCTGCCGGTATCGGCGATGCCGACCACCGGCTTGTCCAGCATCGCCTGGCTGTAGCCCATCGACTTGGCGAAGGTACGGCGGAGATAGAGCGCGAAATCGCGATCGCCGTAGTTGGAGGTGTTGCGGGCCAATCCCTGCTTGGGTGCGTCGCTGCTCATGCCGTCACTCCGTTGCCCATAAATGGCGCGTCCGATTCAGACCCCCGGGCCATTCGGCCCTCCGGTCATCGGACGCTCAAGGGGTATTTCCGTCCGATGCATGCAGGGTGGCACGGCGCGGGGCGGAGGCGAAGCACCCCCGTGGCGGGTGCCGGAACGATGCGGTATCATGGTACCGTATCGAGAAAATGCCCTTCACACTTGACCCGTACGCGCCTTGCCGTCATAAGCGCGCTCTCTTTACAGCCATGTTAGGCCAACGATGCTCACCACACAGACCCGGTCGATCAAGCCGGCGGAGGTTCAGAAGGGTTGGGTGCTGATCGATGCGGAGGGCCTCGTGCTCGGCCGCCTCGCCACGCTCATCGCCAACCGGCTCCGCGGCAAGCACAAGGCGACCTTCACGCCGCATGTCGATTGCGGCGACCACGTCGTCGTCGTCAATGCCGACAAGATCCGGGTCACCGGCAACAAGGCCGCACAGTCGGTCTTCTACTGGCATACCGGCTATCCGGGCGGCATCAAGGGCCGTTCCGTGCAGGAGCGGCTCGATGGCCGCTATCCGGAGCGGGTGCTGGAGAAGGCCGTGGAGCGCATGATCACCCGTGGCCCGCTCGGCCGCGAGCAGATGCGCAACCTGCATGTCTATGCCGGCGCGGAGCATCCGCATGCCGGTCAGCAGCCCTCGACGCTCGACGTCGGCGCGCTGAACCGTAAGAACAAGGTGATCTGAGATGAGCGAGCAGACCGCAACTTCTCTCGCCGATCTCAAGGGCCTGGTGCAGGGCACCGCGGTTGGGACCGAGGCCGCCGCGCCGGTGGCGCCGAAGCGTGACGCGCTCGGCCGCAGCTACGCGACCGGCCGCCGCAAGGACGCCGTCGCCCGCGTGTGGGTGAAGCCCGGCAAGGGCGTGATCGAGATCAATGGCAGGCCGCAGGCGCGCTACTTCGCCCGCCCGGTGCTGCGCATGCTGATCACCCAGCCCTTCCTGGTGGCCGACCGCTACCAGCAGTTCGACGTGTTCTGCACGGTGACCGGCGGCGGCCTGTCCGGCCAGGCCGGCGCGGTGCGGCACGGCATCAGCCGCGCCCTGGTGAATTATGAGCCGGACCTGCGCGCCATCCTGAAGAAGGCCGGCTTCCTGACCCGCGATCCGCGCGTGGTCGAGCGCAAGAAGTACGGCAAGGCGAAGGCGCGACGCTCCTTCCAGTTCTCGAAGCGCTGAGCCGGGCGGGCCGGCTTTCAGCGCCGGCCGCATGGCTGTCATCAAAGAAGGGTGGACCCGCGAGGGTCCACCCTTTTTGTTTTTCGCGGCGCAATCGCGCGCCAATGGTCCCGCAAGGAGGGTTCCATGCCGAAGGGTCAGATTCCGAGCGTCTTCATCGATGGCGAGGCCGGCACCACCGGCCTGCAGATCCGCGAGCGTCTGGCGGTCAACCCGGCGCTGTCGCTGCGCTCGATCGATCCGGCACGACGCAAGGATCCCGAGGCGCGGCGGGCGCTGATGGCGGAAGTCGACCTGGTCGTGCTCTGCCTGCCCGATGACGCGGCGAAGGAGAGCGCGGCGCTCGCCGCCTCGCTCGGCGATGCCGCGCCGAAGGTCATCGACGCCTCGACCGCGCACCGGGTGCATCCCGACTGGGCCTATGGCATGCCGGAGCTGACCCCGGACCAGCCGGGCATCATCGCCGCCGCCCGGCAGGTCTCGAACCCGGGCTGCTACCCGACCGGTGCCATCCTGCTGCTGCGGCCGCTGATCGATGCCGGGCTGATGTCGCCCGACTTCCCGGTCACGGTGAATGCCATCTCCGGCTATTCCGGCGGCGGCAATGCGATGATCGCGACCTATGAACCCCGCACCGCGCCGAATTTCGAACTCTAC
>DASYDR010000040.1:0-21425 GCA_036499545.1 Roseomonas sp. | reverse complement strand
CCGACATAATGGCCGGCGATGGTCAGCGTCTTGCCGGCCGCCATGCCGCCGCCGATCGCGATCAGCCCGGCATTGGTCACGGTGACCGGCGTGGCCGGGTCGAAGGCGCGGATGGTGCGGTCGCCGGGCGCGGCCAGCGTGCTGGTCGCATCGATCGCGACACTGCCGGTCAGCGTGTCGCTGCCGCCCATCACCAGGTCGCTGTTCAGGGTGAAGCGGCTGCCCTGGGTGAGCGCGAGCCCTTCCATGTTCAGGATATCGGCGCCGCCGCTGCGGGTGACGCCCTGGAAGGCCAGCCGGTCGGTGCCGCCTTCGCCGTCGAACAGCGTCACGCCGGAGATGTCCGCGCCGCCGCGCACCGTGGCGACGTCGTCGCCGGCACCGAGGGAGACGGTGCCCCGGGTCACGCTGCCGGCTTCGAGGGCGACCTGGTCGTTGCCGGGGCCCGCGGTGATATTGCCCAGGATGCTGCCTTGGCTGGTCAGCATCATGGCGCCGCCCGCATCCCGGATCGCCCAGCCGGAGGCCGCCTGCACGATGGCACCGGACGCGATGGCGATGTTGCCGCTGGCATCACCGTCGATGCTGATGCCCGCGCCGGCGCCGAGTGCCGCATCGGTGCCGCCGCCGGTGATCGTGCCGCCGGTGATGGCGAGCGTGTAGCCGCCCGGCGCGGCGACGACCTGGATGCCGGAAGCGGCCGCGCCCGTCGCGCGGATGCGGCCGCCGTTGGTGATCGTGGCGGCGCCGCCCGCCTCGACCACGATGCCATGCGACTGGACGCCGCGGGCGGTGAGCGAGCCGGTATTGATCACCACGACATCGTCGCCGGCCTGGGCCAGGACGGTGGGGGCGCCGTCGCCGCCGGTCCGGATGGCGCCGCTGTTCTCCACCCGCGCATTGCCCGTGCCGCCGAAGACCCGCGCGAAGGCACCATAGCTGCCCGCGCCGCGCGTGGTGATGGTGCCGGCATTGATCACCTGCGCATCGCCGCCGGCCTGGCTGTCCGCGAAGGCGCCCGGGGCGGTGGTCAGGGTGCGCGTGGCGATCCTGCCGCCGGCCACGACATCGATGCGCGTGAGGCCGGAGCCGGAGGTCAGCGCCGCATAGGCGCCATAGGCATTGTCGCCATGGGTGGTGAGCGTGCCGGCAACGCGGATCGCCGCGGTGGAGCCGGCGGCATCGCTTGCCGCCCAGGCGCCCGTGGCGATGCTGCCATAGGTGACGATGCTGCCGGAGACCTCGACCCTGGCCGCCGCGCCCCCTCCCTGGATCGTCGCGAAGGCGCCCGCGGCACCGGTCTCCGCGGTGACGATGGTGCCCGGGACGAACACCGTCGCCGTCGCGGTCGGGCTGCCATTGACGACGGTCGCGACGGCTCCCATGGCGATGGCGCCGGTGGTCAGGATGCCGCCGCTGACCGTCACCGAGACCGCTTCGCTGCCGCGGGCGCCGGCGCCCACCGCGGCCACGCCGTCCGTCACCACATTGCCGGCCATGATGAGCGTCGCCGCCCCGTCGAAGGTGCTGGCGATGGCGCCCTGGGCCCCGGTGCCGCCGGTGGCGACGAGGGTCTCCGCCCCCACGGTCAGGGAGACGCTGCCAGTGCCGCCCTCGCTCGAGACCAGCACGCCATTGGCATTGTCGCCCTGGGTGAAGATCGTGACCGCGCCGATGGTTTCGATCCGGCTGTCGCCGAAGGCCGCGACCAGGATGCCGGGGCCCGGGGCCGGCGTGGCCTGGGTGCCGACGCTGATGGCACCGGCCGTGGCGCCATCCACGGTCAGGGCGATGGGAACGGCATAGGCGATGCCGACGGGGGCGATATCGATCGCCGCCTGGTTGGCGCCGGTGCAGGTGATGCTGTCACCGGCCGCCGCCGGGCCGCATTGCTCCGCCGCGCCGGCGGGGCGCCCCGCCAGCGCCAGCCCGGCCGCGGATGCCAGCAGTAGCGCATGCAGCCCCTGGCCACCGGGCATGCCCGGCCGGCGCGCGCCGCCTGGGTACAGTCGCGTCATCTGCCGGGCTTTCCTCATATCCGAATCGGAGCTCTGCCCGCATCCTGGCGGGAATGCGTTAACGCAATTCGAAACGCCGGGACCGCGGCAGCCGGCCGAGCCGCTTCACCCGCTTCGGCGATGCCGCCTGCGCGGGATCCGCTCTATCCGGCGAAGCTCTGTTGTTCCCTGGCCACGCTGGCCGCCGCCACCTTGGCCGCTTCCCGCAGCCAGGCCTTGCCGCGGCGGGCCAGGTCCTCGCGCAGCGCCGGCAGCCGGTCGGGATCGTTCGCGTGGCAATTCGCGATCTCCCGCCCCATCGCCGCCAGCATCCGCGGCGAGAGCAGTTCGATCGCGGATTGCTTCACCTCGATCTTGCGGCTGTTGGGCGACAGGCGGCGCACCAGGATGTCGTCCTTCACGCGATAGCGCGGATCCGGCGCGCGGAAGCGGCCGCCGGCGATCTCCGCCACCCGGATCGCGGTGCTGCGCGGTGCGTGATGCAGCGCCCAGGCGGATTGCGCCAGCAGCTTCGCCTCCCGCAGCACCGGGCCGCCGCGCCACTCGCCGCGCGCCAGGAAGCGCGGCCGCCCGAGGCTGCCGGTACCGGCGG
Source organism: Roseomonas sp. (assembly GCA_036499545.1). Lineage (GTDB taxonomy): Bacteria > Pseudomonadota > Alphaproteobacteria > Acetobacterales > Acetobacteraceae > Plastoroseomonas. The sequence goes on along the minus strand of DASYDR010000040.1, from coordinate 18,815 downwards.
TGCGCGGCGCGATGGCGATGGCGATCTCCGGATCGGGCATGGCGGCCAGCAGCGCCGCCGCATAGCGCGCGGGTGGCTTCTTCACCGCCGGCAATGCGAAGAACTTGGTCCAGAAGGCCGCCCGCGACGCCTCCGGCAGCATCACCAGCTGGCGCAGCCAGGCATGGTCGCGTTCCAGCACGAAGGGCGCGGGATCGGCGAGGCCGGCGGTATAGCCATCAAGGATCGGCTTGCAGATCGCGCGCGCCGTCGGGCCGTCCGGGTCACTCTCGTCGCGCGCCAGCAGGGCGCTGGTGGCGAGCCGCACCAGGTCGAGCGGCCAGGGCATCACCGCGCAATCGTCGAAATCATTGGCACCCCAGACCAGGCGGCCTTCAGCGTCGCGCCAGGTGCCGAAATTCTCCAGATGCGTGTCGCCGATCGCCAGCACCGGCGGCGCATCGGTCAGGTTGGGACAGACCTCGAGGATGATCTCGGCCCAGCGCCAATAGGTGGCGCGCAGGAAGGCGAAGGCGCCGCTGCGCATCTTCGCGTGTTTTTCCCGCAGATCCGCCGCGACCAGGTCGCGGCCGAGCTGCGCCTTCAACCAGCCTTCGTAGGCGCGGGTCGAAACCTTGATGCTGCTCATGCGGGCCATTCCTCGCTACCGATTCCGCGCAGGCGGCGGCGCCGGAGCGGATGGCGATGCTCGCCAGAAACGAGGTGCCGGTGCATTCGAAAAAAATCACGGATTTGCGTATTCGCGATGAACCGGAGCGAAGGCGCAATGCCGGTGCCGCGAACGGTCGGACGGCTTCGGCATTGGGACACCACAAAACAAACCCGCCCGGATGCGGGTGCATCCGGGCGGGCAAGGTAGCTTCGCCGAAAAGGAACGGCTCAGTTGGCGGTGCGGTGACGCGCGGCGTGCGGCGCGCGCGCGACCACGCGGTGCAGCTCGGCGCGATAGTCGCAATTGCCGCGCACGCCCTTCAGCTCGATCGACACGGTGGTGTCGGTGCTGTTGGCGACGGTCAGGCCGCCCTGCGGCAGGGTGCGCAGGTAGGCGCTCGGGCGCAGCGCCAGGTTGCTGCCGCCGGTGGAGCGGGCCTCAACCGGGAAATTCGCCGCGCAGGTGCGCGGGGCACCGTCGACGCGCACGGCGCGGCCGGTGTAGCGGCCCGCGGTGTAGGCAGGCGCGGGCGGCGGCGGCGCCTGGACAACCGGCGCCGGAGCGACGACGGGCGCCGGATCGGAGGCGCAGGCGGCCAGCATGGAGGCGGAAAGGGTAGCGACGACGAGGGCCATGACACGCATGGGGTTTTCTCCCGAGTGGAGGCCGGAGTAAGGCAGTGATCGTTGCAGGTGTCGAGGCGGTTTCCGCGGCGTCGTTCAATCTTCGTCCGACCGTGTCTTTCGTCGGGTGCGAATGTCACCGCCATGGCTGTATTGATCGCGCGACCCGCCAACCACCGCGGCTTTCGCACGGCCGGCCACGTACCGGCGCGATGTCGGGCGCGTCGCGAATGCGCGCCGATGCGAATCGCGATGCCGCAAATCGTCACCAGGCCGCGTGGTGCGGTCGCGTCGACTCGAAGCGGTCACGCTTCAGCCGCGCTTGCGTGCCCGCGACACCATCCAGAAGCAGCCCTGGCCGATGATGCCGGCGGTGAACAGGATCGCCGCCGCGGCCAGCGCCGGGTTGCCGCCGATGCCGGCGGCCGAGGTGCAGAGCGCGCCGACCGCCATCTGGGTGAAGCCGTAGAGGCCGGAGGCGGAGCCGACCACCTGCTGGTTGACGCTGATCGCATTGGTCAGCGCGGCCGGCGCCGCGGTGCCGACGCCGACCGAGTAGATGAACATCGACCCGATGGTCAGCGCGACCGACAGATGCCCCGCGAGTGTCGCCGCCAGGAAGACGCAGGCGGCGATGACGCTGATCAGGTTCGCGCGGATCAGCAGCGTCTCCAGCGGCACCCGGGAGATCAGCCGGCTGGCGATCGCACTGCCCGCCCAGATGCCGGAGACCAGGATGGCCAGGTAGATCCCCGCTTCCTGCGGCGGCCGGTCGAGCTGGTGGACGAAGATGAAGGGCGCCGACGCGACGAAGGCGTACATCGCCGTCGTCGCGCAGCCGCCGCCGATCGCATAGCCGAGGAAGGCGCGGGAGCGCAGCAGGCCGATGCAATGGCGCAGGAAGGCACCGCCGCCGCCCGCGCCGCTGCCCGCCGGCCGCGTTTCCGGCAGCAGCCGCCAGGTGAAGACGATGTTGGCGATGCCGAAGGCGGACAACAGGTAGAAGATCGACCGCCAGCCGAGCGTCGTCGCCAGGGTGGCGCCGACGATCGGCGCCACCGCCGGCCCCAGCGTCACCATCAGGTTCATCAGCGCCTGCCGCCGCGCCGCATCCTGGGTGCCGGCCGTGTCGCGCACGATGGTGCGCGCCAGCACCAGCCCGGCGCAGCCGCCGAGCGCCTGGAACAGCCGGGCCACGATCAGCGCCTGGACATTCGGCGCCAGCGCCGCGGCCAGGCCGCAGACGGCGTAGAGCACCAGCCCGACCATCAGCACCGGCCGGCGTCCGAAACGGTCCGAGGCCGGGCCGTAGATGAGCTGCCCGAAGGCGAGGCCGAGGATATAGAGGCTCACCGTCATCTGCACGGTGCCCGGGCTCGTCTGCAGCTCGGCGGCGGCGAGCGTCAGCGCCGGGACGAAGATGTGCATGGCCAGCGTGCCGCTGAAGGTGAAGAGCGCCAGCAGCCAGAGCGGCGGCCGGCGCGCCGGCGCCGCCCCGGTGCCGCTCACGCCGCGCCCTCCGCCGCGGCGGCGTCCTGGACCGCCCGCAGCACGCGGAGCGTCGCCTGGATATCCGCCGCGCCGATGTCGCCCAGGATGCGGGCGCGCAGTTCGGTCAGCACCTGCTCGATCTGCCGCGCCGCGTCGCGCCCGGCTTGCGTCAGCCAGATGGTCTTGGCCCGGCGGTCGCCGGGATCGTCGCGCCGCTCGATCAGCCCGGCGGCGCCGAGCTGGTCGAGCAGCCGCACCAGGGAAGTGCCCTCGATGCCGATATGGGAGGCGAGGGTGACCTGGTTCACGCCGTCGCCGAGCCGCGCCAGCCAGACCAGCGGTGCCGCCCGCGCTTCGGAGATGTCATGCGCGGCCAGCGCCGTTTCCGCCAGCCGCCGCCATTGCCGGCCGGCCAGTATCAGGCTGGAGGTGAGGCGGAGCCGGTCCTGGGTCTCGTCTTGCATGGGCGCATCATGCGGCCCCGCATAATGCGCATGCAATGCAGCTTCTGCACGGGGTGGCCGGCCGCCGGCGCCGCGGTCAGTAGACGCGCAGGTTCCGCCGGATCGGCGCGGCGTTCGGACCGGTGCGGCGTATCGCGGCGAAGCGCTCCATCATCAGCGCGTAGCGCATGGCGGCGATGACGTCGTCATGCTCCTTCACCAGCCGGCCCTCCTTGCGGTGATAGCCGCGCATCTCCTCCAGCAGGTCGCCGAGATGGGAGAACACCTTGAGGCGCCCGCTCTCCAGCCGGTCGATCACGTCGGCGACCGAGGCTTCCAGCCCATAGCCGCCATCCGGGAAGGTCGCGTGCTCCCACAGCATGGCCAGCCCGTGCTGGCGGTAGAGCTCGGCATAGGTCGTGGCGCTCTGCCGGTCATGCGCCGCGGCGTCATGCGGCCAGGCGACCGGGATGTCGGCGCCCCAGGGGCGCAGCGCCTGCGCGTGCTGCGCGATGGTCTGCCGCGCGGCCTGGATGGTGTGCGTCACATAGGCGGTGTCGGCGTCGCGGTCGAAGGCGAGCTGCGCTGCGGCGAAGGGATGGTCGAAGCCGAGATCGATGCCGATCAGGCGCGGCCAATGCGCCGGGATCGCGAAGGCGGGCACGACGAAGGCGCTCTCCGGCAGGGTGAAGACCGCGCCGCCGCCGAGCATCGGGACGCCCCGCGTCCGCGCTTCCCGCTCATGCGCCGGATAGCTCGCGATGATGCGGGCGCGCTGCGCGGCATCGATATGCAGCGCATCCTCGATCTCCATGCGCACCAGGAAGCGGTCGGGCGTCGCCGGGCGCGGATAGAACAGCCGCACCACGGCCGACATGCCCTCGAGCGGGGTGAAGGTGGTCCAGACCAGGCCGCCGGTCGCGTTCGTCCGGGTCAGCGCCTCGGAATACAGGTCGGCCGGCGGCTCCTCATCCATCCAGACCCAGTCGAGCGTCTCCGCCTGCCATTTCGCGCGGCGCTCCTGGTAGCTCTTGAAGGTCACCTGCGACGTGCCGCCGCTCGCGTGGTGCACGAAGACGGTGTCGAGCGCATCCGGTACGCCGCGTGTCGTCGAACTGTCCTTGATCCGATGCTTCGGGATCATGCCGGTGCCGAGCGCTTCCGCGCGGCCGCAGAGCACGCGCTGCGCGGCATCGCGGGTGAGCTCGTTGGTGACGCCGGCCGCCCAGCCGGCGGTCGGGCGGTCGAAGCGGCGGCCCTTCCACCAGGCGGGGTAGTCGCCGGTCAGATGGAAGGCGGCCTCGGCGCCGGCGGTCCAGGTCTTGCCGACCTGGTTGCCGGCCATCAGCAGGCGTTCGCGGAAGCTGGCACCGGCCTCATGGAAGGCGGCCTGCCTAGCGTAGGGGCGATAGAGCTGCAGCCGCGTCTCGTCGAGCCGCTGCTGCACCTGCCGGCTGAGCGCGTCGCGGGCGGCGGGATCGGCCAGCACCGCGGCGACCGCCGGCGGCAGCCGCCCGCGCAGCCGGCTCATCGCGCGCCCCGCTGCGCGGCTTCTTCCGCCAGCAGGTCGCGCAGCGCGAGCAGGCTGTCGGCATCGAGCCCGGCCAGCGGATTGTCCGGCCGCGCTTCCAGCCGCTGCCCGAACATGCCGAGCTCCTTGCCCATCAATTCCAGCGCGCGGAGCTGCGCCATCAGGTTGCCCTGGCCGCGCGCTTCCGCCAGCGCGTCACCCAGGCCGCGCAACACCGTCTCCCGCGTCGGCAGCGCGGGCAGGGCAGGGGCGGCCGGCGGCGGCGCGGGCACGGCGCTGCCGAGCGCCGCGATACGCGCCGCGATCTCGGGCCGCATGGCGAGGCGCTGCGCGGTGGCGGCGGCGGTGATGGCGGCATACCCGGCCTCGATCGCGGCCTGGGCCGGGTTGCGGCCGGCGGCGCGCGCGCGGGCGAAGGCTTCATGCCGGGTATTGGACAGCGTCTCCATGCGGGTCCTCGGTCGAAGAAGGCGCGACGCCTCCTTCGCCGCTGTCCAGTGCGGGGTGGGTGGTGTCCAGCGGGATATGCGATTCCCCACCGGAATCGCGTGGCGTTGTGGAGCCGGCCTGTCATCATGGATAGCAGGACTGGTTCAGGAGCAATAATGGCGGCGCAGTTTGCATGCATTGCCGCTCGCCGGATGCGGCGGGGCAGCGTCACGGCGGCGCTGGTGCTTGCGTTAATGAGTGTCGCGGGATGTGTGGCGACACCATCCGAGACTGCACGGCCCGCAATCATCGCCGATTACGATTGGCGTGTATTCTTCGATTGGGACAGAGCGGATCTCACGGACCGATCTCGTCAGGTTTTGGCGCAATTCGCCCCCCTCAGCACCAGCGTCAACGCGACAAGCATCGAAGTATCCGGTCACGCTGATCGTTCGGGGTGGCCGGTCCATAACCAGCGCCTGAGCGAGCGCCGCGCGAACACCGTTGCCGCGGAACTGGTGCGCCTTGGGGTACCAGCGCGCATGATCACCATCTCCGCCTTCGGCGGAACCCGCCCGCTGGTGCCGACCGCGGATGGCGCGCGCGAGCCACAAAATCGCCGGGTGGACCTCGTGGCGCGCTGAGCGGCGGCCGAGGCGATGCCTGGCGTGCCCCTGGCCTGCTACCATGATATGATTGCGGGATGCTTGCGGCCCCGGTCAGGGCACTGGATGGCCGATAATGATGGCGAATGAAGGAAGCCGGTGAACGCGATCAGTCCCTTGCTTGGCGTTGGAGTCTACAGGATCCCGCAAGCGGCGCGCCTGGCCGAGGTGCCTGTCGCGCGCGCACGCGCCTGGGTCGCCGGTGAGCGGCGCCCGGCCGATAGCGGGCAATCCACCGGCCGCGCGCGGCCGCTGCTCGGCACTCGCCTGAGCACATCGGGCCCGGAGACGCTCGTCAGCTTTGCCGACCTGATCGAGATGCGTTTCGCCAAGCACTTCCGCACGATGGGCTTCTCCTGGCCGCGGATTCTCCGGCATCTGCCCGAACTCCGCCGCGTCGTGCTGCAGCACCGCGAGCCCGGCGAGATGAGCTTCGAGAGCGACGGCGTGCGCATCTTTGCCCAGGCCGTCGCGCAGACCGGCGAACGCAAGGCGGTGGAGCTCGATACCCGCCAGCATGTGATGGTCGATCTGCTGGAACGCAGCTTCCGCGAGGAACTGCGCTTCGATGCCAGCGGCTACATCGCGTCGTGGCAGCCGCGGGCGCAGTACCCGCACGTGATCATCGACCCGAACCGCCAGTTCGGCGAACCTATCGTCCATCCCGGGGTGCCGACCGCCATACTGTCGGAGGATCTGCTGCGGCTCGGCGGCGATGCCGACCGGGTGGCACGGCGCTACGCGGTATCGCCCGAGGCGGTCATCGAAGCCCATCGCTTCGAGACGGATCTGCGGTCCTACGCTTGAGACTGGTCATCGACGCCTGCCTTCCTCCCTGGCTGGCGGATGTGTTTGCCGCCGTCATCGGCCCGGCCTGCATCTTCGACCATGTGGCGCGACTTTATGGCCATGGCAGCAAGGATGCGGACTGGATCGCCCGTCTGACAGAGGAAGGCGGCGGCGTCTTCCTCACCTATGACCGGCATATGCGGCGGCGGCCCTTGGAAGTGCAGGCGCTGATCGCCTCGCATTGCGTCGGTATCGTGCTCCCGGCTCAGTGGCAGGAAGACGAGGATCATGCACTGGCAGCGCGTCTCCTATGGGACTGGCCACACCTGCGGGCTGCGGCCGATCTCACGCCGCCGCAGATGCTGGAACTGCCCTGGGCAGCCAAGCCCCGCCTACCCGGGCGATGGCGTGGCTGGGATAAGATTGCCAGCAGCGTCACTCTGCAGGGCCAGGCGGGAAAGCCGCGCAGATAGTCGTCGTGTCCGACCCTATGCCGGTTGCCTGCCAGAATGATCGCCTTCCTCGACGCCAATATCCTCTACGGCCCGCGCCTGCGCGGGCTGCTGTTGCGTCTCGCGCAGGGTGGCCTGTTCCGGCCGCGCTGGAGCGATGCCGTGCAGGACGAATGGACCCGCAGCCTGGCGGCCAATACGCCCGGCCTCGGCGCCGAAGCCCTGGCGCAGTTGCGCCAGGGCCTGCACCAGGCGATGCCGGACGCGCGGGTCGCCGGCTATGACGCGCTGATCCCCGGCCTGCGGTTGCCCGATCCCGGCGACCGGCATGTCCTGGCCGCCGCCATGGCCTGCCAGGCCTGCTGCATCGTCACCTTCAACCTGCGCGACTTCCCGGCGAAAGTGCTCGCGCCCTTCGGCCTCTCGGCCCTGCATCCGGACCGGTTCCTGCTGCAGCTGGACGGCCGCGATCCGGTGGGCTTCGCGGCGGCGTTGCGCCGCGACATGGCGCCGGACCCTTCGGCGGCCCCGGATGTCGCCGGCTACGTCACATCGCTGCGCCGGGCGCATCTGCCGCGCACCGCCGCCCATGTCGCGGAATTGGCACCCATCCTGGCTCGCTGAGGGCGTTTCAGGCGGCCACCTTCGGTGCCAGCCGCCGCAGCAGCGCGCGCAGGCCGGGCTCCTCGACCAGCATCGCGGCCTCCGCCAGGCCAAACCAGCGCCGCCGGCGCTGGCCGCGCTCCGGCCAGGCCTCCAACTCGCGCTCGACATGCATGAGATGGACCTGGACCGTGCAAGGCGTCGTCCGATCCTGGGGCAGGCGCTTGGCATAGCGATAGGTGCCGATCGGCGCGGGATCGACACGGCCCGTCAGCCCGGCTTCCTCATAGGCTTCCTTGGCCGCCGCCTCGGCGCCGGTCAGCTCCGGCTCCAGCCAGCCCTTCGGCAGCACCCAGCGGCCGGTGTCGCGGCTGGTGACCAGCAGCACCAGCGGGCCGCCCGGCGTTTCGCGCAAGGGCAGCGCGGCGCATTGCGCGCCGCGGGGCGCGTCGATGCTGAACACGGGATCAGGCCGAACTGGGGCGGTCATGGCGTCAGTCCCTCGCGGACCACTCGGCTGCGGCGGCGCGTCACGCCGGACGCGGGAATCGGGCAAGCCGGCTGCTTGTCATATGGGATCGGATGTCTAGACGAACAGGGTGGCGTGACGCCAGCGAAAAGAAGTCATTTCGGATTCGGGAGCAGCGCCTGCGTCCGGTCATCGGCCAGCCCGCCGCAACAGCGCGCGATCGCCGTCCCGAACGGCGCCGCCGCATCGCCGGCGGCGGCCGCGAACAGCGTCATGCAGGAGCGGAACTTCATATCGTCCGGGCTGCCCAGGATCCCGTGCAGGTCGCGCCCCTCGATTGCGCCGAGCACCGCCTGCGTCGCTTCCGCCAGGCGCGGGCCGAGCAGCGGATGCGCCAGATAGGCCCGCGCCTCCGCCAGCCCGGTGATGCCGTAATGCCGCGCCATCGCGGAATGGCCGAGGCCCCGGAGCTGCGGGAAGACGAACCACATCCAATGGGTCCGCTTGCGGCCGGCGCGCAGTTCCGCCAGCGCGATGTCGTGGATCGCCGCCTGGGCGGTCACGAAGCGCGCCAGGTCGAAGGGATCGGTGACCGCGGCCATGCCCGGATTCCTCCTGTGGCGTCGCCCGTCAGAATGCCCCGCCACGGCGACGGATGCGGTGCGGCAGATCACATCGCGCCGCGTTGATCCATGTCCGAGTTGCACTGCCTTATGTCTGCTCGCGGTGATGCCACGTCCGGAGCGGCACGTGCCACCATCGCGATCGGAGACCACGGCATGCCGCAGCCCTCTCCATGAGCGTCCTGCACGCCATCTACCGTGCCGCCGCCGAGCCCGGGCTCTGGCCGGAGACGCTGGGCCTGCTGGCCGACCGCATCGGTGCCGGCGGCGGCTTCCTGATCCATAGCGGCGGCGCCGAGCATCCGCCCTTCATCGTGCAGGCGCGGCTGCGCGGCGACCTGATCGAGCCCTATTTCCGGCACTATGCCGACAACCCTTATGCGCAGGCCTTCGCGCAGGTGCGGCCCGGACGGGTCTATGTCGCGAACCAGCTCGTCGATGTGCCGGCGCTGCGGCGCACCGCCTTTCACGCCGACATGCTGGTGCCGATGGCGGTGGAGGAGCAGCTCGTGCTCGCGCATGCCGGCCTGACGCGGGATGGCAGCAGCGGCGGCATCTCCTTCTCGCTGGCACGCCGTCATCTCGACGGCACGGCGCGCGCCCTGGCGCGGTTCCGGCGATTGGCGCCGCATCTGTCGCGCGCCCTCGACATCGGCCTGCTGGCCGGGCGGCAGCGGGGTGCCGGCTGGCAGGTCGCGCGCCTGCTCGATGCGCTGGCGGGCGCGGCGCTGCTGCTCGACGGCCAGGGCCGCATCCTGCGCGCCAATGCGGCGGCGGAAGCGCTGCTGCGGGCGGGGGACGGGCTGCGCGCCAGCCTGGGCGGCCTCGCCGCGGCGACCGGGTCGGAAACCCGGCTGCTGGCCGCCGCCATCGCCGATGCCGTGGCCGTGGCGCATGGGGAGGAGCGGGCGATGGGTGGCGCGTTGCGCCTGACGCGCCCATCCGGCCGCGGTGCCCTGCTGGCGGTGGCGACGCCGCTGCCGCCGCCTGCCTTCGCGCCCTGGGACAGGCGGGACAATGGCGCCCGCGCGCTGCTGCGCATCGCCGATCCGGCGGCGCCGGCGCCGCTCCGCGCCCAGGCGGCGGCACTGCGCGCCATGGCCGGGCTGACCGCGGCGGAAGCGCGCGTCGCCGCCCTCGCCGGCAGCGGGCTCGGCACGCCGGAGGTGGCGGCGCTGCTCGGCGTCTCGGCCTCGACCGTGAAGACCCATCTCGCGCATTGCTTCGACAAGACCGGGGCGCGGTCCCAGGCGGCGCTGGCGCGGCTGCTGGCGTCGATCCCCGTGGGATGAGGCGGTGTCCGCGCGCCGGCATGGGCCGGGCAGCGGATGCGCCGGATGGGCCCGCGCCCCGCCAGGTCGGTTATGCCGTGATGCCGCAGGGACCCAGGCTGTCGTCAGGCTTCGGGCCAGGACAGGAGCGCGGCCTGCACGACCTTGCGGGCCGCCTCCCGCGGGAAGCCGCCTTTCGCCAGCACGGCCAGCCCCTGGATCAGCGAGAATATGAGCGAGGCGGCATCGTCGGCGGTCATGCCCGGCGGCAGCGGAACCGTTGCCGATGCCTCTTCGAACCGATCACGCAGCTGCAACCTGAAGAGCTCGCGGTTGCGCACGAGTTCCTGCCTGAGTGGCTCGGTTTCGGCGGAGCAGGCCAGCGCGGCATTGAGTTCGAGGCAGCCGACCGGATTCATCTCGCCGCCATGCAGCTCGGTCATGCCGTAGAGTAGCCGCTCGGCGATGCGACGCGGCGTCGGCTCCGCCAGCGCCGCATGCCGAAAGCCGAGAAAATCACGCTGGTATCGTTCGACGACCCGCCAGAAGAGGGCCTCCTTGCTGCCGAAGGCCTGGTAGAGGCTCGATTTCGTCAGCCCCATCGCGTCCAGCAGGTCACTGAGCGACGTGCTCTCGTAGCCCTTCTCCCAGAAAACCCGCAGGGCGGCCTGCAGAACCTCATCTTCATCGAATTCGCGCGGACGGGCCATGTGTCTGTTCGTGAGCCTCCTGCATTTCATATGGACCGATCAGTCTCGATTGAAATGCGTGAAGCGACGAATTCGGCGGACGCTTCGCGCGCCCGGGCATGGATCGAGGTCGCGGCGCTCCCTCGCCGCAGGCTGAAGGTTTTTTCACGATAATAGACCGGTCGGTCCATAAACTTTAGTGGACCGGCAGGTCCACAAATGATAGTGGACCACTCGGTTCAGATTGAGTGCGGTGGGCAACCGCAAGGGACTCATCAGTGCGGCATCCACCCCGGACGTAGAGGAGGAAGCACTCCTGTACCGCACCCTATCCCTTCGCCCCTGGGAGTCATCATGACCAACGCCGTCATCGAATGCATCTTGAGCCGCGGTGCCGCCAAGTATTACGATCCTGCCGCCTTCTTGAGCGATGACCAGATCCGCGATCTGGTGCGTATCGGCACCAGCGCGCCGACATCCTTCCATTTGCAGAACTGGCGCTTCATTGCCGTGCGTTCGCCTGAAGGCAAGGCCCGGCTGCGTCCGATCGCCTGGAACCAGCCCGCCATCACCGAAGCTGCCGTGACCTTCATCGTCTGCGGCCAACTGGCCGATTCCAGCGTCATACCCGAACGCCTGGCGCCGCTGGTGGAAGCGGGCATCATGCCGGCGAGGATGGTGCCGGAATGGGAAATTCCCGCACGCGACCTGTATCTGGACTATCCGCAGCGCCAGCGCGACGAGGCAATGCGCACCGGCACCTTCGGCGCGGCGGCGATGATCTACGCGGCCCGCTCGATGGGCCTGGGGTCGACGCCGATGATCGGTTTCGATGCCGAAGCGGTGGCCCGCGAGTTCGCGCTGGGCCAGGACGAAGTGCCGGTCATGCTGTTGTCCGTCGGCGCGGAGCGTCCGGGGAACTGGCCACAGAAGCCGCGCCGGCCGGTGGCTGACGTGCTGCATCTCGCCTGACAATATTCATCAAATCAGTCAGTCACGGAGACCGATATGCCCAGAATAGCGGCGCCAGATCCGGAACAGGTTCCGGCCAATTCGCGGCCGACCCTCGATATGTTCACCAAGAACATCGGGTTCACGCCCAATATGATGGCGACCTTCGCGCTGAGCCCGATCGCGTTCAACGCCTGGGCCGGCCTGCTCGGTTCGCTGAGCAAGGCGCTCGACGTCAAGACGCGTGACAGTATCGGCCTCGCCGTCTCCGAAGTGAACGGCTGCAACTACTGCCTGACGGTGCACAGCTTCACGGCCGAGCATATGGCGAAGCTGCCGGCCGATGAGATCATTCTCGCACGCAGGGGCCATGCCAGTGACCCGAAGCGGGACGCCGCCGTCCAGTTCGCGCGCAAAGTCATCGAGACCCGGGGCAATGTCAGCGACACCGATCTGAATTCCGTCCGCGATGCCGGCCACACGGACGCGAATGTCATGGAGATCATCGCGCTGGTGGCCATGTACTCCCTGACGAATTTTTTCAATAACACTTTCGATCCGGAAAGGGATTTTCCCGCTGTCGCGCCAGCCGGCGCGATCTGACATCTCACGAGCGTGACGACCAGGGCCGGATGCGCCGGGCGATATTCCTGGATGCATCCGGCTTCTACGGGATCGAGGAGACCAGTCCGATGAAGACGATCGTGGTGACCGACCAGGCCGCGGGAACGGCGGGGATGCAACTGGCGGAGCGGCCCGCGCCGCAGCCGGCGATAAACGACGTCGTCGTGCGGGTGCATGCGGCGGGGTTCGTCGGGACCGAGTTGGCGTGGCCCTCGACCTGGACCGATCGCCTCGGCCGCGACCGGACACCGTCGATCCCCGGGCACGAGCTGGCCGGCGTGGTGACCGCCCTCGGCTATGGCACCACGGGGCTGTCAGTGGGGCAGCGGGTGTTCGGCCTCACGGACTGGACGCGCGACGGGACCCTGGCCGAGTACACGGCGGTCGAGGCGCGCAACCTCGCGCCGCTGCCGGGCGACGTCGACTTCACGGTGGGCGCCAGCCTGCCGATCTCGGGCCTGACCGCCTGGCAGGGATTGTTCGACCACGGCCGTCTGCGGGCCGGGCAGAGCGTCATCGCGCATGGCGCGGCGGGCGCGGTCGGGTCGATGGTGACGCAACTCGCGCGATTGGCCGGCGCCTACGTCATCGGCACCGGACGCGCCGCCGACCGTCAGAAGGCGCTCGACTTCGGCGCGCAGGCGTTTGTCGACCTCGAGAACGACCGCCTGGAAGATGTCGGCGGCGTCGATCTGGTCTTCGATCTCATCGGCGGCGATATCGGCCGGCGATCCGCGGGCCTGGTGCGGGCCGGAGGAACCCTGGTGTCCATCGTCGGGCCGGCCGAGGCGCGGCCCGCCGACGGCCTGGCGATCGACTTCGTTGTCGAGGCCGATCGGGCGCAGCTGGGTGAGATCGTCCAGCGGGTGCGGGACGGACGACTGCGGACGCATATCGGCACCATCGCGACCCTCGACGAGGCCGTCGCCGCCTTCAACTCCCGCGAGCGACGCCCGGGGAAGACGATCATTCGCGTTCGTCCGTGAGGAATTGAGGCGCGCGCTTCCGCCCTCCTTTTCGATCATCGCCGCCGCCTGGATCACGGTGCCGTCGCGGCACGCATTGCTGCGACAGGACAGCCGCGCGCGGTCCCAGGCGGCGCTGGCGCGGCTGCAGGATCATCTGACCCTGAAGTGAAATAAAGCGAGCGCGCGGGCTGGGGCAGCGACCCGGCCTGTGCCGGCCTATGCAGGCTTACAAGCAGCTTACAGCCATTTCTTTCGCTTGAGAGCGAGCCGGGATCCCCGTAACGAAGTGCAACGCGCATAAGGTGCCCGTCCTTCCGGACCGTCCCGCACCGGACGCAGCTCAGCAGATTCCGGCGCGGTGGCGCGGCGTCGCTGTCCCGATGGCACCACCAGACATCGAATCCTGGAGACGGCTATGCGCATGGCGTGGGCGCTGCTGCGTCTGGAACTGTCGCTGTGGCGGCGGCATGGCCAGACCCCCATTCTGTGGTGGCGCGACGATGATGCGCGGCAGGACACGCCGGCACTCCGCCGCCTGCTGGACATCGCCGCGGAGCATGGCGTGCCGCTGCTGCTGGCCGTGGTGCCGGATGGCGGCTGCACCGGGCTGGCGGCATTGCTGCATGAGCGGCCGGAGGTCCTGGTCGCCCAGCATGGTGTGACCCATGTCAACCGGGCGCCGCAGGGCTCGCCCGCCTCGGAATTCCCGGATCCGGTGGCGCCCGATGCGATCGCGTCCGCCGTCAACGATGGCGCCGTCCGCCTGTCATGCCTGCCGAACCGGCTGCCCTTCCTGTTCGTGCCGCCCTGGAACCAGGTCTCGCCGGCGCTGCTGCAGGGGCTCCGCCTCGCGGGCATGCTGCAGCTGTCCACCTGCGACGGCACCCGCCGCGCGGAGGCGGGGCTGGAACGGCTCGACATCCATCTGGACCTGCTCCGCTGGCGCGGGGGGCCGCGTTTCCGCGGCGAAGGGCCGATGCTGTGGCGCTTCTTCCGCCTGCTGCGCGCCCGCCGCCATGCCGGCGCCTGGATGGAGCCGATCGGCCTGCTGACCCACCACCTCGACCACGATGCCGCGGCCTGGGATTTCCTGGGCCGCTTGCTGCGGGTGTCCCTGCGGGGCGGATGCTGCCGCTGGCACAGCCCGGCGGACCTGCTCGGGGTGCAACGCTTCGCCCAGCCGCCGGAAGCGGTACCGGCCGCGGCACCGATGCGCGGCGACGCTGCCCGGATGGCGGCTACGGCGCCCCTGCGGTCGCGCCGGGCGTCGTGACCAGGTCGCGGACCAGCCGCATGGCTTCGAAGTCGCAGCCGGGGGCGGTGCAGCGGTCATAGCGGCGGATGGTGGTGCCGCAGGGGATGTCCCGGTCGAAGCGCAGGCGTCCGCCGCCGCATCGCGGGCAGCGTTCCGGCAGGGCCGCGCCCGTCGGTGCTGCGCTCCATGGTGCCTGCCCAGGCGCGATTGCCAGCGGCGGCGCGATATCCGGTGCCTCGGCCATGCCCGATCTCCTGCCCGGCCCGCCATGCTGGCAGGTCGTTCTCACGTTTTAGTGAGGTTCAGGTTAAGAGTATCTTCACGGAGTGTTCCCGCCGGCGCCCCCCGCCATGCGATGCGCCGCATGCTGCCGGCCTGGCGCGACGATCCGGCCGGCGGGCGCCCTCACTCCAGCTCCGCCGGCCCAGGCGGTGGCGGCCAAGGCTTCGGCGTCGCGCCCATCCGGGCCGGCAGCCCGAGGCTGGACGCGATGGCCGGGGGCGCCGAGCATGGCGCCGAACGAAGCGGGGGGATACGCATGCCGGGCGATGCCACGGTGGTTGAGGCCATGCTGCCGGAATGGATCGGCCGCTGGCGGGAGAGCGAGGATGAGCTGACGCGCCCGGCGATGCGGCGCCTGGCCGCCATGCTGGACCGCGACGGCGATGTCTTCGCGCCGGGCGACCCGGTGCCGCCGCATTGGGCCGTGCTGCTGTTCGACGACGCCGCGCCGCAAGGCCGGCTCGGCCCGGACGGGCACCCGGTGAAGGGTGATTTCCTGCCGCTGGTGCCGCTGCCCCGGCGCATGCTGGGCGGCCGGCGCATGACCTATCACGCGCCGCCGCGCATCGGCGATCTGCTGCGCCGCCGTTCCGAGATCACCGCCATCACGCCGAAGACCGGCAAATCCGGCAGGCTGGTCTTCGTCGCGGTGCGCCACAGCGTCACCGGGCCGCAGGGCCTGGTCTCGGTGGAGGAGCAGGACATCGCCTATCGCGAGGCGGCGGCACCCGGCCAGGCCCCCGCGGCGCCGGCCGCGTCCGCGCCGATGCCGGCGGCGCATTGGACCGAGGCCTTCCTGCCCGACCCGGTGCTGCTGTTCCGCTATTCGGCGCTGACCTTCAACACCCACCGCATCCACTACGACGCCGATTACGCGCGCGGCGCCGAAGGCTATCCGGCGCTGGTGGTCAATGGCGGCCTGTCCACCATGATGCTGCTGGAAGCCGCCTGCCGGCATGCCGGCGGCCGGCCGCTCACGCGCTATGCGGCGCGCACCATCAGGCCGCTGTTCAGCGGCCGCGCGGCGGCGCTGCACGGCGCCGGCGGCCGGCTTTGGGTGACGGATGCGGAGGGCGCGCTGGCGCTCTCGATCGAAGCGGAGTTCGCGGCATGAGCAATGGTCCTCTCTCCGGTGTCAGGGTGCTCGACATCAGCGCGGTCGTGGTCGGCCCCGTCGCCAGCGGTGTGCTGGCCGAACAGGGCGCCGAGGTGATCAAGCTCGAAAGCCCCGATGGCGACCTGCTGCGCACGCTCGGCGGCGGTGCGCGGAATCCCGGCATGCCCGGCAAGTTCCTCAACTTCAACCGCGGCAAGCGGTCGCTCTGTCTCGATGTGAAGCAGCCGGCGGCCCGCGCGGCGCTGCTGAAGATCGCGGCCTCCGTCGATGTCGTGATCACCAATATCCGCCCCGACGCGCAGAAGCGGCTCGGCATCGATGCCGCCGCGCTGACGGCGCTGGCGCCGCGGCTGATCCATTGCTCCATCGTCGGCTTCGGCACCAACGGCCCCTATGCCGGCAAGCCCGCCTACGACACCGTCATCCAGGGCATCTCCGGCGTCGCGGCCACCTTCCTGAACTCGAACCAGGGCGAGCCGCGCTACGCGCCGCTGCTGGTCGGCGACCATGTCTGCGGCCTGATCGCGGCGCAGGTGATCGGCTTCGCGCTGTACCGGCGCGAGAAGACCGGCCATGGCGAAGCGATCGAGGTACCGATGTTCGAGAACATGGCCGCCTTCGTGATGATGGAGCATCTCGGCCCGGTGACCTTCCGCCCGGCGATCGGGCCGGTCGGCGACCAGCGGGTGATGAGTGCGGCGGGGCGGCCGATCGCGACCGCCGATGGCTATGTCTGCCTCTCCGCCAATACCGACGCGCAGGCGCATAACTTCTTTGACGCGATCGGGCGGCCGGAGCTGAAGACCGATCCGCGCTTCACGACCGTCGCGGCGCGGACGCGGAACACCAAGGACTATTTCGCGCTGCGCGCCGCGGCGCTGGCGGAAAGGACGACCGCCGAATGGCTGGCGATCTTCGAGCGCCTGGACGTGCCGGCCATGCCCTACAACACCATCGAGGGCCTGCTGGACGATCCGCATCTGCGCCAGGTCGGCATGGTCCAGGAAACCGAGCATCCGAGCGAGGGTGCCATCTGGTCCATCGGTGCGCCCAATCGCTTCTCCGGCGGCAATGCCGCGGCGACCGGGCCGGCGCCACTGCTCGGCCAGGATGGCGCGGCGGTGCTGCGGGAAGCCGGGCTGGACGAGGCGGCGATCGCGGCGCTCAGGCGCGACGGCGCGCTGATCGAACCCACCGCGGGGGATGCCGCGTGAAGCACCCGTCGCGACGCGGGCTGATCGCCGCCGCCGCCGCCGCCGCGCTGCCGCTGGCACGGTCGCGCCCGGCACGCGCCGCCGCCTGGCCGGACAAGCCGGTGCGCCTCGTCGTGCCCTTCACCCCGGGCGGTTCCACCGACATCCTGGGCCGCGCCATGGCGCAGGGCCTGTCGGAACATTTCGGCCAGACCTTCATCATCGACAACCGCGCCGGCGCCGGCGGCTCGGTGGGGTCGGAGATGGTCGTGCGCGCGGCGCCGGACGGCTACACGCTGATGATGGGCCATATCGGCACGCTGGCGGTGAACCCGGCGATCTATCCGAACCTGCCCTTCGACACCGTCACCGCCTTCCAGCCCATCATCCTGGTGGCCAAGGTCGCCAATATCCTGGCGGTCAATCCGCGCGTCGCCGATGTGGCGGATGCCGGCGGGCTGATCGCGCTGGCGCGGCGCCGGCCGGGCGAGCTCACCTTCGGCTCCGGCGGCAATGGCAGCGCCGCGCATATCGCCGGGGTGGCACTGCAACTCGCCACCGGCATCCAGCTCACGCATGTGCCCTATCGCGGCACCGGCCCGATGATGACCGACCTGATGGCCGGGCAGATCGCGATGACCATGACCGGCGGCCCGCCGATCCTGCCGCCGGTGCGCGCCGGCAGCCTGCGCGCGATCGGCGTCTCCAGCCTGCAGCGGCTGACCTCCGAGCCCGGCATCCCGACGCTCGACGAACAGGGGCTGCGGGGGTTCGAGGCGGTGCAGTGGTATGGCCTGGTCGGCCCCGCCGGCATGCCGCGCGAGATCGTCGACCGGTTGAATGCCGCCGGCGCGGCGATCCTGCGCGAACCGCTGCTGCAATCCCGCCTGGCGGCCGAGGGCGCCGATGCCGCGCCCGGCACGCCGGAGAGCTTCGGCGACTTCATCCGCACCGAGCGCGACCGCTGGGGCGAGGTGATCCGGCGGGCGGGCGTCAGGGCGGATTGAATTGGCGCGCGACTACTCCGGCCGGATCCCGGCATCGCGGATCAGGGCCTGCATCGTCGCATGGTCCCGCGCCAGCGCCGCCGTGAAGGTCTCCGGCGTATTGCCGACCACCTCATAGCCCAGCCCTTCCAGCCGTTCGCGCACCGCCGGCACCGCCAGCGCCTCGCGCAGCGCCGCGTTCAACCGCGCGACCACCGGCAGCGGCGCGCCGGCCGGGGCGAGGAAGGCGGCCCAGGTGAAGAAGGTGAAGCCGGGCAAGCCGGCCTCGGCGACGGTCGGCACCTCCGGGAAGGTGTCGATGCGGGCCGGGCCGGCGGTGCCGAGCATGCGGAGCTGGCCGTTGCGCACGAAGGCATTCGGCGTCGGCAGGCCGACGAAACCGTAGGGGACCTCGCCGGCGGCGATCGCGGTCAGCGCCGGCGTCGCACCGCGGTAGGAGATGTGGTTCAAGCGGATGCCGGCCATGCGCATGAACATCTCCATCGCGACATGCTGCGGGCTGCCGGTGCCGCCGGAGGCATAGTCGATGGTGCCGGGCCGCGCGCGCGCCGCGGCGATCAGCCCGGCGATGTCGGCGGCCGGCGTGGCGGGATGCGCCACCAGCGCCCAGCGGATCCGCACCACCTGCCCGATCGGCGCGAAGTCGCGCAGCGGATCATAGCCGGCATTGGCATCGAGATTCGGCAGC
>DASYDR010000039.1:0-31111 GCA_036499545.1 Roseomonas sp. | reverse complement strand
CTGGCGGTGCGCTCGGTGCGGGTGACCGCCGCCATCATGGGCGCGACCATCGTCGGCCTGGTGATCACCGCCGGCATCGGCCTGGCCATCATCGGGCGCTTCAACCTGATCTCGGTGGCCTTCATTCCGCTGTTCGTGGGGCTGGGGGTCGATTTCGGCATCCAGTTCAGCCTGCGTTACCGGGCCGAGCGGTTGCATCTGCCGGATCTTGACCAGGCCCTGGCGGCGGCGGCTATCGCCGTGGGCTTCTTCGCTTTCCTGCCCACGGCCTATATCGGCGTCTCCGAGCTGGGGATGATCGCCGGCATCGGCATGATCATCGCCTTCGCGCTCTGCATCACCCTGCTGCCGGCGCTGCTGGTGCTGCTGCATCCGCGCGGCGGCCGCAGCGAGATGGGCTTCCCGCTGCTCGCCCCGGTCGAGGCGCTGCTGCGCGACCGGCAGCGCGCCGTGCTGGGCGTGGCGGCGCTGGTGGGCATCGCGGCCGCGGCGCTGGCGCCCTGGGCGCGGTTCGACTTCAACCCGCTGCATCTGCGCAGCAGCACCGTCGAATCCATGGTCACGCTCGGCGACCTGATGGCCGATCCCGACCGCACGCCGAACACGGTCAGCGTGCTGGTGCCGTCCCCGGACCAGGCCCCGGCGATGGCGCGGCGGCTGCAGGCGCTGCCGCAGGTCTCGCACACCGTCACCCTGGACAGCTTCATCCCCGACCGGCAACCCGAGAAGCTGGAGGCGATCAGCGACGCGGCGGCGCTGCTGGGGCCGGCGCTGGACGGCGTGGAACCGCTGTCGCCGCCCGACGACGCCGCCCAGATCGCCAGCCTGCGCGATACCGCCGCCGCGCTGCAGCAGGCGGCCGGTCAGGGCCAGGACCCCGCCGCGGTCGCCGCCCGCCGCCTGGCCGGCGCGCTCGACCGGCTGGCGGCGGCACCGCCGGCCAGGCGGGCGATGGTGGCGGCTGCGGTCACCGCCCCGCTCGGCACCTTGCTGGACCAGATCCGCGCCATGCTGGACGCCGGGCCGGTCACCCGCGCGACCCTGCCGCCGGAGCTGGTCGCCGACTGGCTGACCGCCGATGGCCGCGCCCGGGTCGAGGCTTATCCCCGCGCCGATGCCCGCGACGACGCCGAGCTGCAGCGGTTTTCCGCGGCGATCCAGGCCATCGCCCCGGATGCCACCGGCACGCCGATTTCGATCAAGGGGGCGGGCGATGCCATCGTCGCGGCCTTCCTGCAGGCCGCCGCATTGTCCGCCATCGCCATCGCGCTGCTGCTGGCGCTGGTACTGCGGCGGCTGCGCGACGTGGTGCTGACCATGCTGCCGGTGCTGCTCAGCGGCGTGCTGACCCTGGCATCCTGCGTCATCTTCGACCTGCCGCTGAACTTCGCCAACATCATCGCGCTGCCACTGCTGCTGGGCATCGGCGTCGCCTTCAACATCTACTTCGTCATGGCCTGGCGGGCCGGCGAGACGCATCTGCTGCAATCCAGCCTGACCCGCGCCGTGGTGTTCAGCGCCCTGACCACCGCGACCGCCTTCGGCGCGCTCTGGCTGTCCAGCCACCCCGGCACCGCCAGCATGGGGCGGCTGCTGATGATCTCGCTGGGCTGGGAATTGCTGGTGACCCTGCTGATCCGCCCGGCGCTGCTGGCGACACCGCCGGCTGAACTTACGCGATCGTGAAACGTTGAACCGCCGCTGCCGCCGTCCCCCTGGCCCTAAGGTGAATGGATGTCCCCCCGACATTTCGCCCTGACGCTGATGCTGGCCCTGTCCCTTGGTGCCTGCGCCCAGGCGCCAGGAACCACGGCGACGCCGGGCGACCCGATCGAGCCCTGGAACCGGGACGTGCTGGACGCCAACATGGCGGTGGACCGCGCGGTGATCCGGCCGGTGGCGGAAGGCTATCGCGCCGCGGTGCCGGGTTATGCCCGCACCCGCATCCGCAACTTCGTCAACAACCTGAACGAGCCGCGGATCCTGGTGAACAACCTGCTGCAGGGGCGGCTGGCCGATGCGGGCAGCACCTTCGCGCGCTTCACCTTCAATTCGGTCTTCGGGCTGGGCGGCTTGTGGGATGTCTCCACCGGTTGGGGCCTGCCGCAGCGGACCGGGGATTTCGGCCAGACCCTGCATGCCTGGGGCGCCGAGGACGGCGCCTATCTGATGTGGCCGATCGCCGGCCCGTCCAATGTGCGCGACACCGTCGGCTGGGTCGCGGACGGCTTCCTCAACCCGCTGAACTGGGTGATTCCCACCCCCTATCTGATGGGCCGCGGCGCGGTGCAGGGCGTGGACCTGCGCGAGCAGACGATCGAAGGGCTGGATGAGCTGCAGCGCGGCTCGCTCGATTTCTACGCCCGGCTGCGCAGCGTCTGGCAGCAGCGCCGCAATGCCGAGCTGGGGCGCAGCAGCGCCGATGCCCTGGCGCCGGCGCCGGGGGTGGCCGATACGGCGGCGCCGATCGATGTGCTGGCCGATCCGGGTGCCGCGAACAAGATCGAAGCGGCGGCGCCGCTGGTGCTGTCTCAGCCGCGCATCAGCTCCGCGCTGCGGCGGCGCAGCTCCGCCACCAGGCGATCGGCGCCGCCCTGCTGCAGGAGGGTGGCGAATTCCGCCCGGCGCGACGCGAGTTCGCTGATGGTGCCGGTCAGGTAGACATCGACGATGCGCCAGCCGGCGCTGGTCTGCCGCGTCAGGTAGTTCAGCGCCACCGGCGAATCGTTGACCCGGTTCAGGGTGGTGCGTACCAGCTGGTCGCCGCTGCGCAGCGTGGAGGTGCCGGCGGTGGTGAAGCTTTCGCCGGAGAAGCCGTTGAAGCGGTTGGCATAGGTTGCGATCGACCAGTCCGAGAAGGCACGGACCAGCTGCGCCTGCTGATCCGGCGTCATGCCGGTCCAGGCCGGGCCGATGGCGATGCGGGTCATGGCCGGCAGGTCGAAGCTGGCCTGCATGACCGGCGCGATGCGGTCGTAGCGGCCGCGCACGCCGAGGCTGCGCGCGTTGCGCATGATGTCGAGCAGCGCGGCGTGGAGGCGCTCCACCAGCTCCGCCGGCCCGGCCTGCGCGAAGGCGGGGCGGGTGAGGGCGACCGTGGCGGCGGTGGCCAGCATCAGGCGGCGGGGGAGGTGACGATCCTGCATGCGGCAGGGGTAGCACGGCCGGCCCGGCCTGATCAGAGGGGTGGCGGGGAGTTGAGGGCGGTGGCAGCGCCGGCCCGCAGCAGCATGCCGAACAGGTCGCGCGGTTCGTCCGGATCGGCCAGCAGGTCCAGCTCCTCGAAACAGCCGGTGCCTGGCAGCTTGTCCCGCACATAGCGGAGCGCGGAGAAATCCTCGATCGCGAAGCCGACGGAATCGAACAGCGTGAGCTGGTCGGCGCTGGTGCGGCCGGGCGCCTGGCCGGTGATGACCTGCCAGAGTTCCGTCACCGGATGATCGGGCGGCAGCTGCTGGATTTCGCCTTCGATGCGGGTCTGCGGCGTGTATTCGGTGAAGATGGCGGCGCGCAGCAGGATGTCGCGGTGCAGCTCCGTCTTGCCGGGGCAGTCGCCGCCGACCGCGTTGATGTGCTGGCCGGCGCCGACCATGTTGTCGGTCAGGATGGTGGCGTTCTGCTTATCCGCCGTGATGGTGGTGATGATCGCCGCCCCTTCCACCGCCTCCTGCCCGCTGCGGCACAGCGTGATGGCGAAGCCGAGCCCGGCGAGGTTGCGGGCGCATTTGCGCGATGCCGCGGCATCGATATCGAACAGCCGCAGCCGATCAATGCCGAGCAGCGCCTGGAAGGCGAGCGCCTGGAATTCCGCCTGCGCGCCATTGCCGATGATGGCCATGGTCCGGGCACCCTCCGGCGCCAGGTATTTGGCCGCGAGGGCGGAGGTGGCGGCGGTGCGGAGCGCGGTGAGCAGCGTCATCTCCGTCAGCAGCATCGGATAGCCGCTGCCGACATCGGCCAGCATGCCGAAGGCGGTGACGGTCTGCAGGCCCTGGCGCGTGTTGCGGGGATGGCCGTTGACGTATTTGAAGCCGTAGAGTTGGCCGTCGCTGGTCGGCATCAGCTCGATCACGCCGTCATGGCTGTGGGATGCGATCCGGGGCGTCTTGTCGAAGCTGCCCCAGCGGCGGAAATCGTCTTCGATATAGCCGGCGAGCTCCGTCAGCACGCGATCCACGCCGATCGCCAGCACCAGCTTCATCATGTTGTCGACGCTGACGAAGGGGACGATGTTGAGGCGGGGGGACATGGCTAGTGGCTCCGGGTGGGGCGGCCGGTGGGTGGCCGGCCCAGAAGGTGCGCGGTCAGGTCGACCATCAGCGCCGCGGTGCGACCGCCTTCGTCCAGCAAGGGATTAAGCTCCACCAGGTCCAGGCTGCCGACGCGGCCGGACTCGTGCAGCATCGCCATGGCCAGCTGCGCCTCTCGGAGGCTGGCGCCGCCGGGGACGGCGGTGCCGACCGCGGGGGCGATGCCGGGATCCAGGAAATCGACATCCAGGCTGACATGCAGGACGCCGTCCGCCGCCGCGACGCGCTGCAGGAAGCCGCGCAGCAGGGGCGCGATGCCATGCGCCGCGATCGCGCGCATGGTGTGGACGGTGACGCCGGCGGCGGCGAGCGCCGGCCGTTCCGCCACATCGACGCTGCGGAGACCCATGGTGCAGACGCGGCTGGGATCGACCGCGACGGGCAGGTCCGGCAACCAACCGGCGAAGCCGGGGCGGCCGCACACATAGGCCAGCGCCACGCCGTGCAGATGGCCGCTTTCGCTACTCTCCAACGTATGGAAATCCGGATGCGCATCGAGCCAGAGCACGAAGAGGGGGCGGCCGCGCTCCCGCGCGCGGCGGGCGAAGGCGGGGATGGTGCCGGCGGCGATGGAGTGGTCACCGCCGAGGACGATCGGCATGCCCTCCGCGCTGGCGGCAAAGCCAGCCTCCCCGATCGCCGCGACCCAGGCCGCGACTGCCGGCAGCGCCTGGATGGCGGGGTTGGGGTGGCGGCGGAGCGGCGCCGCCGGCCCGCGCCGGACATCGCCACGGTCTTCCACCCGGCGCCCGAGTCGAGAGAGGGCGGCGGCGAGGCCTGCCGTGCGCAGCGCGCTCGGCCCCATCTCGCAGCCCATGCGCCCGGCCCCATCCTGCACCGGCGCGCCGAGGATGACGCAGTGCATCCGCCGTCCCTCTGTCGCTACGCGCAGCCTATTCTGCCCAGCCGCGTCCGGCGGTTTGAAGCGGCGGAATTGGCAAAGGGGGCAGAGGTTGTGACCATAATGGCGACTCAGATTGCCACTATGGTCAGCTTATGGACGACCTCGACCAGAAACTGGTGACGCTGCTGCGCCAGAATGGCCGCCGCAGCGTCTCCGACATCGCCGCGACCCTTGGCATTTCCCGCGCCACGGTGCGGGCGCGGCTGGAGCGGATGGAGAAGGCCGGCGATATCATCGGCTATACGGTGATCCTGCGCGCAGATGCGGTGGAGCAGAAGATCCGCGGCATCATGCTGATCGAAATCGAGGGCCACACCACGGAACGCGTGATCCGCGCGCTCGGCGGCTTCCCGGAGGTCTCCGCCATCCACACCACCAATGGCCGCTGGGACCTGGTGGTGGAGATGGGCGCGGCGAGTCTGACGGAGTTCGACGACGTGCTGCGGCGGATCCGGCTGATCCCGGGCATCACGGGGAGCGAGACGAACCTGCTGCTGGCGACGCCGAGGACGACAAGGGCGAGGTTGGGGTAGGAGCGACGAGGCCTGCCTTGCGTACAAGGCTAAGAGAGCCACGGCCACTTTCTTGGGACCTTGCTACCTCGCAATGGGTGGGCGACATTTCGGACTTGGCATATATTTTGTAGGCGCTAAGGATTGGGGAGAGGGTTGTTCGAATGAGTGGCGGCTTTTTTGGACAGCCGATTCTGAATTCGCCTTACGATCCGCCCCAGCGTCATTGGGAACTGGACGCGGAAGGGCAGCCGACCTCACGTCTTATCGAAAGCCGGCGGCGTTCCGACCTGATAACCCCCGTGCCCAAGCCGAAGAAGCGGCGTGCTGGGCGCGGGCAGGCACAGATGGTCTTCGATGCGGGCGCCGGCCTTTCTACGGAAGAGCAGGAGTATAACCCGACTCCAATCATCAACGAGGTGCGTACCTTCGTTGAGGCGTGGCGTAACCTGCCCAACCCACAACAATGGCTGGTGTCCCCGGAGACCGCCCGGCTGTTGCAGCACTGGAGGCACCATTCCTTCCAGAGCGTGCGCCCGTTTTTCTGCCAGGTGGAAGCGGTCGAAACAGCGATCTGGCTGACGGAGGTTGCCCCCAAGCTCGGCGCTCGTGCCGCGAAGTTCGCCGCGCATCTGAAAGGGGCGAACGCACAGGCCAATCCGGCGTTGATGCGCCTGGCGCTGAAGCTCGCCACCGGCGCTGGTAAGACGACAGTCATGGCCATGCTCATTGCCTGGCAGACGGTCAACGCCGTTCGTCATCCGAACAGCAAACAGTTCTCGCGCGGCTTCCTCGTCGTCGCACCCGGCATCACCATTCGGGATCGCCTCCGCGTCATTCAACCCAATGACCCCGACAGTTATTACCGGTATCGGGAGCTCGTGCCGCCCGACATGCTGCCCGATATCAACAGCGCCAAGATCGTCATCACCAACTATCATGCCTTCAAGCTGCGCGAACGGATCGACATCGCCAAAGGCACGCGCGGCGCCCTCGAAGGCTGGCGGGGCGAGAAGCTCCAAACTCTGGAAACCGAAGGCCAGATGCTCCAGCGTGTGATGCCGGAACTCATGGGCATGAAGAACATCGTCGTGCTGAACGACGAGGCGCATCATTGCTATCGTGAGCGCGTGGCCGACGACACCGATGACGACCTGAAGGGCGATGAGAAGGAAGAAGCCAAGGAGAACAATGAGGCAGCCCGCATGTGGATCAGCGGGCTGGAGACGGTGAAAGGCAAGCTCGGCATCTCCACCGTATTCGACCTTTCGGCCACGCCGTTTTTCCTTCGTGGCTCAGGCTACGCGGAAGGCACGCTGTTTCCCTGGACGATGAGCGACTTTTCGCTGATGGACGCCATCGAATGCGGCATCGTGAAGCTGCCGCGTGTGCCGGTCTCCAACAACATCCCCTCGGGCGACATGCCCATCTTCCGCGATCTGTGGCACCACATCGGCAAGCTCATGCCCAAGAAAGGCCGCGGCTCGGGCGCCGGTGGCCTTGACCCCTTGATGCTGCCGCCCGTGCTGCAAACGGCACTTCAGGCGCTTTACGGCCACTATGCGGAAACCTTCAGGCTCTGGGAGGAGAACGGCATCGGCGTGCCGCCCGTCTTCATCGTGGTCTGCAACAACACCGCCGCCTCAGAACTCGTCTATCAGTACATATCGGGCTTCGAGCGCCAGCACGCCGATGGCAGCAGCATGCCGGAGAATGGTCGGCTGGAGTTGTTCCGCAACTTCGATGAATTCGGCAATCGCCTCGCGCGACCGAACACGATCCTGATCGACAGCGCGCAACTCGAATCCGGCGAATCCCTGGACAAGGGCTTTCGGGACATGGCCGCGGACGAGATCGAGCGTTTCCGGCGCGACATGGTCGAGCGCAGCGGCGATGCGCGCGCCGGCGAGACCATCGACGACGCGACCCTGCTGCGGGAGGTGATGAACACCGTCGGCAAGAAGGACCGGCTGGGCGAGCGAATCCGCTGCGTCGTTTCCGTCTCCATGTTGACCGAGGGGTGGGATGCCAACACCGTCACCCATATCCTTGGCGTGCGCGCCTTCGGCACCCAGCTTTTATGCGAGCAGGTGGTTGGTCGCGGCCTGCGCCGCCAAAGCTACGAACTGAACGAGCAGGGCCTGTTCAACGTCGAATACGCCGACATCCTCGGCATCCCCTTCGACTTCGCAGCCAAGCCTGTCATCGCTCCGCCGGCCCCGCCGCGCCAGACCGTGCGCGTGCATGCCGTGCGGCCCGAGCGCGATGCGCTGGAGATCATCTTCCCCCGCGTCGAGGGCTATCGGGTGGAGTTGGAGGAGGAGCGCCTGGAGGCGAAGTTCGGCCCGCAGCATGTCCTGGAACTGACGCCGGATATGGTCGGCGCCACCGTCACCACCAACCAGGGCATCATCGGCGAAGGCGTGGATCTGACCCTGCATCACCTGGATGATGTGCGTGAGTCCACCGTGCTGTTCCACTTGGCGCGTCACTTGATCTACCACACTTACCGCGACCCGGGGGAGGAGCCGAAGCTGCATCTGTTCGGGCAGATGAAGCGCATCGCCCGGCAATGGCTGGATGGCGGCTACCTGGTCTGCGCGGGCGACACCAAGCCGGCGCTGCTGCTGTATCGCCAATTGGCCGACACGGCAGCGGGACGGATCAAGGCAGCGATTACCGAAACCCTCGCCGGGGAGCGGCCGGTAAAGGCAATGCTCGACGCCTACAACCCTACCAGTTCCACGGCTTTCGTGAACTTCAATACCTCCAAACCCGTATGGAAGACCGCCGCCGACAAATCCCACGTCAACTGGGTGGTCACCGACAGCGATTGGGAAGCGGAGTTCTGCCGGGTGGCGGAGAAGCATCCGCGCGTGCTGGCCTATGCGAAGAACCAGGGGTTGGGGCTGGAAGTGCCCTATCTTCTGGGCTCCACGCCGCGTCGCTACCGGCCCGATTTCATCGTGCGCATCGATGACGGGCAGGATCAGCCGCTGAACCTGATCGTCGAGATCAAGGGCTATCGCGGTGAGGACGCCATCGAGAAGGCCAACACGATGCGCGCTTACTGGGTGCCAGGCGTCAATAACCTCCGCAGTTTCGGCCGTTGGGCCTTCGCCGAGTTCACCCAGGTCTTCGCGATCGAGGCTGAATTCGATGAATTGTTGGAAGGTTTTGCGGCCGATTCCTTCGCGCTCGCCTGATACTTGAACCTGACGCCTGATCCTCGGGAGATCGCATTGGACCGCCACATCATCCTGCAACTGACCCAGACCTTCGAGGGGCACGCGCAGCAAACCGACACCGGGGTGGAATACTGGCTGGCAAGGGACCTTCAGGCCCTGCTTGGCTACGCGAATTGGGTCAATTTTCTCAATGTCATCGCCAAGGCCCGAACCGCCTGCGAGGTCTCGGGCCATATCCCGGCCGACCATTTTGCTGATGTCAGCAAAATGGTCGAACTCGGCTCGGGCGCTCAGCGCGAGATCGACGACCTCATGCTCACGCGCTTCGCCTGCTACCTGATCGCGCAGAATGGCGATTCGGCCAAGCCGGAGATTGCCTTCGCGCAATCCTACTTTGCCATCCAGACCCGCCGCGCCGAATTGATCGAGGAGCGGCTGCTGCAAGCCGAACGCCTGACAGCCCGCCGCAAACTGACCGAGACGGAAAAGGACCTGTCCCGCGTGATCTATGAGCAGACCGGCGGCAACCAGGATTTCGCTCTGATCCGCAGCAAGGGCGACCAAGCGCTGTTCGGCCGCTCCACGCAGGCCATGAAGGCACAGTGGAAAGTGCCTGACGCCCGGCCGCTGGCCGATTTTGCGCCGACGATCATCCTCAAGGCCAAGGACTTCGCCACCGAGATCACGATCTTCAACGCCCGCGCCCATGGCATGGCCAGCGAGCGCGTCATCGCGAATGAGCACACCACCAACAACCAAGCCGTGCGCAATACGCTGCTGGGCCGTGGCATTCGCCCTGAAGCATTGCCGCCGGCGGAGGATATCAAGAAGGTCGAGCGCCGCCTCGCCTCGGATGACCGCGGGACGCAGCAAAAACCCAAGCGGCTGGACGACTGACCCCATGGCCAGGAAGCCGATCGAGGTCACCTCCCTCAAGCACGATGACGCGACGCGAAAGAACATCCCCACTGCCGAGTTCGAATCCGTCATGCGGGCGGAGGATAAGACGCCCGTCCAGCTCGCCTATGAACGCCGCAACCGGGATCTGGACCCGCAACTGGTCTGGCGCGGCAAGGATGCGCAGGATTGGTCGGACCTGATCGTCCAGGCGCCGCCGCTCTACATTCAGGAGAAGGTGCACCCGCAGGTTCTGATCGAGGATCTGAAGCGGCAGAGCCAGGCTCGCGCCAGTCAGGCGCCGGATACGGCGCCGGACCTCTTCGCCGATTTCAACGGGCTGCGGAACAGCGCAGCGGCGACCGAATTCTACCAGCACGACCAGCACTGGTCGAACCGCATGATCTCCGGTGACAGCCTTTCCGTCATGGCGAGCCTAGCGGAGCGGGAGGGGCTGCGGGGGCAGGTGCAGTGCATCTATTTCGACCCGCCCTATGGCATCAAATTCAATTCCAACTTCCAATGGAGCACGACGAGCCGGGACGTGAAGGATGGCGACAGGAGCCATGTGACGCGGGAGCCGGAGCAGGTGCGGGCCTTCCGCGATACCTGGCGAGACGGCATCCACTCCTACCTGACCTATCTGCGGGACCGGCTGACGGTAGCGCGCGACCTACTGCACGAAAGCGGGAGCATCTTTGTACAGATTGGCGATGAGAATGAGCATCGCGTGCGGGCGTTGATGGCTGAGGTTTTTGGTGAGGACAACTTCTGCTCCGCTGTGACCGTTGTTAAGACGGCAGGGGCCAGTTCGGACCTACTGGCGGGTGTGTCAGACCATATTCTTTGGTTCGCGAAATGTCGACGCTCCGTAAAATACCGAGAGATTTATACTCAAAAGAGAATTGGTGGTGCCGGAACCGGGCAGTATACACGTGTCTTAGAAAGAGATGGGCGTCGTCGGTCAATCCTAAAAACTGAACAGGCGAATCCAGAGCTTCTGCCGGCAGGAGCTAAAGTCTTTCGCTTAGACAATACGACAAGCCAGCGCCCTCCTGGCGATTTTCCAGTTGAAATAAATGGAAAATATGTCAGACCTGGGCGTGGTTACTGGAAAACTGGAGAGGTTGGCATGCCCAGACTTAGAAGGGCGGATCGACTTGAGCTTGTGGGAAAAACCCTGACCTATCGGCGTTACATAGATGATTTCAGTGTATTTTCGATCAATAATGTTTGGACTGACACCGGAGCTAGCGGTTTCGGAGACGATAAGCTGTACGTCGTCCAGACGATCAGCAAAATAGTTGAGCGCTGCCTTCTGATGGTTACCGACCCCGGCGACCTCGTCCTCGACCCCACCTGCGGCTCCGGCACCACCGCCGCTGTTGCCGAGCAATGGGGCCGCCGCTGGATTACCATCGACACCTCCCGCGTCTCCCTCGCCCTGGCCCGCACCCGCCTGATGGGCGCGCGCTACCCCTACTACCTCCTTGCCGACAGCCCAGAGGGCCAGCGCAGGGAGGGCGAGGTCACCCGCTCCGCGCCCAAGACCGCGCCGACCACGGGCAAGCTGCGCCACGGCTTCGTCTATGAACGCGTGCCGCACATCACGCTCAAATCCATCGCCAACAATACCGAGATCGACGTGATCTGGGAGCAGGCACAGGCGGTGCTGGAACCGCTCCGCACCACGCTCAACGCTGCGCTCGGCAAGGGCTGGCAGGAATGGGATATCCCGCGCGAAGTCGTGCCCGCCTGGCCCGCAGAGGCCAAGGAAGCCCATGCCGCCTGGTGGCAAGCGCGCACCGCTCGGCAGAAGGAGATCGACGCCTCCATCGCGGCCAAAGCGGACGTCGAATACCTCTATGACAGGCCCTATGAGGATAAGTCCCGTACCCGTGTTGCCGGCCCCTTCACGGTGGAAAGCCTCTCCCCGCATCGCACCCTCGCTGTGGATTGGGATGACGAGCTGATCGACCCGAGCAAGCCCTCGAAGGGCATGGCCGAGGCGCAAGAGAAGCTGGCGCCGGATTTTGCCGGCATGATTCTGGAAAACCTCCGCAGCTCCGGTGTGCAGCAGGCGCACAAGGAGGACCGCATCAGCTTCACCAGCCTGAAGGGCTGGCCGGGGAAATTCCTCTGCGCCGAGGGCCGCTTCATGGAAGGCGAGCACGAACGCCGCGCTGGTATCCTGATCGGCCCCGAATTCGGTACCGTCGCCCGCCCCGATCTAGTGGCTGCAGCGAAGGAGGCCGGCGATGCCGGCTTCGATATCCTGATCGCCTGCGCCTTCGCCTATGACGCCCACTCGGCGGAGTTCGACCGCCTCGGTCGCGTGCCTGTACTGAAGGCGCGGATGAACCCCGATCTGCACATGGCCAAGGATCTGAAGGCTACCGCCCACGGCAACCTCTTCGTGATTTTCGGCGAACCCGATATCCGCATCGATGCACTGCCCGACGGCATGCTCCAGGTCACGATCGAAGGCGTTGATGTGTTCAAGCCGCAGACTGGCGAAGTGATCTCCGAGGGCAAGGACGGCATCGCTCTGTGGATGCTCGACACCGACTACAATGAGGAGAGCTTCTTCGTCCGACACGCCTATTTCCTCGGCGCCAACGACCCCTACAGGGCGTTGAAGACGACGCTGAAGGCGGAGATTGACGAAGAAGCCTGGGCCAGCCTGAATAGCGACACCTCCAGGCCATTCCCGAAGCCGGCTTCAGGACGGATCGCGGTAAAGGTGATTAACCATCTTGGCGACGAGGCTATGAAAGTTTTCTCGGTAGGGAGCTGACACGTGGCAGAGGACGATTTTGGCGAGCGCTTCATTGAGTTGAACGCGAATGTCGAATTCATGTCGGATCATCTAGCGGATTTTTTGCGAAATTGTATGCGTGCTGCCGCGGCAACCGACCCATCAGCGGCGGTGGGCCGGGCAACACAGGAATTCGCTTTCCTCCTCCGCCTCCTTGCCAAAGCCCAATCCCCAAATCTCCATGACCTCGTCTCCAGGGCTGTGAAGGATCTCACAGTTCAAGAGCGTGGCGACGTCTTCACCGAGGCGGTTATCCGATCTGCTGAGAAAGGCGTGCGCTTTCTCGTGGAATCGTCCTGTATCGACAACGCAGCCCGAGGGCGAGCTTCGAGGCGAGAGCAGGAGTTCCTGGATGCCATCGAGCGGATAGGAGATGCTCGCGCCACCTTAAATAAACAATATCTGCATCGGCGCTAGAAAGATGGAATTCCGCATCGCCGATACCTTCACCGCCAGCTTGGCTCGCCTGACGGCGCAGGAGCAAAAGGCGGTGAAGACCACTGCCTTCGATCTGCAGATGGACCCATCCTCGCCCGGCTTGTCCTTTCACAAGCTGGATCGGGCGCAAGACAAGAACTTCTGGTCAGTGCGGGTGAACGCCGACATCCGCCTGATCATCCACCGCACGTCGTCCAGCCTGCTGCTGGTGCATGTGGACCATCACGACAAGGCTTATCGCTGGGCGGAGCGTCGGCGCATTGAACGCCACCCCACCACTGGCGCGATGCAGTTGCTGGAGGTGCGAGAGCGGGTTGAAGAATTGCCAGCCGCACCTGCGTCCGCGGCAACATCGGGTCCGAAACTGTTCGCCAGGCTGCGCAAGCTCGAACTGATGAGTTTCGGTGTTCCAGAGGACTGGGTGGAGGACGTGCGCGCTGCCACCGAGGCATCGCTCTTCGATCTACTGCCGCATCTGCCACAAGAAGCGCAGGAGGCATTGCTGCGTCTGGCAGTCGGCGAGACGCCGGTGGCCGAGAGAGCCGCCCCTGCCGAAGCCGATCCTTTCGCCCACCCAGATGCCCAACGCCGGTTCCGGGTGCTGCAGGACGTGGAGGCGCTACGGCGTGCGTTGGATTTTCCCTGGGATCGCTGGGCCGTCTTCCTGCATCCGGCGCAGCGCGATCTGGTGGAGCGGCGCTACTCCGGTCCGGCACGCGTGACCGGCTCGGCCGGTACGGGCAAGACGATCGTCGCGCTGCATCGCGCAGTGCATCTGGCTAAACAGTATCCGCAATCGCGGATTCTGCTCACCACCTTCTCGCAGCCTTTGGCCAAGGCGCTCGCGGTGCGGGTGGCGCGCCTTGTGGAAGGGGAGCCGGGGATTGCCGCCCGGATCGAGGTTCAATCCCTGATTGGCGCCGCTTACGAATTGTACGGCAAGGCTTTTGATCAGCCGAACATCGCCACGGGCACCCTAATCCAGGGGTTGCTGCGGGAGGCTGCGACGAAGGTAGAGGGCGCCAAGTTCGCATTGTCCTTTCTCATGAATGAATGGGCTGAGGTGGCGGACGCTCAGCAGTTGGCGTCTTGGGAAGCGTATCGCGAGGCGCCACGGCTGGGACGCAAGACTCGACTCGGAGAGAAACAGCGACGCGCGCTGTGGTCGATTTTTGAGGCAGTGCAGGCCGGATTGAAGGCGCAGAAATTAGTGACCCGGGCGCAGGTCTTCGGCCGCCTTGCCGATGTGGCCAGATCAGGCAAGGGATTGGGCTACGATTTCGTGGTGGTGGATGAGGCGCAAGATCTCAGCATGGCTGAGGCTCGCTTTCTCGCGGCCATTGCAGGCGGCAAACCCGACGGGCTGTTCTTCACGGGCGACTTGGGACAGCGCATTTTCCAGCAGCCCTTCTCATGGAAGGGCATGGGCGTCGATGTGCGCGGACGCTCGCACAGCCTGAGGATCAACTACCGCACCTCGCATCAAATCCGCACCCAGGCGGATCGACTGCTGCCGGGCAGCGTATCGGACGTGGATGGCGCCCAGGAGAGCCGCCGCGGCACGGTGTCGCTGTTTGACGGGCCTCCGCCCATGATCAGGCTATTCCGGGATGAGGCAGAGGAAGCCGCCGCTGCCGGTGCCTGGATCGCTGAGAGGCTGCGGGAGGGCTGCGCTCCGGAGGAGCTTGGTATCCTGATTCGCTCGCAAGCGGAGGTTTCCCGTGCTCGGGCCGCTGTCGCGGCGGCCGGTGCGAAGGGTGCAGAATTCGATGAGAAAGTGGAGGTCGTGCCCGGCGCGGTCTCCATCAGCCAGATGCATTTGGCCAAGGGGTTGGAATTCCGCGCCGTGGCCGTCGTCGCCTGCGATGACGAGGTGCTGCCTCTGCAAGAGCGAGTGGAAAGCGTGACGGATGAGGCCGATCTTGAGGAAGTCTATGAGACTGAGCGCCATTTGCTGTACGTCGCCTGTACTCGGGCGCGGGACAGCCTCTGGGTGTCTGGGACGCGGCCGGGTTCCGAATTCCTGAGGGACCTGTCCCGATAGCTGGCGTCGACCCCGGTTTCTGGCGCTGCCATGCTGCTACGCAGGCTTTCGCATTCCGGCTGTACACCGATGGTGTACAGTCCCCCCATGGTCATGGTGCTCGATATCCCCCCTCATCTGCAGGCTCGCGTGGACGCCATTGCGGCCCGGTCCAGCCTGTCTCCATCCGAGGTCATCGCGGACGCCCTGCAGAATGGGCGCTCGCTCGAATGGCAGGAACGTTTCCTCGACAAGGTCGCGGAAGGCTTGCGCGCTGCAGAGCGTGGTGAATTCGCCACATCTGACGACGTGGCCCGCGTCGCGAACAAATACCGCGCGACTTGATGCAGATCGCCTGGACCAAGGCGGCCCTCGCTCATCTTGACCAGATTCAAGACTACGTTGCGCAGGACAACCCTACGGCGGCCTATAGGCTGGCCCTGGATCTGACGGAACGTGCCAGCCACGCGCTGACCGATCACCCGATGCTGGGACGCAGGGGACGGGCCAAAGGGACGCGCGAATTCATTCTGTCGGATATTTCCTATATCCTCGTCTACAGAGTGACGGATCGCGTGGAAATCCTCGCGGTCATCCATGCCGCCCGAGAATGGCCGGAGCAATTCAACTGAAGCGGATCTGGCGTTTGTGCCGCAGGGCAAGCCAGGACGCTCGGGCACGCGGCCCCGTGGTGCGGGTGGTCGGACTCGAACCGACACTCTGTCGCCAGAAACGGATTTTGAGTCCGTCGCGTCTACCATTCCGCCACACCCGCAACGGAGATGCCCAGGGATAAGGCGGGGAAAAGCGCCGCGCAAGACGGTGCGAAGCGCTTGGCGTCAGAGCCTGTCTCGAAAGGGTTCGGCGGCGATCTGGCGGTCCTTTTCCGCCCCTGCCGCGCCGGCTTCCTCGCCGAGGCAACCAGCATCGGCTGCGTCAGCCAGCACGACAGGGACGAAAAATGCCTCGCCAGCTCACCATCGAACCCTTTCGAGACAGGCTCTCACTCGCCGGCCGGCGTGGGTTTCGGCTCTGGCAGCTTCACCCAGCCCGGCACATCCGGTGCCACCCGGGCCTCGCCGGCGGTCAGCGCCCGTCCATCCAGCGCCTGCAGGCGCAGCAGGGCCATGGCGCGGCCGTCGCGGCCGCTGCGCAACTCGCCCAGCGCGGCGCCCGCCGCATCCGTCACCGGCGTGCCGGGGGCGGGCAGGGCGCCCTGCACCTGCACCGGCAGGATCCGGCGCTTCAGCAAGCCACGATAGCGGGTCCGCGCCGTCAGCTCCTGGCCCATGTAGCAGCCCTTGGTCCAGGAAATGCCGGACAGCTCGTCGAAGCCGGCCTCCAGCAAGATGGTGCCCTCCGGCTCCAGATCGCCGGCCTCCGGCAGGCCCAGCGCCAGGCGGTGTCGGTCCCAATCCTCCGGCGTCGCATCCGTCGCGACCGGTTCGGTCGCCAGCACCCGGAACCCGGCTGCCGGGAGGCGCGGGTCGGGGGCGGCGAGGGTGCCGGGCGGCGGCTCCGCGCCACCCCAGGCAACATGCACGGCGAATTCCTCGGCCACCCGCAGCGCCACCTTGGACCGCAGCCGGAAGCGGGACAGGCGGGCGGCCAGGGCAGGGGCGCCCGCCGCCTCGGTCTCCAGCAGCAGGCGCGCCCCATCCGAGAGGATGAAGAAATCCGCCAGCCACTTGCCCTGCGGCGTCAGCAGCGCGGCGAAGACGGCGCGGCCCGGCTCGGCCAGGGCGACGTCATTGGACACCAGGCCCTGGAGGAAGCTCACGCGGTCTTCACCGCTGACCTCGACCACGGCCCGCGTGGGGATACGGGCGATCGGCATGGGGTAGAGATGAGGCGCCAGGCCGCCGGGCGCAACTGCCCATCCCTGCCCATCCTGGGCAGGGCGTGCTAACCCGCCCCCCGTGCGTATCCTCTTCGTCTCCTCCACCCGCATCGGCGATGCCGTGCTGTCGACCGCGCTGCTCGATCATCTGCTGCGCGCCCATCCGGCCGCCCGCTTCACCATCGCCTGCGGCGCCGTCGCCGAAGGCGTCTTCGCCCGCATGCCGAACCGGGACCGCACCATCACCCTGGTCAAGCGCCCCTATGGCCGCCACTGGCTCGGCCTCTGGCGCCAGGTCGCCTTCACCTGGTGGGATCTGGTGGTGGATCTGCGCGCCTCCGCCATCTCTTTCCTGGTGCCCACGCGCCGGCGCGTCATCGCCCGCGGCGGCCGTCACCCCGGCCATCGGCTGAACCATCTGGCCGCGCTGCTGCAGCTCAACCCGCCGCCGCAGCCGGTCGCCTGGTTCGCGGCGGAAGATGCCGCCCGCGCCGCGGCGCTGGTGCCGCCGGGCCGGCCCCTGCTGGTGCTCGGCCCCTCCGCCAATTGGGACCGCAAGGTCTGGCCGGCGGATCGCTTCATCGTCACCCATCGCAGCCTGACCGGCCCCGGCGGTCCGCTGCCCGGTGCCCGCACCGTGGTCCTCGCCGGGCCGGGGGCAGGCGAACGCGCCATGGCCGCCCCGGTGCTGGCCGCGATCCCGGATGCCGTCGATGCGGTCGGCGCCCTCAGCCTGCCGGAATGCGCCGCCTTGCTCTCCCGCGCCGCGCTGTTCCTCGGCAATGATTCCGGGCTGATGCATCTGGCCGCCGCCGCCGGGGCGCCGACCCTCGGCCTGTTCGGCCCCACCCCGGCCTCGGAATACGGCCCGGTCGGCCGCCGCGCCGCCGCGGTGCTGGCCGATGGCCCGCCGGGCGCGGCGCCGATGGCCGCCCTGCCGGTCGCCAAGGTGGAAGCCGCCGCGGCCCGGCTGCTCGAAACCCTGGGCGTCCCGGCATGAAGCTCTCCTGCCTCATCGTCGCCCGGAATGAGGAAGTGCGGCTGCCCGATTGCCTGGCCAGCCTGGCCTTCGCGGATGAGGTGGTGGTGGTGTTGGACCGCACCACGGATGCCTCGGCGGCAATCGCCCAGGCCGCCGGCGCCCGCGTCCTGGACGGCGCGTGGGAGATGGAAGGCGCCCGCCGCAATGCCGGCATCGATGCCTGCACCGGCGATTGGGTGCTGGAAGTCGATGCCGATGAACGGGTCTCGCCGCCGCTCGCCGCCGCGGTGCGGCGCACCATCGCAAGCTCCGCCTTCGCCTGGCACCAGGTGCCGGTCGACAATTACGTGGGGGATCGGCTGATCCGCCATGGCTGGGCCGGCAGCTTCGGCACCACCTCCGTCCCCCGCCTGTTCCGCCGCGGCGCCAAGCGCTGGCGCATGCAGCGCGTGCATCCGGGCCTGGACTGGACCGGCAAGGAAGGCCCGAAGATCACCGAAGGCGCCCTGATCCACCTGGTCGACCGCGACATCGCCGACATGCTGAAGCGGCTGGACCGCTACAGCACCGCCAAGGCGCGGGACCTGATCGCGTCCGGGAATATCGGCAGCCTGGCCGGCAATTGCCGCCGCTTCGTGTCGCGCGGCTTCAAGAGCTACGTCTCCCGCAAGGGCTACCGCGAAGGCGCCTGGGGCGTGCTGCTCGCCTTCTGCACCGGCGCCTTCCCGCTGCTCTCCTACCTGAAGGCCCGGCTGGAGCCGGAGAAGCATAGCGAATGAGCGGGTCCGCGCCGCCCATCGTGCTGCTGACCACCCAGAACTTTCCGCCCGATAAGGGCGGCATCCAGACCCTGATGGGCGGGCTGGCGAAAAGCCTGGCCAAGGCCGGCCTGCGCGTCGTGGTCTTCGCCGACCGGGCGCGCGGCCCGGCGCCGGCGACGCCGGGCTATGAAACCCGCCGCTTCGGCGGGCCGAAGCCGCTGCGCCGCATCCGCAAGGCGCTGGCGCTGCGGCGGGCGATGCGGGATCCGGCCGTGATCGGCGTCTTCGCCGATACCTGGAAAAGCCTGGAATGGCTGCCGCCGCCGCGCCTGCCGGTCGCGGTGCTGGCGCATGGCATGGAATTCCCGGACCGCGCCTCGCCGCGCAAGCTGGCCCGGCTGCGCCGCGCGCTGTCCCGCGCCAGCGCCGTCGTCGCCGTCTCCCGCTATGCCGCGGACCTGGCCCGGCCCTATGTCGATGCCGCGCGGCAGCGCCTGACCGTCATCAACAACCCGATCCTGCCGCAGCCGGCACCAAGGCCGGACGCGGTGGCGGAAGTCGGCGCGCTGCTGGCCGGGCGGCACCCGGTGCTGCTGACGGTCGGCCGGCTGGAACCGCGCAAGGGCGTGGACAGGGTGCTGCGCGCGCTGCCGGCCCTGGCCGCGCGCTTCCCGGCCCTGACCTATGTCGTCGCCGGCAGCGGCGGCGATCTGCCGCGCCTCACCGGCCTCGCCCGGGAATACGGGGTCGAATCGCGGGTGATCTTCCTGGGCGATACGCCCGATGCCACCCGGACGGCGCTCTACACGGCCGCCGATATCTTCGTCATGCCGGCGCGGCGGGAAGGCAACTCGGTCGAAGGCTTCGGCATCGTCTATCTGGAAGCCGCCTGGCACGGCTTGCCCTCGATCGCCGGCACCGAAGGCGGCGCCGCCGATGCGGTGGAGGATGGCCGGACCGGCCTGCTCTGCGACGGCGCCGATCCCGCCGCGGTCGAAGCCGCGCTGATGGCATTGCTGCAGGACGATGCCCGCCGCCAGGCGATGGGCGAAGCGGCGGCCGCCCATGTGCGCCAGAACCAGCTCTGGGATGCCGCAGTGCCGCGCTATCTCGCCTTACTCCGATCTCCCAGCGAAACCTGACACCGCGGCCGCAGGCCGCCATTGGTCTCAGCGGGGTGAGCGAAGCGATACCCCGGGGCCGCGCATGCGGCCCCGCGCGCGACCATCAGCCGCCGCCAGCGCGCCCTGGCAGCGCGGAAGCCAAGCCGCGCGGATGCGCGGCGCCCGGCGCTTGAGGGGCAGATGTAATTCTCTCGAGGCTCGCCACCAGGATGGCCAATAACAACTCCATCCCGATCCACCATTCCTGCCACACGCCATAGCTCAGCATGCCGACCAGCGCGGCCGCGGCGAAGGCGCCGGTGGCCGGCGCCATGGTCTGCAGCCGGGCGATCACGAAGCCGAGCCGCGCCAGCAGCGCCGCCGCCAGCAGCGCGCCGACCAGGCCGAGCTCCAGCCAGATCTGCAGCGCCGCATTGTGCGTGTGCAGCGGCAACTGCGGCGCCGATGGCCGATCGAACCAGGCATGCGCGGCGTCCGAGGTCAGGCCGAAGCGGTCCAGCGTCGCCACCGGGAACTGGTCGGTGCCGCCGGGGACGGCGCGGCTCGCTTCCAGCCCCCAGCCGAAGACCGGCTTTTCCGCGATGCGGTGGATGGCGAAATCCCAGATCAGCACCCGGTGCGCGGCGCTGCGCGGCAGCGCGTCGATACTCGGATCCCGCGCCAGCACCGCGCCGATCAGCAGCGGCGCCAGCAAGGTGAACACTGCCAGCCCGATCCCGATCAGCCGCGGCACCCAGCGGCCCCAGAACTGCGCCGCGCCCCAGGCCAGCAGGCCGATCACGGCGCCGATCTTGGCCGAATCCGCCGGCAGCAGCAGCGCGGTGACGACGCAGAGCAGCACCAGCCCGGCCCGGATGACCGGCCGCATCGGCACCAGCCCGGCCGCCAGCGGCAGCAGCACGACGATCACGGAAACGGCCGGCTTCAGGCCGAAATACATCCAGGGCGGCGGCGTCGCCAGGCCGCGCACCCCGGCACGGATGGCATTGCCGGTCAGGTGGTCGGCCAGCGCCAGCAGGGTGCCGGCCAGCAGGCCGTAGAACAGGCAGCGCGGCAGCGCGCGCAGTGCCACCGGCGGCTGCTCCGCCAGCGCCCGCAGCACCGCGGCACCCAACAACACGAAGCCGCCATTGCGCAGCGCATCGCTGATCGTGCGGCCCGGATCGGGCGACCAGGCCGCGGTCACCACGCCCCAGCCGAACAGCGCCAGCACCAGGGTCAGCGCCAGGCTGCCCGGCCAGGCGATGCGTCGCTCCGCCCGCCAGTGCAGCGCCAGGGCGGCGACCAGGCCGAGCGTCACCAGCAGCGCCAAAGCGCGGAATTGCAGCACGCTCGCCACCGGCACGATCGCCAGCAGGATGCCGATGGGCAGGGTCGGGCCGGCGCGCCGGCCGGGGTCCAGGCTGGCCGGGTCCGGCCCGGTGGCGGCGTCAGACATGCGCGCCGGGGGCATTCGCACAGGGCATGAAGGGGCACTCTCCAGCTGGCGCATGGGGCCGGCCACGCGGCGGCACCTTTTCCTCCCGCCGGGGGATGGATGTCAAAAACCGCCCCTTTCCCCTAGGCTCCGGGCGATGACGGCACCGGAGCCCCCCTTCCAGACCGGCGTGCCGCGCTGATGTCCGGCATCGCCGGCCTGGCGCTGCGCGGTGGGGCGCGGCCATCCATGGCCATGCTGGCCGCCATGGGCGCGGCCCTGGCGCATCGCGGGCCGGATGGCGGCGGCCAGCATGTCAGCGGCCAGGTGGCGCTCACCCATCTGGCGATCGCCGGGCTGCCCAATGGTGACCAGCCGGTGCTCGCCGGCTCCGCCGCGCTGGTCGCCGATGGCGTCATCTGCAACGACCGCGCGCTGCGGGACGCGCATGGCTTCGCCTGCGCCACCGATTCGGCGTGGGAGCCGCCGCTGCACCTCTATCGCCGCGACGGCATCAGCTTCGCCGACGGGTTGCGCGGCATGTACGCGATCGCCCTGCATGATCCGGCGGAACGGCGCCTGGTGCTGGCGCGCGATCCCTTCGGCATCAAGCCGCTCTACATCGCCGAATTCGCCGATGGCATCGCCTTCGCGTCGGAGCCGCAGGCGCTGCTCGCCGCCGGCGTCGTGCCGCCGGCACTCGATCCCGCGCGGCTGGCCGAGCTGCTGCAGCTGCAATTCACCACCGGCGCCGAGACCATCTTCCGCGGCATCAGCCGGGTGCTGCCCGGGGAGACCATCGCCATCGCCGATGGGCGCGTGGTGGAACGCCGCCGCCGCGCCGCGCTGCCGGAAGGCGGGCCGGAGACGATCACCGAAGACGCCGCGCTGGCACGCCTGCATGCCGCGCTGGCGGAGAGCGTGGCGTTGCACCGGCGGACCGACGGGCCGCAGGGCATGCTGCTGTCGGGCGGCGTCGGCGCCGCCGCCATCCTGGCGGTGCAGGCGCGGCTGTCCGCCCGCCCGGTGCTGGCCTTCTCCGCCGGCTTCGAAGCGCCCGGCGCAGCGGAAGAACGCGCGGCGGCCGCGGCCATCGCCATGGCGGCCGGCGCCCGGCATGTGGTGGTGGAGGTGACGCGGGCCGAGACCTGGCGGCACCTGCCGGCGATCGTCGCGGCGATGGATGATCCCGCCGCCGACTACGCCATCATCCCGGCCTGGTTCCTGGCCCGCCGGGCGCGCCAGGATGTGAAGATGCTGCTCTCCGCCGAGGGCGCCGACGAGATCTTCGGCGGCTATGGCCGCTATCGCAGCGCCATGCGGTCCTGGTGGCTGGGCGGCAAGGCGCCGCGCCGCAAGGGCGCCTTCGACGGGCTCGACCTGCTGCGCACGGAGCCGACCGGCTGGCGGGACGGCATCGCGGCGGCGGAGGTGGCGGCCGGGCGCGGCGGCCGCAGCCGGCTGCAGGGCGCCCAGGCGCTGGATATCGCGGATTGGCTGCCGAACGATCCGCTGGCCAAGCTCGACCGCTGCCTGATGGCGCATGCGGTGGAAGGGCGTGCGCCCTTCCTCGACCCCGCCATCGCCGACGCCGTCTTCCGCCTGCCGGATGCGCTGAAGGTGCGCCGCGACATGGGCAAGCATCTGCTGCGCCGCTGGCTGCAGCTGCGCTTTCCGCCCGCCGATCCCTTTCGCCCGAAGCAGGGCTTCGCGGTGCCGATCGGCGCCTGGATCGCGGAGGATGGCGCCCGCCTCGGCGCGCTGGTCGCGGCCCAGCCCGGTGTCGCGGAAATCGCCAGGCCCGACCGCGTGCAGGCACTGTTCCGCGCCGCCGCCGGCAAGAAGGAAGGCTTCGCCGCCTGGCACCTGCTGTTCCACGCCCTCTGGCATCGCCGCCATGTGGAAGGGCGGGGCATGCTGGCCGGCGATGTGTTCGAGGTGCTGGCGGAACGGTAGCGGCCCCTGGCCCTTGTCCGCCGCCGGTGCGAAAGAAGAAGACAGGAGGACCCCAGAGCCATGGCCCATTTCGACCTCATCCTGCGCGGCGGCGCCTGCGTGCTGCCCGGCGGCATCGAGACCGCCGATATCGGCGTGCGCCATGGCCGCATCGTCGCGATCGGCGATCTCCGCACCGGCGAAGCGGCGGAGGTGATCGATTGCGCCGGCCTGCATGTGCTGCCCGGCCTGATCGATCCGCATGTGCATCTGCGCGACCCGGGCGACCCGGCGGTCGAGACGCTGGCGACCGGCACCAGGGCGGCGCTGCTCGGCGGCCTCGCCGCGGTGTTCGACATGCCGAACACCCAGCCCTCGATCACGACGCGGGAGCAGATCGACCGCAAGCGCGGCCAGATCGAAGCCGAGGCCTGGTGCGATGTCGGCATGTATATCGGCGGCACCCGCGGCAATACGCCGGAGCTGGCAACGCTGGAACTGCAGCCCAATGTCTGCGGGATAAAGATCTTCGCCGGCTCCTCCACCGGCGACCTGATGATCGAGGATGACGACAGCCTGGAGCGCGCGATGCGCAGCGGCCGCCGCCGCATCTCCTACCATTCGGAGGATGAGTACCGCCTGCAGGCGCGCAAGCCGAACTACGTCAAGGGCATGCCGCACATCAAGCACGCGGAATGGCGCGACGTCGAAGCGGCCTTCCTCGGCACCCGGCGCCTGATGGCGCTGGCGCGCAAGACCGGCCGCCCGGCGCATATCCTGCACGTCTCGACCGCGGAGGAGCTGGAGTACCTGGCCGACTACCGCGACGTCGCGACGGTGGAGGTTCTGATCAACCACCTGTCGCAGACCGACGAAGCCTATGGCCGGCTCGGCGGCTATGCGGTGATGAACCCGCCGATCCGCGACGCGCGCCACATGGCGGCGGCCTGGGAAGCGGTGCGCAACGGCACCGTCGACACCGTCGGCAGCGACCACGCGCCGCATTCCCGCGCCGCCAAGGAACGCCCCTGGCCGGATACCGCGGCCGGCCTCACCGGCGTGCAGACCCTGGCGCCGCTGATGCTCGACCATGTGAATGCCGGGCGGCTGTCCCTGCTGCGGCTGGTCGACCTGATGTGCGCCGGCCCGGCACGGGTCTATGGCGTC
Source organism: Roseomonas sp. (assembly GCA_036499545.1). Taxonomy (GTDB): domain Bacteria; phylum Pseudomonadota; class Alphaproteobacteria; order Acetobacterales; family Acetobacteraceae; genus Plastoroseomonas. The sequence continues at coordinate 6,795 of DASYDR010000039.1, read as the reverse complement.
ACCGGCAAGGGCCGGCTCGCCGCCGGCTACGACGCCGACTTCACCATCGTCGACATGAAGAAGACGCGCACCATCGAGGATAGCTGGATCGTCTCGCCCTGCGGCTGGACGCCCTTCGCGGGCCAGTCGGTCACCGGCTGGCCGGTGATGGTGGTGGTCCGCGGCGGCCTGGCGATGCGCGACGACGAAATCGTCGGCACCCCGCGCGGCCGCCCGGTCGCCTTCGCGGAGGCCAGGGGCGCGTGAGCCTCCCGTCCGATGACTGGAGGGGGTCCGACGTACACGTCGGACGCCCCGAAAGTCTGAATCGGCCGGGCACCATTGTGTCCGCTGCGGAGGCCATTACCTCGCGGCGTTCGATCCGGGCCTTCCTGCCGACGCCGGTGCCGCGGGAGACCGTGGCCCGGCTGCTGACCATCGCGGCGCGCGCGCCCTCCGGCTCCAACACCCAGCCCTGGCGGGTGCATGCGCTGGCCGGCGCGGCGCGGGACGCGCTCTGCGCCGACCTGATGGCGTCGCACGAGGCCGGCACGCCGGAGGAGCGCGAATACGCCTATTATCCGGATCCCTGGTTCGAGCCCTATCTGGCGCGACGGCGGAAGGTCGGCTGGGGCCTCTACGCCACGCTCGGCATCGGGCGCGGCGACGGGGAGCGGATGAAGGCGCAGCAGGGGCGCAATTTCATCTTCTTCGGCGCCCCCGTCGGGCTGATCGTCACCATCGACCGGCGGCTCAACCCCGGCTCCTGGCTCGATCTCGGCATGTTCATCCAGAACATCATGGTCGTGGCGCGGGGCGAAGGGCTCGATACCTGCCCGCAGGCGGCGCTGGCGACCCGGCACACCACCCTCCGCCGGCATCTGCCGATTCCGGCCGAGGCGATCGTGGTCTGCGGCATCGCGCTCGGCCATGCCGACCCGGCGGCGCCGGAGAATGCGCTGGCGACCGAGCGCGCCGATGTCGAGGAATTCGCGGACTTCTACGGGTTCTGACGCGCGGGCGCCGCCGGTGGCGGAGCTGCCGCCGGTGCCGGCGCGGCGGCAGGACCCGGTGCGGCGGCAGGGGCCACGGCCGGCGTGGCGGTGCCCGGGATGCAGGGGCAATTGGGCTGGGCCGGCGCTGCCGCCGGGCGCGGCGCCCGGCGCGGGCGGGGCCGGGGCGCGGGCGGATTGGGAATCGGCTCGGCCCGCACCACCGGCGCGGCTTCGACCGGCACGGGCGGCGGCGGGGCGACCACCATCACGACGGGGGGCGGCGCCGGCGGCGCCGGTGCCGGCGTCAGGACCACCGCCAGGCCCGGTCCCCAGGCGGTCCGGTCCGCTTCCTGGGCGGCATTCAGGGTATTCGGCCCGTCCGCGACGCCACGATAGGGCGGGATCGCATGCGGCGGCACCGTCCAGCAATCGACGCTGCCGAGGCTGCGCGTGCAATAGGGCTGCGCCGCCGGCGGCTGTTCGGTCGGGGCGCAATAGCTCTGGCGGCGGTCGAGCCGCACCACGGAACAATCCCGCCCGGTCACCAGCGATGCGACGACATCGACCGGCGTCCGGCCCATCACGGCGACGGAGCCGCCGGCCACGACCGCCAGCGGCGCGGCCGCCTCGCAGGCGGCCAGCAGCGGGATCAGGCTCACGATGGCGAGAGTGGCGCGCATGCGGCATCATCACGCGTCGGGCTTAACGCTTTGCCACCGGCCCTGTATGAAGCCCCCCTTTGATGGATCGCGTGATGCCGCTTTTCCGGCCGGACAGGCCGGGGGCCATCGCCCAGGGACCGAAGGACCGCCCGTGCCCGATATCTTCGACGAGGTCGAGGAAGAGTACCGCGCCGAACGCACCCGGCAGTTCTGGCGGCGGTACGGCGTCCTCTTCGGCGCGGCCCTGTTCCTGGGGCTGGGCGGCCTGGCCGGCTGGCAGGGCTGGACCTACTGGCAGCAGCGCCAGGCCCAGCACGCCGCCATCGCCTACCTGACCGCCCAGGCGGCGGCCGATGCCGACGGCGCCAATCCCGGCCAGACCGCGCCCCGATTCGCGGCGGTGGCGGCCGAATCCCCCGCCGGCTACCGCACCCTCGCGCGGCTGCGGGAAGCGGCGCTGCAGGTCCAGGCCGGGGACCGCGCCGCGGCCCGCGCCACGCTCGACGCCGTCGCCTCCGACAGCGCCGCCGATCCGCTGTACCGCGACCTCGCCAGCCTGCTCTGGGTGCTGCATGGGCTCGACGATGCCGATCCGGCGCTGCTCGCGGCCCGCATCGCGCCGCTGACCGCGGAAGGGGCGCCGTGGCGCGCCTCGGCGCGGGAACTGGCCGCGCTGGTCGATCTGCGCCGCGGGCAGAAGGCCGAAGCCAAGCAGGCGCTGACCGCGCTGGCCAATGACGTGACCGCACCGCAGGGCGTCCGGGAACGGGCGCTGCGGCTGGCGCGCGAAATCGAAGGGTAGGGGGCTTGATGCGCAAGGGGTTCACGCGGCGCGCCGCGCTGCTTGGCGGTGTCGGCCTGACCGTCGCCGGCTGCGAAACGATCGACGACATCTTCGGCAGCAGCCGCCCGCCCCTGCAGGGCACCCGCGTCCCGGTGCTGACCCGGACCGAGGAACGCCGGCTGGAGGCGGAAGAAGGCTATACCGCCAGCATCACGCTGCCGCCGCCGGCGGGCCGCGCCGATTGGCCGCAGGCCGGCGGCACGCTGTCCCATGTCGTCGGGCATCTGGATTTGCCGGCCTCCCTGTCCGAGGCCTGGCGCAGCAGCTTCGGCACCGGCTCCGCCTATCGCCGCCGCATCACCGGCGTGCCGGTGGTGGCCGACGATATCGTCGCCGTGGCCGATGCCCGTGGCATCGTCAGCGCGTTCGACACCGCGCGCGGCGGCCGTCGCTGGCGCTTCGATTCCGAGCGTGAGAACGAGAGTGACGGCGCGGTCGGCGCCGGCATGGCCTTCGCCGAAGGCACGCTCTACGTCACGACCGGCCTCGCGGAACTGATCGCGCTCGATCCCGCCAATGGCCGGCCGCGCTGGCGCGTGAACCTGCCGGCGCCGAGCCGCGGCGCGCCGACCATCGCCGGCAACCGCATCCTGGTGCCGACCATCGAGAACCAGCTTCTCGGTCTCGATACCGCCGATGGGCGCCGGGTCTGGACCTACCGTTCGACCCCGACCGCGACCGTGCCGCTGGGCCTGCCGGCGCCGGCGGTCGAAGGCGATGTCGCGGTCGCCGGCTTCGCTTCGGGTGAACTCGTGTCGATGCGCGTCGCCGATGGCCGCGTGCTGTGGACCGAAAGCTTGGCCGCCGCCGGCCGCAGCAGCCTGGCCGAGATCGCGGGCATCCGCGCCTTGCCGGTGATCGCCGATGGCCGCGTCATCGCGGTCGGCATGGGCGGGCTGTCGATCGCCGTCGACCTGCGGTCCGGCCGCCGCCTGTGGGAGCGTGACTTCGGCGGCATCAGCGCTCCGGGCGTCGCCGGCGACTGGGTCTTCGCGGTGACCGATGTCGGTGAAGCGGCGGCGATCGGCCGCGATGACGGCCGCATCCGCTGGGTCAGCAGCCTGGTGCCGGCGGATCGGGACATCCACGCCCCGGGGATCCTGGCGACGCCGGTCCTGGCGGGCGGGCGGCTGATCATCGGCTCCTCCCGCGGCGAGCTGATCTTCCTCGATCCCGCCGATGGCTCGGTGAAGGGCCGCCAGCGCATGCCCGGCGGCGTCACCGCCCAGCCGGCCTATGCCAACAACACGCTCTTCGTCGCCACCGAGGACGCGAACCTGGTGGCTTTGCGCTAAGGAGCGCAAAGCAAGGGTTTTTTGGGGCCTCAGACGCCGGCGCACGCCTCCGCGTGCTTGGCTTGCGCGCGGTCAGGGCGCGCTGGCGGCGGCTGGTGGTCGGGCGCGGGGCCGCATTCGCGGCCCCGGGGCATCGCTGCGCTCGCCCCGCTGGGATGAGGGGCGGCCTGCGGCCGCGGAGCGCGGGCGACCGCGGATGCGCTGGGCGTTGGGGAAGGCGGCGAGGGCTGGGGCTGGTCCTTGGCGTCTTCGCATTGTAAGGAAGCGCGGCGCGGGCCCCGGTGGCTCGCCCGGAACCCCCCATGCCTGTGACCGTTGCCATCCTCGGCCGACCCAATGTCGGCAAGTCCTCGCTGTTCAACCGCCTCGTCGGCCGCAAGATCGCGCTGGTGGACGACACGCCCGGGGTGACGCGCGACCGCAAGGAAGGCTTCCAGGCCTATGGCGGCCGCCGCATCCGCTTCATCGACACGGCGGGGCTGGAGGAAGCGGCGCCCACGACGCTGGCCGGCCGCATGACGGCCAGCAGCGAAGCGGCCCTGCAGGAAGCCGACCTGGCCCTGTTCGTCGTCGACGCCCGGGCCGGGCTGACGCCATCGGACCGGGCTTTCGCCGAATGGCTGCGCCGCGCCCCGGTGCCTGTGCTGCTGGTCGCCAACAAGGCCGAAGGCCGTGGCGGCGCCGCCGCGGCGATGGAAGCCTATGAACTCGGCCTCGGCGACCTGGTCGCGGTCTCGGCCGAGCATGGCGAGGGCTTCGGCGGCCTGATCGGCGCCATCCTGGAACGCCTGCCTGAAGCCGATGCCGAGGAGGATGAGCGCGACCCGGATCGCCCGCTGCGCCTCGCGATCATCGGCCGCCCCAATGCCGGCAAGTCGACCCTGCTGAACACCTTGCTGGGCGAGGAGCGGATGATCACCGGGCCCGAGCCCGGCCTGACCCGCGATGCCGTCTCCGTCGAATTCCGCGACGACGTGGGCCGGGTGCGCATCGTCGACACCGCCGGGCTGCGCAAGAAGGCGCGGGTCGAGGAGAAGCTCGAGAAAATGAGCACCGGCGCCTCGATCGAGGCGCTGCGCGACTGCGAGGTCGCAGTGCTGGTGGTCGATGCCCTGCTCGGCATGGACGAGCAGGATCTGCGCATCGCCCGCCTGGCGGAGCGCGAGGGCCGCGCCGTCGTCGTCGCCTTCAACAAATGGGATGCGGTCGAGGATCGCAGCACCACGCGCAAGCGCCTGGACGATGTGCTGATGGCGTCGCTGGCGCAGTCGAAGGGCGTCGCCGTGGTGCCGATATCGGCCGCGACCGGGCGTGGCGTCGAAAAGCTGATGCCGGCGGTGCGCAAGACGCATGACCTCTGGAACAAGCGGGTCCCGACCGGCGCACTGAACCGCTGGTTTGAAACCGCACTGTCCCGCCACCCGACGCCGCTGGTCGAGGGCAAGCGCATCAAGCTGCGCTACGCGACCCAGACCAAGGCGCGGCCGCCGACGATCCTGGTGTTCGGCACCCGCGCCGAGCAATTGCCCGAGGATTACCGCCGCTACCTGGTGAACAGCTTTCGCGACGTCTTCGACCTGCCGGGCGTGCCGATCCGCCTGCAGGCGCGCGGCACGACCAACCCCTACGCGGATAACGAGGAGTAGGCCTCGGGCCCTACTGCGGCGCCCGGACGATGTCGGCGCCGCAGGCCACGAGCTTTTCCGCCATCCGGTCATAGCCACGGTCGAGGTGATCGAGGCCGTCGAGCACCGTCTCGCCGCGGGCGGCGAGGCCCGCCAGCACCAGCGCCGCCGCCGCGCGCAGATCCGTCGCCGTCACCTGGGCGCCGGTCAGCCCGGCGACGCCGCGCACCCATGCGGTGCGGCCATGGACGGCGATGTCGGCGCCCATCTTGCGCAACTCGTCCACGTGCCGGAAGCGCTGCTCGAAGATGGTCTCGGTGATCGCGCTGGCGCCGCGCGCGGTCGCCAGCATGGCCATGACCGGCGATTGCAGGTCGGTCGCGAAGCCCGGATAGGGCTGGGTCCTGAGATCGATGCCGGTCAGCCCCGGGGCGGCGCGACGCGCGACCAGGCCCGTCGCGGTCTCCTCCAGCGCCACGCCTGCCGCGGCGAGCAGCGGCCCCGCGGCGCCCAGCAGCCCGATCTGCGCGTGCTCGAGGCAGACCTCGCCATCGGTGACCGCGGCGGCGCAGGCGATGGTGCCGATCTCGATCCGGTCCGGCATGACGCTGTGCACCGCGCCGGTGAGCGCGGCACCGCCCTGGATGGTCAGCGTGTCGCCATCCAGCCCGGTGATGCGCGCGCCCATCGCCATCAGACAGCGGGCCAGATCGGCGATCTCCGGCTCCCGCGCCGCGTTGCGGATGATGGTCTCGCCCCGTGCCAGCACCGCGGCCAGCAGCAGGTTCTCGGTCGCGCCGACGGAGGGAAGCGGCAGCAGGATCTCCGCGCCGCGCAGGCCGCCGGGCGCCCTGGCCTGGATCGTGCCGCCGGCGAGGTCGATCTCGGCGCCCATGGCGCGCAGGCCGGCGACATGGAAATCGATGCCGCGCAGGCCGATGGCATCCCCGCCCGGCATCGGCAGCCGCGCCTCCCCGCAGCGGGCGAGCAGGGCGCCGAGCAGCAGGACGGAAGCGCGCATGCGCCCGACCAGCCCGCCATCGACCTGCCCCGGCTGCACGCGGTCGGCACAAAGCGTCAGCGACAGCCCGGCGCGGCCCTGCGACCAGCTGAGGCCCACGCCCAGGCGCTGCAGCAGGTTCGCCAGCACCGCGACGTCGAGCGTCGCGGGCACGTTGTGCAGGGTGACGAGGTGCGGGCTCAGCAGCGCCGCGACCATCAGCGGCAGGACCGCGTTCTTGGCGCCACTGATCGGGTAGGTGCCGGCAAGACGGGCGCTGCCCCGGATCAGCAGGTGGGTGCCGGGATCCGGACGCCACCAGGGGGAAGCGGCCAGCAGGGCGGCATCGGCGGACGGGACCATGGTGGCGGCTCTCCAGGCTTGCGCCCGGAGCT
>DASYDR010000038.1:0-10066 GCA_036499545.1 Roseomonas sp. | reverse complement strand
TTTCTACGAGCACGGCTTCCGCGCCATCAAGCTGCGCCTGCACCATGTCGACCCGAAGGAAGACCTGCGCCTGGTCGAAGCGGTGATGCGCGCCGTCGGCGGCAAGATGACCGTGATGGCGGATGCGAACATGGCCGGCGTGAAGCCCGGTGATCCGCCGCCGGCCTGGGATTTCAGGACCGCGGAGCGGATGGCGCTGGCGCTGCAGGACCTCGGTCTCTATTGGCTGGAAGAAGCGCTGCCGCTCTACGATTACGACGACATGGCGCGCATCCGCCGGCAACTGACGACGATGCATCTCGCGGGTGGTGAGAGCAATATCGGCCTCGACCAGTTCCGCGAATTCCTGCGCCGCGATTCGCTCAGCTACATCCAGCCGGATCCGATGATCGGCGGCCCGGTCAGCGTCGTCCGCAAGATCGCGATGATGGCGGAAGCCTTCGACGTGAAGTTCGGCCCGCATCACGGCAAGAGCGGCGTCGGCATGATGGCCAATCTGCACATGCAGTGCGCGGCGCCGAACAGCGGCTTCATCGAATACATGTTCGACCCGGGCTACTGGAATCCCGCGGGCTTCCAGGCGGGCTTCGCCGAACTCTACCCGATCGGCCCGGAAGGCTACATCCACGCCCCGGATCTGCCGGGCATGGGCATCACCTGGGACCGCGACTTCTTCCGCAAGCACGGGCTGGAACACCAGGCCGCCGCCGGCTGAGCCGGCGCGACCCCAATCATCAAATCTGAGCCTGGAGGAAACCCCGTGATCCGTCGTCGCAATCTCCTTGCCGCCGGCGCGGTGGCGCCGCTTGCCATCCGCGCACCGGCGGTGCTGGCGCAGGCCGCCGCCGAAGCCGCCTGGCAGCCGACCCGCCCGCTGCAGATGGTCGTCGCCTACCAGGCCGGCGGCGGCACCGACATCGCCGCCCGTATCATCGCCCGCTTCATGGAACGCGACCTGGGCCAGCCGGTGGTGGTGCTGAACCGCCCCGGCGCCGGTGGCGAGATCGGCTTCGCCGAGCTCGCCCGTTCCCGCCCCGACGGCTACACCATCGGCTTCATCAACACGCCCACCATCGTCAGCGTCCCGATCGAGCGGCGCTCTTCCTTCCAGCTCGGCAGCTTCTCCATCCTCGGCAATCTCATCGACGATCCGGACGGGCTCTGGGTCATGCCGAATAGCCCGTACCGCACGCTCGCCGACCTGCTCGATGATGCGAAGCGGCGGCCGGAGACGATCGGCTACGGCACCACCGGCGTCGGCTCCGACGATCATCTCGCGATGCTGGCGCTGGAACGCGCCGCCGGGGTGAAATTCGTCCATATCCCCTATGCCGGTTCGGCGGGGATGAAGACCGATCTCGCTTCCGGCACCTTGCCGCTGGCCTGCACCAATCTCGGCGACTGCATCAATGACTACCGGCAAGGCACGCTCAGGCCGCTGGTGCAGATGGGCGAGACGCGCTGGGAACGCGCACCCGACCTGCCGACCTTGAAGGAGCTCGGCTACAACGTGGTCGAAGGCTCCATGCGCGGCATGGCGGCGCCGGCCGGGGTGCCCGCCCCGATCGTGGCCCGCCTGGCATTGTCGATCCGGCGGGTGATGGAGAATCCGGAGTTCAAGGCGCAGGCCGAGCAGCAGAACCTGCCCTTGCGCTATCTTGGTCCCGATGCCTTCCTGGACGAGCTCAAGGCGCTGGAGGTTCGCTGCCGCGCCCTCTGGGCCGAGCATCCCTGGGTGGATTGAAAGGGGCCGCATGGCGCCGGAGCGCTGGCTGATCCTGGCCGACGATTTGACCGGCGCCGCCGACACCGCGATCGCCTTCGCGCGCGCGGGCTGGGCGGCGTCCGTCGCCTGGGGCATGGCGGTTCCGGACGACGCCGTGCTGGCGCTCGATGCCGGCAGCCGCCAGCTCTCCGCGAGGGATGCGGCGGCCCGCCACCGGGCGCTGCTGCACGCGCATCGCGGCAGCCATACCGCGCGGTTCAAGAAGATCGATTCCACGCTCCGCGGCCAGCCGGCGGCGGAACTGGCGGCCAGTCTGCACGTCCTGCGCGACCAGGGGCACCATGCCTTCGCGCTCGTCGCCCCGGCCTTTCCATCCCAGGGCCGCACCACGGTGGATGGCCGCATCCGCCTGCATGGGCATGCGCTGGAGGCAAGCGCGCTCTGGGCGCATGAGCACAGCTATCCCGATGCCGATCTCCGCGCCGTGCTGGAAGGCGAGGGGCTGCGCGTGCACCAGGCCCCGCTCGCCGGCGTGCGGGACGCGCCCTGGCTGCATCGCGCGCTGCATGAAGCGGCCGCCGACGGCGCCGATGCGCTGATCTGCGACGCGGTGACGGAAGCCGACCTGGCCGCCATCGTGCATGCCGCGCGGCCGATGGCGTCGCGGCTGCTCTGGGTCGGCTCGGCCGGCCTCGCCCGGGCCCTGGCCGGGGCCTTTCCGGGCCGCGGCGTCCCGGCGGCGGTCCCGCGGCTGGAAGGCCCGATCCTGACCGTGGTCGGCAGCTTCGCCGATGTCTCGCGCGCTGGCGCGAGGCTGCTGGCGGCGGATCCCGCGATCCTGCACCTCGCCATCGAACCCGCCGTGCTGCGCGCCGGTCCGGACGATGCCGCCTGGCAGGCCGTCGCCACGCGCGCGGCCGATGCCATCGGCTCCGGGCGCGACGTGCTCGCCGTGATCGCCGCCGCGCCCGATATCCGCGCGGCCGAAGCGCCGCTGTTGGCCGGCCGCCTGGCCGCGCTGCTGCGGCCGGCGGCATCGGGGGCCGGCGCCCTGGTCGCGACCGGTGGCGAAACCGCGCTCGCGCTGCTCGATACCTGCGGCATCACCGGCCTGCGCATGCTGGAGGAGGTCGAGCCCGGCGTGCCGGTCGGCCTGGCGCGCGGTGCGCGTGCGATTCCGGTCATTACCAAGGCGGGCGCTTTCGGCGACGCCGCTACCCTGCCCCGCTGCCTTGCCCATCTGCGCCGTCCATGAGCCCGGGAGAGCCCGCATGAGCACCGTCTCCGACCATCGCCCGATCATCGCGATCACCATGGGCGATGCCTCCGGCATCGGCCCGGAGATCATCGTGAAGGCCCTGGCACGGCCGGACGTGCACGCGCTCTGCCGCCCGCTCGTCATCGGCGACGCCATCCGCCTGCGCGAGGCGGTGGCGATCACCGGCACCGGGCTGGCGGTCGCGGCGCATATCGGTCCCGAGGACGCGCATTACGCACGCGGCACCGTCGACTGCATCGATCTCGGCCTGATCCCGGCCGGCTATCCCTTCGGCACCCTCTCCCCGGTCTCCGGCGAGGCCGCCTACCGCTATATCGAGCGGGCGACCCGCCTGGTCGAAGCGGGGGCGGCGGATGCCATCTGCACGGCGCCGCTGAGCAAGGAAGCGCTGCACGCCGCCGGCCACAAATATCCCGGCCATACCGAGCTGCTGGCGCATCTGACCGGCACGCCGGAAGTCTCGATGATGCTGGTGGCGCCGAAGCTGCGCGTCATCCACGTCACGACGCATATCGGCCTGGTCGACGCGATCCGGAAGATCGAGCCCGGCCTGGTGGAACGCGTCATCGCCCGTGGCCGCGGCACGCTGGTGAAGTCGGGCATCGGGGAACCGCGCATCGGCGTCTGCGGCATCAATCCGCATGCGGGCGAGAACGGCCTGTTCGGCCATGGCGAGGAGGAGGAGAAGATCATCCCCGCCGTTGCCGCCTGCCGGGCGAAGGGCTGGCATGTCGACGGCCCGCTGCCGGCCGACACGCTGTTCTTCCGCGCCGCGCGCGGCGATTTCGACCTCGTGGTCGCGATGTACCACGACCAGGGGCACGCACCGGTGAAAGTCATGGGGCTGGAAGCGGGGGTGAACATCACCATCGGGCTGCCGGTGGTGCGCACCTCCGTCGACCACGGCACCGCCTTCGACATCGCCGGCAAGGGCATCGCCGACGAAGGCAGCCTGGTGGAAGCGCTGCGCCAGGCGGCCGACCTCGCGCCGCGGCGATAAGTCCGAAGCAGGTATGCTTCAGGCGGCGCCCGGCATCAGGCGTTCGACGGAGAACCGGTTGCGGCCCTCCTCGCGCGCATAGTGCTGCGCGTCCGTCATCTCCTGGACCAGGAACATGCCGAGGCCGCCGATCTGGCGGTCCTCCAGCGTGGCGCTGAGGTCCGGCGGCGCCTGGTCGGTGGGGTCGAAGGCCATGCCGTCATCGATGGTGGTCAGCCGCGCGTGCAGCCCGCCCGGCCGCGCCTCCGTCGCCAATTCCACCGTGAACTGGTGCGCCTCGCCCTCCGGCCAGGCGCAGCGGGCGATGTTGGTGACGATCTCCTCCGCGACCAGGCGCAACTGCATCGCATCCGGCATCGCGGCGCCGGCGGCAAGCAGATGCGCTTCGATCGCGTCGAGGGCCTGCTCCACCTCCGCCATGTCCCGGCCGCAGAGAAGGCGCAGCATCGTCAGCCGCCGAGCACCGCGAGCGCGGCGGCTTCGTCATCGCGGATGGTGACGACACGGTCGAAGCCGGAAATGGCGAAGACCTCGCGCACCGTCGGCTGCAGGCCGAACAGCGCCACCGCGCCGGCATTGGCGCGGGCCAGCTTGGCCGCCATCAGCACCACCCTGAGCCCGGCGGAGGAGACATAGACGACGTCGGTCATGTCGAAGGCCACGCGCTTGCCCTGCCGCACCTCGGCCGTGAGCAGGGTCTCGGCCTCCGCGCCCGTCGCGGTGTCGATCCGGCCGCTGATGCGGTGGACCAGCACGCCGCCCTTCGCCTCGATGGTGACCTTCATGTCGCATGCTCCTCAGCGCGTGCCACGGCGACCGCCGCATCGTCTTCCGGCCCGTGCCAATGCAGCGCGAGCATGGTGATGTCGTCCGCCTGCGGCTCTTCCTGGGCGAAACCTGCAACGGCGCGGGCCACCGCGTCCAGCAGCTGCGAGGGCTCCTGCAGCGACGGGTCCGCGGCGATGGCGGCCAGGCGGTCATCGCCGAACAGGCCGCCATCCGGCCGCACCGCCTCGGTCACCCCATCGGTGAAGAACAGCAGCATGTCATCGGGATCGAGGTGCAGGACGCGATCCTCGTAGACGAAGCCGTCCATGACGCCGAGCGCGATGCCGTCCGGCAGGGGCAGCGCCGTCTCGCCCGCCACGGCACCGCGATGGCGCGGGGCGTTATGGCCGGCATTGGCGTAGGTCATCACGCCGGTCCGGCAATCCACCACGGCGGCGATGGCGGTCGCGAACATCAGCGTGGGATTGTCGGCGGCCAGCGTGTCATTCGCCTGGGCGAGCGCCTCGGCCGGGCTGGCGCCGCGGCCCATGGCAGCGCGCAGCAGGCTGCGGGCCATGGCGATGAAGATCGCCGCACCCACGCCCTTGCCGGAGGCATCGCCGATCAGCAGCGCCAGGCGGTGATCGTCCAGCATCACGAAGTCGCAGAAATCGCCGCCGACCTCCTTGGCCGGCATCATCGTCGCATGCAGGCGGAAGGAACGCCGCTGCGGGAAGGTGGTCGGCACGGAGGAAAGCTGCAGGCGGCGGGCGACATCCAGCTCCTCCCGCATGCGGTTGAGCTGCAGGCGCTCGTCGAGTGCCTGGCGCACCAGCGCCAGGTCGCGCGTGCGCTCGGCCAGCAGCTCCGCCAGGCGGCTGTGCTGCTGCACCACATGGCCGGACAGCCGCGCGAAGGCGGGGCCCAGCGTCGCGTCCCTGGCTTCCAGCAGGCCCAGGATCTCCTGCCGGGCCGGGCCTTCCAGCACGCCGGTCAGCCGGGCGATTTCCTGCCCGATCAGCGCCCGTTCCCGCAGCGCGGTGAGGCGGGTGCGGGTCTCCAGCCGGTCGAGGGTCAGGGTCTTGCTGCGCAGCGCCTCCAGCGCCTGGCCGATGGCGCCGACCTCGTCCTGGCGCGGCCCGATGGCGGCGGAGGCGAAGATGTCGCCCTGCGCCACCGCCTGCAGCGCGCGGGCCAGTTCGGTCAGCGGATCCAGCGCGTCGCGGATGACGCGGTAGAGCGCCAGGCAGGTGGCGCAGGCGGCGATCACCAGCAGGCCGCCGGCCATCAGCAGCAGCAGCTGGCGCGCCTGCAGCTCCGCCGTGCGGTCGGCCAGCACCAGCAGCTCGGCGACCACGGCGCCGGCGGAATTGGTCAGGGGCGTCGGCTGCAGGCGGAACAGCCGGTCGCCGAAGCTGATCGTCTCCCCGGCATGCAGGCTCCCCGCCCGCTCCCAGAGCGCCGGGTTGGAAGCGAAGAGCGGGCGCCCATCCCGGCTCAGCATCAGCAGGTCAGAGCGCAGCGCCCGGGCGACGTTGCCGAGTGCCGCCTCTGCCGGGGTCCCCGCGGATAGCAGGCCGCCCTGCGCCAGGCGCAGGCTGGCCACCAGCAGCAGGGTGCCATCCGGCGCGTTCTCGAAGCCGATGCCGATCTGGTCCGGCGCCATCGACCGCAGCAGCGCGGCGGCGCCGCTCGCCAGCGGCTCCTCCGCGGCCGGGGAGGCGGCCAGCAGCTGGCCCTGGGCGCCGACCAGGTCCATGCGGCCGGCGCCACCATCCAGCTGATCGAGCTGGCGGAGCGCCAGCAGCCGCTGACGCAGCCCGGATTCGTCACCGGTCGCCAGTGCGCCGGCCAGGGTCTCATCGGCGGCGGCACGACGCAGCGTCTCGGTCGCGGCGGCGCCGGCGCGTTCCACCGCCTGGCGCAGCTGCGCCGCCTGCAGGGAGCCGTTGAGCCGCGTGCTGTGGGTTTCGGAGGCGCGCAGCACCAGCCAGGCTGGCAGCGCGACCGAAGCCGCGACCAGGATGGTGGCGAGCGCGAAGAGCAGCAGGATGCGCGTGCGCAGCAGCATGGCGTCAGACCGTCTCCGCCACGCGCAGCAAGCCGACCGGCGGGTAGAGCGCCAGCCGCCGCGCCGTCTCCATGCGGATCAGGAAGGAGAAGCGGGTCAGGGTCTCCACCGGGATGCTGCCGGGCGCGCGGCCGCCGCGCAGGATCTGCTCCGCCTTGAAGCCGGTGAAGGCGCCGACGCTGTAATAGCGGCTGACCAGCCCGGCCAGGCCTTCGGCGAACTGCACGAAGCGCTCGCTGGCGGAGAAGCAGGGCAGCGCCTCCTGCAGGGCGGCCTGGGTCAGCACCAGGCGGTGATCGTTCAGGAAGGTGTCGGGCGGGATGTAGAGCCATTCCGCGCCGGCCCGCTTCGCCGCGGCGACCAGGCCGGGGATCGAGCCCGGATCCGGCCGGCCGGCGGCATCGAGCGCGACCGGCAGCTCGGTCACGCCGCCGCCCAGGAAGTCACGCATCTGCCGCACGACGGAGAGCGAGTTGCGCTCGTTCGGGTTGAAGGTGGTCGCGACCTTGGTGAAGGCGCGGTAGCGCGCCATGGCCCGCATCTGCACCTCGACCGGGGCGATGTACTCGGTGCCGGTCACCAGCCGCCCCGACGCTTCGCGGGACTGCACGATGCGGTTGCCCACGGGATCGGTGACGATGTTGAAGACCACCGGCAGGTCGGTCAGGTACCGGGCGGGATCCGGCGCGTCCCAGGGGCCGAGGGCCGCGATGGCGAGCGAGGTGCCCCAGATGTAGACCAGGTCGGGACGCATGGCGCGCGCCTCCGCCACCAGCGCCGGCACGCGGCTGAGATCCTGGCCGATGTCGCGCTGGATCAGCTCGACCGGGATGCGGCGGGCGGCGAAGTAGTCGCGGAAGCCGTCGCAGGCTTCCTCCCAGCCGCGGAACAGCATCATCAGGATGCGGTAGGGGCGTTGCTGCTGCGCCGCGGCGGGACGGGCGAAAGCGAGGGCCGGGGCGGCCAGCAGGGTGCGGCGGGGCAGCATCACGCCTCTCCTTCCCGGCGCCGGCCGGGCAGCGCCAGCGCGATGGCATAGGCGACCGCCGTGACCAGCGAGAAGATGCCGAGCACGAGCATGGTCCAGGCGCCGCCGCCGAAGGCCAGCAGCGCGCCGGCCGCGGGCGGCCCGATCACGCTGCCGAAGCGCTCGGCGAGGCGGAGGAAGCTCATCATCGAAGGCGAATCCGGCGCGCCGGGGGAGCGGCTGATGCTGGGGATGATCGCCAGCATCGGCGCCGAGGCCAGGCCCTGCGCGACACCGGTCGCGACGATGGCGATCGGCAGGGCGGCATCGGCCCCGATCCAGAGCGGCAGCATGAGGCCGACGCCGTTGAGCACGCCGGCCAGCACGATCAGCAGGCCGCCGCGGCCGCTGCGGTCGGCGATCCAGGCGCCGGCGACGATCGCCGGCAGCATGCAGAGGCCGTACAGCATGATGTTGCGGCCGATCGCCGCCTGGCTGAAGCCGAGCTCGCGCAGCTCGAGCGGTGCCAGGAAGAAGATGAAGCCGGCGAGCAGCACCTTGGCCGGGATCGCCGCCAGCGCCACCAGCAGGGTGAAGCGCGGCTCGGCGAAGACGGCGCGGGCACTGCGCCAGAGGCTGGCGCGCGGCGCGTCGCTGCCGCCGCCGGGCGCGAACTGGCGCCAGACCAGCAGCGCGATGCCGGCGACCACGAGGGCGGAGGCGGCATAGGTCAGCCGGTAGCCCATGCGGTCGGCCAGCACGGCGCCGATGGCGGTGCCGCAGACGGCCCCGGTCATCACCGCCGCGGTGAAGGCGCCCAGGCTGCGCGCGACGCGGCCCTGTTGCGCTTCCTGCGCCAGATGCACCTGGCAGGCGATGGTGAAGACGGCATAGCCCGCGCCGCAGATGGCGCGCGCGGCGGCGAAGCTCAGCACGTCCGGCGCCAGCGCGGCGCCGAGATGACCGATCGCCGCCGGCACCATGCCGAGCAGCATCGCGTTGCGCGTCCCGCGCCTGGCCACCACCTCCCCGCCCCAGGGCGTCGCCAGCGCGACGGCGGCGACGAAGGCGGCGATCGGCAGCGCGGCGCCGAGCAGACCGCCCTCGCCCCCGGAAAGCGCCCTGGCATAGAGCGGGTTGAAGGAGGTGGAGAGCTGTTCGGCGACGACGAAGAGGAACAGCGGCAGCCGGGCGGACGCCGCGGCGGCGCCAAGGCTTTCCGTGGCGCTGGCGGCGCCGAAGCGCAGGCGCGTGGTCACTTCCTCAAGGATCGCGGTGCTGCGGCGCACGGCGCTCGATTCCGTGGCCAGCCAGCACAGCCGTTCCCAGCGGTCGTTCATCCGCCGCACCAGGACGTTCAGGTGGCGCGAAACGCGGCCGGCTTCGGCGCCGAGGCCGGCCGGCGCATGCACGGTCCAGTCGCCGGTGCCGAGCCGCGCCTGCAGGCGCAACACCATCGCGATCGGCGCGGAGACGGTGCGCGACAGGATGAAGCGCAGGAATTCCGCGGTCGCCAGCAACACCACCAGCAGCACGATCAGCACGTCCCAGCGCATGTCGTCGAGCGCGTTGTCCAGCCGGGCCTGGGCGATGCCGACATGCAGCCAGCCGACGGGCCGCCCGGCGGCCTGCAGCGGCTGCGCCGCGTCATAGCTGGTGCCGAGCAGCCGGACGACGGCGCCGCGCTGCGGCGGCGTGGCGCCGGGCGCCACGCCGTGGAATTCGGGCTGCGGCTCACCGGCGCGGGCGATCACCTGGCCGCCGGCATCGGTCAGCAGCACATAGGCGAGGCCGGGCTCGGTCGAGAGCAGGCTTTCCAGATACTCGTCGAGGCCGGAGAGCCCATTGAAGGGCACGCCAAGGTCAAGCGCGCGCTGCAGCGTCTGCACGCCGATGCTGCCGACGACGGTCGCTTCCCGTTCCAGTTCCGGCTTCAGCTCGGCCTCGAAGCTGCGCAGCGCGGCCTGGGAGACGAAGCCGACGGCCAGGGTGAGCAGCACCACGGCGAGCGTGACCACGCCACCGATCAACCGGCGATCCGGGGTCATGGCCGTACCTCCTCGGGCAGGTCGGCGGCAATCCGCTCCAGCCGCTGTTCGGCGGCGGCGAGGATGCCGGTGGCGTCCTCGACCGCGCCCTGCAGGGTCGCGGCCAGGGGCTCCGGGGCCGCGTCGGGCTGCATCGCGGCTTCCATCGCCGCGAACCAGCGCCGGGTGCGGCGGGTGACGAGATGGATGCCGATGGCGCCGACCGGC
>DASYDR010000037.1:0-19241 GCA_036499545.1 Roseomonas sp. | reverse complement strand
ACGGCTTCGACTTCCACGAGAAAGCAGACCCGCCATCGTCGGAATCGCTCGCCGCGGCATGGCAGCCCTATGTCGAAACCTGCATCGATGCGTTCGGCGCGGCGCGCTGCATGTTCGAGAGCAACTTCCCGGTGGACAAGGGCATGTGCGGCTACGGCGTGCTCTGGAACACCTTCAAGCGGCTCGCCGCCGGCTATTCGCCGGCGGAGAAGCGCGCGCTGTTCAGCGGCACCGCGGCGCGCGTCTACCGCATCCCTGATCCCGCGGCATGAGCCGACGGACCGGTCGCCCGGCGTCTGAGGGCGCGTATCAGGCGATCATGTCGCGGACGGCGCGCAGCCCGAAGACCATGCCGGAGGTCAGCGAATAGCCGGTCTGGTAGCCGCCGCCGGCCTCGGTGCGGGCGGCGGCATTGCCGACGGCGTAGAGGCCGGGCATCGCCTGGCCGCGCACATGCCGCACGCGTCCCTGGTCATCGGCCAGCAGCCCGGCGGAAGCGAGCGCGGTCGGGTGCAGCGGGATGCCGTAGAAAGGCGCCTGCTCGATGGCGCCGAGCGTCGCCGCGGGGCCAAGCCGGGCCAGGCCCCAGGGCGTCTCGCCGCGCCGTTGCGCGCTGTCCTGGCCCTGCCGGGCATCGGCGCTGAAGCGCTGCGCCGTCGCTTCCAGCCCTGCCGCATCGATGCCGAGCTGCGCCGCCAGCGCGGCCAGGCTCTCGGCGCGTGTGACCCAATCCGGGATCGGCGCGCCGGGCGGCCGGCCGGCGAAGGATTGCCGTGCGCCGTATTGCGCATCGAAGATCAGGAAGCAGGGCAGGTTGGCCAGCGCGCCGCGGCGCGTATCGAAAGCACCGAGATGCGGTGCCACCGCCTGGAAGAAGCTTTCATCGGCGAAGCGTTGGCCGTCGCGATTCACCACCATGGTGTGCGGCGCTACCAGCTCCGCGATGCCCGACAGGCGGCAAAGCGCGATGCCGCCCGGCGCTTCTTCCGGATTGCGGAAGCCGAGGAAGACCGAGAGGTTGTGGCTGACCACGTGCAAGGCGGCGCCATGTTCCGTCGCCATCACCAGCCCGTCGCCGCGCAGGGTTTCCGGGAACATCGACTGCCAGCCCGGCAAGGCTTCGAAACGCTCCACCAGCTCGGGACTGGATTCGTAGCCGCCGCAGGCCAGCACCACGCCGCGCCGCGCCGCGTGATGGCTGCCATCGGCAGTGACGACGCCGGTGACGCGCCCGCCTTCCATCACCAGCCGCGCCGCCGGCGCGTTGACGCGGAGCGTCGCGCCATGGCGCAGCGCCGCGGCGGCGAGCCAGGTGACCAGCCCCGCGCCGGCACCGCGCTGGCCGGGCTTCTCGCGCGCCAGCGTCGCGGCCGCGTCCCAGACCACCGGGTTGTTGAAGCCGCCGAGGCGGACCACCTCGCTGCCGCCCAGCCGGAATTGCGGGCCATGCGGCAGGGGTATGGCGTCGCCCCAGGCGTCCAGCACCTCGGCGTCGATCGGCGGCGTGTCCAGGATCCGGCCGCCGGCCAGCGCGCCGGGCGCCATGCCGTAATGGTCGATGCGCGGGCTCAGCCGGAAGGGGATGCCGGCCGCTTCGAAGAAGCGCAGTGCTTCCGGCGCCGTCGCCGCGAAGGCTTCCAGCCGCGCGGGATCGGCGCCGCCGCCGGCGACATGGGTGAGATAGGCGCGCACCGCCTCCGGCGAATCCGTGCCGCCCGCCGCCTTGTGCAGATGATTGTTGCCGACCCAGAGGAAGCCGGAGGAAATCGCGGTGCCGCCGCCGAGCGTCGACGCCGCTTCCAGCACCAGGCAATCGAGGCCGAGCCTTTCCGCGGCGATGGCGGTGAACAGCCCGGCGCAGCCGGCGCCGAGCACGATGACGTCATGCGTGCTCATTGCGGGCGGATCCCGGCCGCCGCCACCACCTCGCGCCAGCGGGCGGTGTCCTCGGCCAGCAGGCGGTCGGCCTCGGCCGGCGGCATGCCGCCGGGCAGGCTGGCGATACTGGCCAGGAAGGCGACCATGTCCGGCGCGGCCAGCGCCTTCGCCGCCTCGGCGTAGAGGCGCTCCACGATCGGCGTCGGGGTGGCGCGCGGCACCGCGAGGCCGGACCAGTGCAGGACGTGGTAGCCGGGCAGCCCGGCCTCGGCGAAGGTCGGCACGTCCGGCAGTGCCGCGATCCGCCCATCCCCGCTGATCGCCAGCGGCCGCAGGATGGAGGAGGAGCCGCCCATCATCGCCGCACTCGGGGAAGCGAAGACCGCATCGACCTGCTTCGCCATCAACGCGGTCACCGCTTCGCCGCCGCCGCGATAGGGCACGTGCAGCAGCCGCGCCCCGGCCGCCAGCTCATAGGCGACGGTCGCGAACTGCACCGAGCTGCCGACCCCGCCGCTGCCATAGGTGATGCTTTCCGGCTGCTGCCGTGCCGCATCGGTCAGCTGCTGCAGGGTGGTCCAGGGCGAATCCCGGTGCACGGCCGCGACCACCGGGGTGAAGGCGCTGACGGTGATCAGCCGGAAGGCCTCGGCATGGTTGAAGGGCAGCCCGTTCACCAGGAAGGGCATCATGCCGTAGGTGCTGTCGAGTGCCAGCAGCGTATGCCCGTCGGGCGCGGCACGGGCCACCTCGGCGGCGCCGATGCTGCCGGAGGCGCCGGAGCGGTTCTCCACGAAGACTGTCTGGCCCAGCCCTTCGGTCAGCTTCTGCGCCAGGCGGCGGGCCACGGTATCGATGGCCCCGGTCGGCGCCCAGGCGACGACGAGGCGCAGCGGGCGGCTGGGGAAGGCGGGCTGTGCCTGAACGCCGCCGGTGGCGGCGATGGCGGTCGCGGCCAGCAGGCCGCGGCGCGGGATAACCATCTTGCTGCCCATCATGCGTCCTCACCTGCTCGCCGTGAGGTGCCTAGACCAGGATCGCCGGGATGGGAACTGCGCGCCGAGGACCTGCAATCGTGTAGAGCTTGCAATGAGCGAACGCGCCTGGGAGGCTGCGATCCGGCGGCTCCGGAGGGTCACGGCATGATCAGCGGCCGTTTGCTGATGCGCATGGCGTGTGGTCTCTGCCTGCTGCTGGCCGGCCTCGCCTGGGGTGCCGGGCCGGCGGCGGCGCAGGAACGCCGGGTCGCGCTGGTCGTCGGCGTGGGCGGCTACCGCAACGTCCCCGCCCTGGCCAACCCGCCGAATGATGCGCGCGACATCGCCGCCGTGCTTGGCCGCCTCGGCTTCGAGGTGGAGACGCTGATCGACCCGGATCGGCTGGCGCTGGAGGCCGGGGCCCGCCGGCTCGGGCAGCGGGCCCGCGGCGCCGAGGCGGCGCTGTTCTTCTTCGCCGGCCACGCGCTCGAAGCCGCCGGGCGCAACTGGCTGGTGCCGGCACCGGCCGAGATCCGCGGCGACCGCGACCTGCGGTTCGAGACGCTGGATCTGGAAGGCGTGCTGGAGCAGATGGAAGGCGGCGCCCGGCTGTCGATCCTGATCCTCGATGCCTGCCGCGACAATCCGTTCCGGAACCGCCTGCTGGCGCAGACCCGGCAGGCGATCGGCGGCGGCGGCCTCGGCCAGGTGCAGGCGGCGACCGGCACCCTCGTCACCTTTGCCACCGCGCCGGGGACGGTGGCGGAGGATGGCCGTGGCCGGAACAGCCCGTTCACGGGCGCGCTGCTAAAGCACATCGAGACGCCCGGGCTTGAGATCCGGCAATTGCTGGCCGAGGTGCGGCGCGAGGTGCGGGAGGCGACGCGCGGCCGCCAGGTGCCCTGGGAGAATTCGGCGCTGGAGGGCAGCTTCTACTTCCGTGCGCCGCCGCCGCCGCCGCCGCCGGCGGCGCCGGGCCCCGCGGAATCCGAATTGTTGTTCTGGGAGAGCGTGCGCGGCAGCCGGCGGGCGGCGGATTTCCAGGCCTATCTCAACCGTTTCCCGCAGGGCGTCTTCGCCGACCTGGCGCGCAACCGCATCGCCGCGCTGGCATCGGCCGGCAGCCGGTCCCCGCTGCCCGCGCCGCCGCCGGGCGCGATCGCCAGCACCGCCACGCCGGAGGGGCGGGAGGCGCTGTTGTACCGCCTGTTGAGCCTGGTGCAGCCGATTACGCCCGGGCGCCTCGCCACGCAGGTCCAGTCGCTGCGCAGCTATCCGGAGGCCGCCGGCCACCGCGCCTTCGCCGTGGCGCCGGGGCGCCAGGCGACCCTCCGGGTGACGGGTGCGGCAACGCCCGCCCTGGCGGAGGAGCTGGTGCTGGAGCGCTGTCAGCTCCGCAATGGCGAGCCATGCCTGCTCTTCGCGGTGAATGACGCGCTGCGCATGCCGGCGGGCGGCGCCGAGTGGCCCCGGCGCGACATGGAACGGCTGCGCTACGCCGGGCCCTACCGGCTGGACCGCATCCCGGCCATCACGCCGGAGCGCCGGCGGGAAGCCGACCTCGCCGCCTATGCGTCGGCGCGCGAGCCCAAGGCGATGGCGATCCATCCGCTCGGCCGCGTCTTCGCCGCGACGCGTGGGGCCAGCCAGCGGATGGTGGAAGAAGAGGCGCTGCGGCTCTGCAATGCCGATCCGGTACGGGCCGGCGCCTCCGGCCCCTGCTTCCTCTATGCCGTGGGCAGCCGGGTGGTGCTGCCCGGGCGGCATGAGGAGCCGCTGGCGCCGGATCCCGCGGCGGTGACCGCGCGGGTGGCGGCGGCCGCGAGCCCGCCGTCGGCCGCGCCTGCGCCCGCGCCGCCGCCCGTGGCAGCTATCGCGCCGGCGCCCGCGCCGGCCGTCGCGCCACCCGCAGCGGTCCCGTCGGCGTCCCCGGTTCCGGCGGTGGCGTCCCCACCGCCGGACGCCCGGGCGGCGCTGCTGGCGGAGATGCTCGCGGCCGCGCCCTTCGTGCCGCGAGCCCGGGCCGAGACCTTCCTCGGCGCCTATATGGCCGAACGCCAGCACCGCGCCTTCGCCATCCTGCCGGGGGCCGGCAGCACTTGGCGCGTGGCCGGCCAGGCATCGCCAGCCGCGGCGGAGGAGCGGGCGCTGGAAGCCTGCCAGCTGCGTTATGGCCTGCCCTGCATCCTGTTCGCCGTGGATGACGAGATCCGCCGCCCGGCTGCCGGTGGCGAATGGGCACGCCGCGACATGCCGCGCCTTGCCGATGCCGCGGCCGGCTTCGATCCGCAGCGTGTGCCGGCCCTGTCCGACGCGGCGCGACGCTCGCCGCGGGTTGCCGGCTATGCCGCGGCGGTGGAGCCCAAGGCCATGGCCATCCATCCGCTGGGTTACGTCCACATCGCGGCCGCCGCCGCAAGCCAGGAAGCGGCGGACGCAGCGGCGCTGGCCGCCTGCGAAGCCGATCCGGACCGCGCCGGCCGCGACGGTCCTTGCTTCCTCTACGCCAGCGGCAACCGGGTGGTGCTGACGGCACGGCGTGGCATCAGGGCCCGATAACCCGGGCCACGGCGGGCATGCACCCCGGGTCGCCCCCTCATCCGGCGTGCCCGCCGAAGCGGCGCGCGTCACCGACACAAAGATGCAGATGCCCGTCAGGGTCACGCAGCAGCGCATCCCGATCGGCGGCCCAGATGATGCGCGTCGCGGCGACGTCATTGGCGGCGGCCGGCGGGGCGGGCCGGCCCCGCGGCGTGCGATAGCCCAGCAGTTCGAGATGCGGCCTGGCCTGCTCCGGCAGCATCGGCACGACGTCGACCTCGACCCGGCCGAGGCCATCGAGCACCGCCTGGGTCGGCCCCTGGTTGCGGGTCGGATGTCCCGCCGCCAGGCCATGCGCCGCGTAGAAGCGCTGGCTGGCAGCGGCATCGGCAACGCTGATCGCGGTATGGTCGATGCCGAGCAGGCCGGTGCCGTGCCGGCCGGCGCCAGGCGGAAACTGCAGCAGTTCCAGCGGATGCCCCTCCGGATCGCGGAACTTGACCGCGGTGACGCTGCCCGCCGCGGCCGGCAGCGCCACCGGTCCGCCCCTGGAAATCTCCGTCGCGCCGAGCGACCGGGCGCGCAGCCAGGACGCCTCGGCATCATCGGTGACCAGCGCGAAATGCTGGAAGCAGAGATCGGCGGCATCGGCATCGGCGGGATAGCGGCGGCCGCGCCGTTCGAAGCTGTCGAGGTCGATGCGCTGCGCGCCGAGGCGCAGCGGCAGGCGGATGCCGCCACCCGCCAGCCCGAGCAGCTCCATCTCTCGCGCCGGGATCGGGATCGGCGCCCCGGCCGTGAAGCCGAGGCCGGTATAGAAGTGCGCCAGCCGTTCCGGCATGGCGGTGGTGAGGCAGAAGGCGGTGATGGCCCGCAGCCGCGCGGTCATGGCCGCACGGCGCCGCGTATGTTCGTGTAGATCGCCATCAATCGCTGCGAGGCGCAGAGGAACAGCCGTGACCGGCAGCGCCCGCCGAAGGCCAGGTTGGCGACCGGCGCGGGCGCCAGGATCTTGCCGAGCAGCGTCCCGTCGGGGCTGATGCAGTGCACGCCATCGGCCGCGCCGGTCCAGAGATTGCCCAGCTCATCGATGCGCATGCCGTCGGCATTGCCTGGCGCGACCTTGTGGAACACCGTGCCGCCCGATAGCTGCCCGTCCTCGCCGACCATGAAACGGCGGATGTATTGCCGCGGCGCGGGGACGAACTGGGTTCCCGTCTCCGACACATAGAGGATGCGCTCATCCGGTGAGAAAGCGAGGCCGTTCGGGCCGTCGAAATCATCCGCGGCGATCGTCAGCGCACCATCCGCGGGATCGAGGCGATAGAGCCGCGGCGGCAGTTCGGGCGTCTGCTTGCCGCCCTCGTAGTCGGTGTTGATGCCGTAATGCGGATCGGTGAACCAGATCGTGCCGTCGCAGGCTCGACAGACAATGTCGTTGGGCGCGTTGAGCCGCTTGCCTTGCCAGTGGCTGGCGAGGATCGTGACGCTGCCGTCGGGCTCGGTGCGGCAGACATGGCGGTGGCGATGCGAGCAGCCGAGCAGGCGGCCCTGTCGGTCGCGGGCATGGCCGTTGGCGAAGCCGGCGGGCTGCCGGAACACCGTGACGCCGGCCGCCTCCGACCAGCGCAGGATGCGGTCATTGGGCAGGTCGCTGACATAGAGGCAGTCATGGTCGGCGAACCACACCGGCCCTTCCAGCCAGCGATAGCCGTCGCCCAGCAGTTCGAGTGGCGCATTGGGCAGCACCATGGCGCGGAAGCGGTCGTCATGGATCTCGAAGCCGTCCATTGCCCGGGTCACCGGATATGGCAGGGGGTGCGCGTCGGATCGACGTGCAATTGCACCGTCATCAGCACCGCCGGCTGATCCCCGATGGTGCCGGACCGGTGGCCTTTGCGGCCGTCGCGCTCGATGCAGCCCTGATCCTCCCCGAGGGAGAATTCACCCGGCCCCTGTTCGATCCGGGTGCCGTCCATGCTTTCGATGAACCAGCGCCCCGACAGCACGACGATCCATTGCGGTGCCGGGTTCTCGTGCCATTCGCCGACCCAGCCCACCGGCTGGACGGTGAACACGACGGTGGAAGGATGCGTCGCCTGCCGATTGTTCCATTGCGGATCGGCCGGGCCGACGCTCTGCAGTTCGTATCCGGTCAGCCGGCATGCCTGCTGATGGCTGACGCCCTCCGCATCGACCCATAGGTGCCAGTAGGCGATGGATGGCCGCGGGCCGGCATGGTCGTCGGACGGGGTCATGGCTGCGTCCTCGCGGCGGCATAGGGATGGCTGGAAGCAAAGGGCTGGGACAGGAACGGCCGCAACCCCGCCCCGTCGGTGCCGATCGTGATCAGCAGGAAGCCCGCGCCGAGCGACAGGTTCTTCAGGAAATCCCAGAACAGGGCGCGGCCGCGGCTGTCACCCGCCACCCAGAAATCGCCGGGCTGCCAGAAGCGCTTGAAGAGGATCGCGGTCGCCAGGCAATAGCCCGCCATGCCCAGCGCGGCGGCGCGATCCGCGATGCCGGTGACGATGCCGGCCGACAGGACCAGCTCCGCGCCCAGGCCGCACAGGATGGCCGCCACCGCGACCGGCCGCGGATGGAACACCTCCGCCGCCTGGCTGACGGCGCCACGGAAGTTCAGGATCTTGTCGAGCGCGCTGAACGGCAGGAACAGCATCACCAGCCCGTAGCGGACGGCGAGTGCCGCGATGCCCTCCGCGCTCATGCCAGCCGCTCCGCGATGCGATCGGCGACGCGGAGGGCATTGGCGATGATGGTGAGCGTCGGGTTCACCGCGCCGATCGAAGGAAAGAAGCTGGCATCCGCGATGTAGAGATTGTCGACCTCATGCGCGCGGCAATCGAGGTTCAGCACCGAGCTCGCCGCATCGGTGCCGAAACGCGCGGTGCCCGCCTGGTGTGCGGTGCCGCCGAGCGGGATGTCCTTGCCGAGATAAAGCTTCCGTTCCAGCAGCACGTGCGGATGCCCGGCCCGGTTCAACGCCTGCTTCAACTTGCGCTTCAGATGCGCGAGCGCCTGCGGATTGGTCTCCACCAGGTCGAGATGGACCTGGCCGTCGCGGTAGTGGATGCGGTTGCCGGGATGCGGCAGGTCTTCCGCCTGCAGCCAGAAATCCATCGAATGGCGCGCCATCTGCTCGAACGGCATGTCCGGCAGCCATTCCAGCCATTCGGGCAGCGCTTCGCCGCGGATCTGGTCGGCATGGCTGGTCGCGCACATCTGCACGAGGCCCAGCGGGAAGTCCCAGTCATCCGCCCCGAAGTAGAAATCGCTGAGCGCCAGCGTCTTCTGGAACACGGTGTCGTTCGGCTGCGCCATGATCGCCATGACCACGCTCATCTCGTGACGCATGTAGTTGCGGCCGAGCTGGCCGGAGCCATTGGCCAGCCCGGCCGGATGCGCGTCGTTCGCCGATCGCAGCAGCAGCAACGCGGAGGACAGCGCGCCGCAGGCGACCACGACGATATCGCCGGCATAGACTTCTTCTTTCCCTGCACGCGTGACATGCACCGCGTTCACCTGGCGGCCGGACGGATCGGTGCCGAGGCGGGAGACATAGGCGCCGGTCAGCAGGGTGACATTGGCGTGCCGTGCCAGCATGGGATCGATGCAGACGGTCTGGGCATCGGCCTTGCCGTTGAGCAGGCAGGGGAAGCCGTCGAAGAAGCTGCAGCGCATGCAGGTGCTGGTGGGCGTCGGTTGGCCGTCCTTCTCGTCCAGCAGGATGCCGAGCGGCAGGTGGAACGGCTTCAGGCCGATGCCGGACAGGTCCTCGCTCAGCGCGGCGATGCGCGGCTCATGGCTGACCGGGGGATGCGGGTAGGGGCCGCTCGCCCAGGGCTCCAGCGGATCCTCCCCGCGCGCGCCATGCACGTGGAACAGTCGCTCGGCCTCGGTGTAGTAGGGCTCGAAGACATCATAGCCGAGCGGCCAGGCGGGGGAGATGCCGCCGGCATGCGTGACCGCGCCGAAATCCCGTTCGCGCAGGCGGAGCAGCGCGGCGCCGTAGACCTTCGAATTGCCGCCGACATAATAATGCAGGGCCGGGCTGAAGCTGTCGCCCCGTGCATTGGTCCAGCGCTCCTTCGCCTGGTAGGCGCCATCGACGAAGACGGCCTGCGCGTTCCAGTTCCGTTCGGATCGCGGCAAATAATCGCCGCGCTCGAGGATCAGGATGCGCTTGCCGGTCGGCGCCAGGCGCTGCGCGAGGGACGCGCCGCCCGGGCCGCTGCCGATGACGATCAGATCGTAGCGGTCGTCGGGCAAGCGATGCTGCTCCTTCCAATCGGAAGGGGACGGGGCCGCCGCGCGGCTCTACTGTGGACCATGGTGGCGGTGCCTCTTCCGAACCGCCCGGCAGCGTCGATAACGGGATGGCTTGGCCGTGGTTGCCTAGGCCCGGACCAGGCGCATCCCCCTGAGGAGATGGCATATGGCCAAAGGTTCAGACCTTCTCGTCGCGGCGCTCGAGAATGAGGGGGTGGACCGCATCTTCGGCATTCCGGGCGAAGAGAATCTCGACATCGTCGAATCGCTCCGCACCTCGAAGATCCAGCTCGTCCTGACCCGCCACGAACAGGCGGCGGCCTTCATGGCGGCGACCTATGGGCGGCTGACCGGCAAGCCCGGCGTCTGCATCGCCACGCTCGGCCCGGGCGCGCTGAACCTGACCACCGGCGCCGCCTATGCGCTGCTAGGCGCCATGCCGATGATCATGATCACCGGGCAGAAGGGCATCCTCTCCTCCCGCCAGGCCCGTTTCCAGATCGTCGACATCGTCGCCGCGATGAAGCCGCTGACCAAGCTGTCGCGTCAGATCGTCTCGCCATTGATGATCCCGACCATGGTCCGCGAAGCCTTCCGCGTGGCGGAGGAAGAGCGGCCGGGCCCCGTGCATCTGGAACTGCCGGAGGATATCGCGGCCGAGGAATGCGCGGATATCGCGCTGATCCCACCGCACCCGGCGGAGCTGCCGCATGCCGGTGCCGACGCGCTGGACCGCGCCGCGCGGATGCTGCTGGACGCGCAGCGGCCGCTGCTGATGCTGGGCGCCGCGTCGTCGCGCCCCCGCTCGACCTCGGACCTGGCCCAGTTCGTGCTGCGCACCCGCATCCCCTTCTTCACCACGCAGATGGGCAAGGGCACGGTGCCCGGCGGCACCGAGCTCTACATGGGCACCGCCGCGCTCTCGGAACGCGACTATGTGCACGAGGCGATCGAGCGTGCCGACCTGATCGTCACCATCGGTCACGACACGGTGGAGAAGCCGCCCTTCATCATGGGTGCCAAGGGCCCGAAGGTGATCCATGTCGGCTACCAGCCGGCGAGCGTCGAGCAGGTCTATTTCCCGCAGGCCGAACTGATCGGCGATATCGGCGCTTCGCTGCGGCTGCTGGCCGACCGTGTCGAGGGCAAGATTCCGAACGCCCAGGCGCTGCTGCCGCTGCGCGAGCATATCCTGGCCCGCATCGCCGACCGCGCGACAGAGCATCGCTTCACCCCGCAGCGCCTGGTGCATGATATCCGGGAGGTGATGCCGGGCGACGGGATCCTCGCGCTCGATAACGGCATGTACAAGATCTGGTTCGCGCGCAACTACCGCACCCGGGTCGCGAACACGCTGCTGCTGGACAATGCGCTCGCGACCATGGGCGCCGGCCTGCCTTCCGCGATGATGGCGGCGATGCTCTATCCGGAACGCCGCGTCATGGCGGTGTGCGGCGATGGCGGCTTCATGATGAACAGCCAGGAGCTGGAGACGGCCGTCCGGCTCAAGCTGAACCTGGTCGTGCTGCTGATCGAGGATCACGCCTATGGCATGATCCGCTGGAAGCAGTCGGTGGACCGCTTTCCCGATTTCGGCATGACCTTCGGTAATCCGGACTTCGTGCGATACGCCGAATCCTACGGCGCCAAAGGCACGCGGGTCACCGACATCGCGGAGCTGCGCCCGGCCCTGGAACGGGCCTTCACCGGCGGCGGCGTGCATCTCGTCGTCGTGCCGATCGACTATTCGGAGAATGAGCGAGTGCTGGTGGAGGAGCTGCGCCAGCGGCTGCCGGCCGCGGAGGAAAACTGAGATGACGGGCATCCTGCAGGTCGTCCAGGCCTTTGACCGCAAGCCTTTCGCCGAGGTGCCGGTCGATGGCGCGACGGCGCTGGAAGCGAAGTTCGGCGCCGCGGCGCGGGCCTTCGCCGACCGTGACGGCTGGCTGAAGCCCTGGCAGCGCGTCGCGGTGCTGACCAGGGTGGCGGCGCTGCTGGAGCAGCGGCAGGCGCATTTCGCCAAGCTGATCGCGCAGGAAGGCGGCAAGCCGCTGACCGATGCGACGGTCGAGGTGATCCGCGCCACCGACGGGCTGCGCAACGCGGCGGAAGAAATCCGCAACTTCGCCGGTCGCGAGATCCCGATGGGCCTGACGCCGGCAAGTGACGGGCGCTGGGCCTTCACCACGAAGGAGCCGATCGGCATCGTCGCCGCGATCTCCGCCTTCAACCACCCGCTGAACCTGATCGTGCACCAGGTGGCGCCGGCGGTCGCGGTCGGCTGCCCGGTCATCGTGAAGCCCGCGGCGGCGACGCCGCTCTCCTGCCTCGGGCTGGTGGCGCTGTTCCACGAGGCGGGGCTGCCGGAAGCCTGGTGCCAGAGCTTCATCACCGAGGACAATGCGCTGGCGGAGCGCCTGGCGACCGATCCGCGCACCGCCTTCCTGAGCTTCATCGGCTCGGCCAAGGTCGGCTGGTACCTGCGCAGCAAGCTGCCGCCGGGCACGCGCTGCGCGCTGGAACATGGTGGCGCCGCGCCGGTGATCGTCGACCGCAGTGCCAGGCTCGACCGCATCATCGAGACGATCGTGAAGGGCGGCTACTATCATGCCGGCCAGGTCTGCGTGTCGGTGCAGCGCATCTTCGTCCATGCCGATATCCTGCCGGACTTCACGGAACGCTTCGCGGCCCGCGTCGCCGCGCTGCGCACCGGCGACCCGCTGCTGGCGGAGACCGAGGTCGGGCCGCTGATCCTGCCGCGCGAGGCGGATCGCGTCGCGACCTGGATCGACGAAGCGGTCGCCGCCGGCGCGCGGCAGATCGGCGGCGGCCGGATCTCGGCGACGACGCTGACCCCGGCCGTGCTGGTGGAACCGCCGTCGGATGCGAAGGTCTCGACGCTCGAGGTCTTCGGGCCGGTCACCTGCCTCTATGGCTATCGCGAGATCGATGCCGCGATCGGCATCGCCAACAGCCTGCCCTACGCCTTCCAGGCCAGCGTCTTCTCGGCCGATATCGGTTCCGCCTTGCAGGCGGCGCAGCGGCTCGACGCCGCCACCGTCCTGGTCAACGACCACACCGCCTTCCGCACCGACTGGATGCCCTTTGCGGGGCGGCACCGCTCGGGCTACGGCGTCGGCGGCATCCCCTGGACGATGGCCGAGATGGCGGAGGACAAGATGATCGTCCTCCGCCAGGAGATGTAGCGGACCGGCCTTGGCGGCGGTCTCGTTCAGGGATGCGGGGGGACCGCATCCGCCGCGTCGACGCGGCCGTCGCCATTGGTGTCGGTCTGGGTGAAGGTGCGGCTGGCGACGCCGTCATACTCGGCGCGGCTGATGCTGCCATCCTGATCGCGATCGATGGCGCGGAAGCGCCGGGCCGCCTGTTCGAGGGAGCGGCGGAACGCGTCGTCCAGCGGCCGCGTGCCGTAATCCACGCGTAGCCGGCCTTCATATTCGGCGACGTATTCCGCCGGCGCCAGGGCGCCATTGCCGTCGCTGTCGGTGGCGCGGAACTGCGCCGCGCGCGCCGCGTCGTATTCCGCGCGCGTGACGGTGCCGTCGCGGTCGGTGTCGTATTGCCGGAAGAAGCGCTCCCGCGCCTGCTGCCGGGCCGCGGCGGCGGCTTCCGGGCTGGGCGCCGCCGCGGGGGCGGTCGGTGTCTGCGCCAGGCCGGGCAGCGCGAGCAGGGCGCTGCAGACACCGGCGGCGAGGAAGAGGCGGATCGTCATGGGGGAATTCTCATGCTGGGGCCGGTGCTGGTTAACGCTAATGAGAATCATTCGCAATATGCCGATGCCGTGCTATCGGCGGCACGGGCGTCGCCGTATGGCCGCAGCCATGATTGCATGTATTGCAATTAAGAATCATTCGCATTAATCACCGCCACGTCAACCAAAGGTGCAACCCCCGCTGACGGGAAGGGCGACCGTCAGGTGCAAGGGGACATCTCATGCCGAGAATGGGATCGATCGGGCTGCGCGCCCTGCTGGCCACGACGGCGCTCTATGCCGTGGGCGCGCTGCCGGCGGCGGCGCAGGAGACGGGCCGGCCGCCGACGCCGTTGCCGACCATCCATGTCGAGGGCGAGGCGGCCGACGCACCCTTCGAAACGCCGGCCGCGGTCAGCCGCGTCACGCCCGAGGAGATCCGCGAAGGCGGCGACACCAACCGGCTGCTGGAGACGGTGCCCGGCGTTTCCGCCGGCGGCTTCGCCTCGCAGCCCGGCGTCTCGGTGAATATCCGTGGCCTCGAAGGCGTCGGCCGCGTCAACATGATGGTCGAAGGCGTGCGCCAGAACTTCCGCCCCGCGGGCCATGAAGGCGGGTCCTTCGCCTATATCGACCCCAACTTCCTCGGCGGCATCGATGTGGAGCGTGGCGCGGTCACCGGGCCTTCCGGCATGGGCGCCCTGGTCGGCGCGGTGAATTTCCGCCTGCTGAATGTCGACGACATTCTGCGCCCCGGCCAGACTATCGGCGGCCGACTGACCGGCATGACCGGCACCAACGGCTATCAATGGAATGCCAGCCTGGTCGGCGCCGCGCGCTTCGACGGCGGCATCAGCGTGCTGGCCGGGGCCAGCGGCCGCACCAATTCCGCTTATGAGAACGGTCGCGGCGAAACGGTGCCGAACACGGAGCAGTCGCTGCGCTCCGGCCTGTTCCGGCTGAACTGGGACCCTAATCCGGAACATCGGCTGGCGCTGACCGGCAGCGTCTACACCAACCGCTTCGTCTCCAATTTCTACGACCAGACGATGCAGTCGAACCTGGTCCGGCTGGCCTACAACTTCCGCCCGGCGAATACGCCGCTGATCGATCTGGAAGCCAGTGCTTCCTACAACCAGATCCGGATGAACAACTATCTGACGGAAGCCGGCGCCTTCTCGGCCACCGCGTCCGGCCGGCGCATCGTCAACAACGCCTATGAGGTCGGGCTGGCGAATACCTCCCGCTTCGCGATCGGCGATGTCGGCGTCGAATGGCTCTACGGCGTGCAATACGCGACCGACGACACGGAAACCCGCAAGGGCGGGGTGAATGGCGACGGCCGGCTCAACATGACCGGGGTCTATTCCCGCACCGCCTTCAGCCGCGGCATCTTCGATGCGATCCTTGGCCTGCGCTACGACCATTTCTCGATCGACGCCGAAGGCTATGCCGCGCCCGCCATCGGCGTGCCCGTCACCGGGCCGTTCAGCGTCGACCGCAGCGAAGGCCGCGTCAGCCCGCGCCTGACGCTCGCGGTGCGGCCGCTGCCCTGGGTGCAGCTCTACGCCACCTATGGCTGGGCCTTCCGGCCGCCCACCGTCTCCGAGACCATGTATTCCGGCCCGCATTCCGCCGGCGGCACCTCCACCTTCTACCCGAACCCCTATCTGCAGTCGGAGCGGTCGCGCGGCTGGGAAGTGGGCACCAATGTGTTGCGGCGGAACCTGTTCACCGATGGCGACCGGCTGCGGGTGAAGGTCGCCTATTTCGACAATGACGTGGAGGACCTGATCAACCTGGTGGCGGTCCGCGGCGCGACCATCGCTGGCCGGCCGACCAGCTTCAACTTCTACCAGAACGTGCCGGGCACCAGCCGGCTGAGCGGCATCGAGCTGGAAGGCGGCTACGATATCGGCGTCGCCTATGTGAACCTGGCCTATACCCACACCACCATCCGCTACGCCGATGGCGCCGATCGCAGCTACCTGCCGCGCAGCAACCTGACCGTCGATGGCGGCGTGCGCCTGTTCGAACGCCAGCTCACGCTCGGCGCGCGGCTGCGTGTCGTCGGCCGCACGCAATCGGCCACCACGGGGACGGGCGCGGTGCCGATCGAATCCTACACCACCGGCGATCTCTACGGCGCCTGGCGCATGAACGACAACCTGACCGCCTTCTTCAACGTGACCAATATCAGCAACCAGACCTATACCCTGCCGGCATCGGAGACGGTGGGCGGCGGGCGTGGCCGCACGGCCATGGCCGGCCTGACCTTGCGTTTCTGATGCCGACGGCGCCCGGGCTGTTCGCGGTGATCGAACGGCTGCAGGGCGCGCGGCCCTGGGGCGCGGTGCTGGATGCCGGCACCGGCCCGCGCTCCGCCAGTTGGATCGCCGGCCTGCCGAGCCGGCGCTGGACCGGCGTCACCGCCGATCCGGCGCTGCTCGCGGAAACCCGTGCGGCGGTTGGCCCGCGGATGCGCGCCCGGGACCGGCTGGTCGCCGGCAATTGGGCCGATCCGGGGCTGCTCGCCGGCGATGCGCATGACACCGTCATCGCCGAATACCTGCTCGGCGCGATGGACGCCTATGCGCCTTTCGCCCAGGACGCGCTGTTCGAAAGGCTGCGGCCGCTGGTGCGCGGGCGGCTCTATGTGGTCGGGCTCGATCCCTATGTGCAGGGCCGGCCCACCGATGCGGCGGGACAACTGGTGCAGGCGATCGGACGCTGCCGCGACGCCTGCCACCTGCTGGCGGATGAGACGCCCTATCGCGAATACCCGGCGGAATGGGTGACGGACCGGCTGGTTCGCGCCGGCTTCCGCATCCAGGTCGCGCAGCGCTTTCCCAACCACTACGACATGCGCTGGGTGGACATGCAGTGGACGACCATGCAGGCCCTGGTCGCCCGTATCGCCGATGCGGATCTCGGCCTCGCATTGCTGCGCCAGGCCGGGGTACTGCGCGACCAGGCCCGCGCGCATTGCGACCGGGAGGGCGGGCTGGTGCACGGCCATGACTACCTGGTCATGGCCGAGCCCGGCTTCGTCACCGCGCCTCCGTGAGAATGGCGTCGGCGATCTTCTCGGCGGTCATGAACGTGGGGAAGTTGGTGTTGGCGCAAGGCACCACCGGGAAGATGGAAGCATCGACAACCCTGAGCCCATCCACGCCGCGCACGCGGCCGGACGTGTCCACCACCGCCATCGGATCCTCCTCCGCGCCCATGCGGCAGGAGCAGGAGGCGTGCCAGACGCCGATGGTCGCCTTGCGCACGAAGGCTTCCAGCGCATCGTCATCCGTCATCACCTGGTCGAAGCGGAAGCCTTCCACCACGTAGCGGTCGATCAGCTCGCGCCGCAGGGCGGCGGGACCGTCGAGCAGCTTGGAGACGATCGTCGTCAGGATGCGGTTCTTCGTGTTGACGACGCCGAGCTTGCGCACCCGGTCGCTGTAGCTGGCCGGAAAGGGGTCGCTGGCCACCGCGCGCAACGGCTCGCTCATCTGCAGGGCCGCGACCATGCGGAAGCCGCTCATCAGCCGGTCCAGGTCGCGGCGGTCGGATAGCAGGTTGAACTCCACCACCGGATGCTGCCGCCAATCGCGGGAGGCGAGGCGCACCTGGCCGGCCTCGGAATAGGTCTTGTTCACCCAGGTCAGCATGGAGGCGACCTGCTCGCCGACCGCATGCCAAGCGGATTTGCTGACCGCGGCCACGAACATGTCGCCCTGCGGCGTCTCCGGCAGGCCGGAGGAATAGCGCAGCCCCACCAGGATATGCCGGCGCGTCTTGCGCAGCCGCGCATGCGGGCGGAGGAAGGAGGAGAGCGAGATGGACGGGTGGTCCATCAACCGCTGCCCGACGCCCGCCACATGCGCCAGCACGGGGATGCCCATCTCCTTCAGATGCGCGGCCGGGCCGATGCCGGCGCGCAGCAGATGCGCCGGGCTGTGGATGGCGCCGGAAGAAAGGATGACCTCGCGCGCGCGGAACTCCTGCGCCTGGCCTTTGACCAGGGCGTTGACGCCGACGCAGCGCGTTCCTTCGAAGATGAGGCCGGTCACCTGGGTCTCGGTCGA
Organism: Roseomonas sp.; assembly: GCA_036499545.1. Taxonomy (GTDB): domain Bacteria; phylum Pseudomonadota; class Alphaproteobacteria; order Acetobacterales; family Acetobacteraceae; genus Plastoroseomonas. Next base: position 1,761 of record DASYDR010000037.1, on the reverse strand, counting down.
GAGGGTGAGGTTGGCGCGCTGCCGCGTCCCGGCATCGAGGTAGCCGATCGCGGCGGAGACGCGCTGGTCGCCCTCGAGTGCGATGGTGATCGGGAAGTAGCCATCGGTGAAGGCGCCGTTCTGGTCGGGCAGCCAGGCATGGCCGGCCTGGCGGAAGGCTTCGGCCGCGGCCTTGGCGTGCTCGCTCCAGAATTCCTGCTTCACGCGCCGGACCGGGATGCGCCCATCCTGGCCGTGCCATTGGTCGTCGATGTCGAGGTCGCGCTCGACCTTGCGGAAATAGGGCAGCACCGCATCCCAGCCCCATCCGGCGGCGCCGCGTGCTTCCCATTCCGCATAATCGGTGGGCGCGCCGCGATTGGCCATCTGGCCGTTGATGGAGGAACCGCCGCCCAGCACCCGCGCCTGTTCGTATTTGCGCAGCGGCGGACGGTCGGCGCCGGGGTTGTTGTGGGAGACGATCTGGGTGTGGACCTTCAATTCGGTCCAGTGGAAGCGCGGGTCGAAATAGGCGGTGCCGGGATAGCTATCCAGGATCTCGGCCGGAACCTGGCCGGGCGGCGTGTCCGGCCCGGCCTCGCAGAGCAGGACCTTCCGCCCGCTCTGCGCCGAAAGCCGGTGCGCCAGCACGGAGCCGGCGGAGCCGCCGCCCACGATGATGAAGTCGTACACGCTGTTTCCCCCGAGCGCTTATCATTCGTCGGCAGCGACGATGCCGGGAAGTCGCCGCTGCCGCCAGTCTGGATACCCCTTCGCCGGCCAACGCCGCCGCGGTTGCGACGGCGCCGACGGCATCACCAGTTGAATCGGATGCCGATGCTGCCCTGCACCGCAGTCTCCCGGTTGTCGCCATCCACCGACCAGCGGTAATCGGCACTGCCGTAGAAGCTCAGGTTCTGGTTCACCCGCGCCGTGACGCCGGCGCCGACCTCCAGCGCCGTCTGCCCGAACCGGTTCTCGATCGGCGCATCGCCGCCGAAGCGGATCCGGTCATTGCCCGAGAAGCCGTGCCAGAGATTGACTTTGGCATAGGGCTGCCACAGCGCTTCCGGGGTCTGCGCCGTGTATTGCAGCCGTGCCCCGATCCGCCCGGTCCAGGCGTCATCCGCGTCCCAGTCCACCGCGGACATGGCGTCGCGGGCCCGGTCGACCGACACGCTCTGGTAGATGATCTGCGCCTGCGGTTCGATCTGCCAGGCGCCGCCCTGCCCGAAGCGGATCGGGTAGCCCGCCTCCAGCGACGCCGCATAGCCGGTGCCGTTGGTGCTGAGCGCGGTGGCGAAATCCGACCGCGCCTTCACGTCGAACCAATTGGCCTGCAGCACCGCGTCCACATACCAGCCCGACGGCCCGAAATGCGTCCAGTAGAGGCCCGCCGAGGGGCCTTCCAGCGACAGCCGCCCGACCTGCAATCCCCGCTGGCCGAGCGCGAAGCCGGACACCGACGGCGCGTCGTAGTTGGTGTAGGCGACATAGACGCCGGCGATGTCGCGATGGCCGCCGGCATAGGGCCGGGTGCGGATGATGTCGAAGCCGGCCTGCATGCCGAACAGGTCGCCGGTGGCGCGTGCCTCGACGGTGCCGTCCCAGCGGTTGCGGCTGCGTTCGCCGATCGCCCGTGCCCAGCCGCCATTGGCATAGGGGCTGTCGCTCTGCAGGTCGCGGATGTTCTCCTCCTCGCCGACCCGCTCATGCAGGGTGCCGAGGGTGGCGAGGCCCATCTGCCGCCCGATCGCCGCGATCGGTGCGTAGAGCGCCACT
>DASYDR010000036.1:0-1579 GCA_036499545.1 Roseomonas sp. | reverse complement strand
ACGATCCGCGGCTGAACCGGCCAGCTTTTGACGCCCTCTTCCACCGCACTCTGCAGATGCGACATGGTTGGCAGGATCAGCTCAAATGGCGCGCCATGCGCCTGCAGCCGGCCCAGGGTCTCGCCGAACACCGCCATATGGTGCCTGATTTCGCTGCGGCGGCTGCCCGGCAGCACCAGCAGTACCGGCGGCGATCCGTTTCGCCGAGCTTGCTCCGCCTCACTCGGCCGCAGCGCGCCCACCTGCTCCACCAGGGGATGGCCGACATAGCTGCAGGGCGGACCGTGCAGCCGGATATAGGCTTCCGGCTCGAACGGCAGCAGCGCCAGCACGTGATCGATATAGCGGCGCATCGCGCGCGCCCGGCCGGGCCGCCACGCCCAGACCGACGGCGAGACGTAGTCGACGATCGGAATGGCGGCATCGCGGGCCCGGACCCGTCGCGCCACCCGATGGGTAAAATCCGGACTGTCGATAATGACGAGAATGTCGGGCGCGGCCTCTGCCACCGCATCCGATGTCCTGCGGATCAGCCGCAGGATTTTCGGCAATTGCTTGACCACGGCGGCGAGCCCGACAATCGACAGTTCCTCGATCGGAAACAGCGAGGTGAGCCCTTGCTGCGCCATCGCGCGGCCGCCGACGCCCTCGAAGCGGACGGCATCGCCGAGCCGCTGGCGCAGCACCTTCATCAGATTGGCGCCCAGCCGATCGCCGGACTCCTCCGTCGCAACCAGGAAGACCTTTCGCACCACGCCGACCGATGCCTGCGCCGGCATCACGCGGGCAAACCGGTGACGAACATTCCGGCCGCGTCGGCCGCCGCGATCATGGCCTGCGGCTCGGCCACGATGGTATTGCCCGCCACGATCGCGATGCCGGCGAGTTGGGCCTTGGCCGCGCCCTCCACGGTGCGCGGCCCCAGGGTCGGCAGATCGAAGCGCAGGTCCTGGCCGCTCTTGGGCGCCTTCACCAGCACGCCCCGCGCCGCCCTGGCCCGAATGCGGCCCTCATTGCGCAGCCGGGCCACGCGCGCCAGCAGCCCGTCAGTGCCCTCGATGTCTTCCACCCCGACCACGTGACCGTCGATCACCACGACGGCCTGGCCGACGTCGTAAGGGCTCAACGCCTGCAGCACCGCGCGTCCCCGCGCGATATCGGCGGTCGCGGTCTCGTCAGGCACCGCACGGGTCAGGCATCCCTCGGGCATCAGCAGGTCAGGCGCGATATCCTTGACGCCGACCATTCGGAAACCGTCCTGTTCGAAGATGTCACCGATGCCGGACAGCAGATGGTCGTCGCCGCCACGAAACGCCGCCCATACGCGGCCGAGCACGCGAAGCGTGCCCCAGTCGAGGCGGATTTCCGACAGCGCCGGCCGCACCAGCGTGCCGATGAAGACAAGGTCGCGACAATTCTCGGCCCGGAACAGCCGCATGGCGCGGCCCAACTGGCCGACCGAGATCCAGTGATGGCGAAAGCGCTCCACGCGCACCGGATCGCAGGCGCCGCGCAACGCGAACAGCACCGGGGTCGCCCCACGGGCCACCAGCGAATCCGCCACCGCAAACGGCATCGC
>DASYDR010000035.1:0-5400 GCA_036499545.1 Roseomonas sp. | reverse complement strand
ACGCAGGCGTAGAGCCCGCCCGCCGCCGCCGCCATCGCCCCGCTGACCAGCAAGGCGCGCATCTTCCAGAGCCGGGCATTGATCCCCGCCGCTTCGGCCGCCAGCTCGTTCTGCCGGATGGCCATCAGCGACAGGCCGAAGCGTGAATTCTCGACCACCATGCTCACCACCATGGCGATCGCCAGCAGCCCGAGCGCTATCGCGGTATAGACGCGCGGGTCGTTGAACTGCAGCCACAGGATCGGCGCTTCGCGCCGCATCGGCAGCGTGATCTCGTGGTAGCCGAGATACTGCAGCAGGTAGAAGATCAGCTGCGGGTAGGCGAGCATGGCCAGGGCGAAATAGTGGCCGCGCAGCCGGAAGGTCGGCAGCCCGATCAGCAGCGCCGCCAGCGCCCCCAGCACCGCGCCGAGCGGAATGCCGATCCAGGGCGTCAGGTTCAGCATGGTCAGGCCGAGCGCCACGGTATAGGCGCCGATCCCGAAGAAGGCGGCATGGCCGAAGGAAGTGAGGCCGGAATAGCCGGAGAAGACGTTCCAGGACAGGCCGAGCACCGCCCAGATCGGCACCAGCGTCAGCATCAGCTGGTAGTAGCTGTTGGTCACCACCCCGCAGAGAACGAGATAGGCCGCCAGCAGCGCGGCGAAGATGAGCCCGTGCCGGAACAGCCGGGCGATCGCTCCAGGTCTCATGCGCGCTCCGCCGACCGGCCGAAGAAGCCCTGCGGGCGCAGGACCAGGATCAGCAGGAAGACGACGAAGATCGCCGCGTTCTGCAGTTGTGGCGGCAGCACCAGCGCGGAGAATTGCTGCACGAAGCCGACCGTCAGCCCGCCCCAGAAGGCACCGAGGATGCTGCCCATGCCGCCGAGCACCACGCCGGCATACATGATGATGACGAAGTCGAGCCCGACGAAGGGCGAATAGGACAGGAAGGTCGCGATCAGGCCGCCGGCGATGGCGGTGATGCCGCTGCCCAGGCCGAAGGCGATGCGATGCGCCCGGTCGACATCCACGCCGGCATAGGTGGCCGCGGTCGGGTTATCCGCCGCCGCGCGCAGCGCGCGGCCGAGCCGCGTGCGTTCGAGCATCACATAGAGGGCGATGGCGACGGCGATCGCCAGGATGGCGGAGACCACGCGCGCCTGGTTGAGGAACAGCACGGCCTCGGTGAAGGGGATGTCGAAGGTCCAGGCGGAGGAGGAGAGCGGCGTGCGCACCGTGCGCGGCGTCGAGCCGAACAGGATCAGCCCGCCATTCTGCAGGATGAGCGAGACGCCGAGCGTGACGATGAGCTGGCCGAAATGCCCCTCGTCCAGGCTCGCGGTGGTGCGCAGCCCGGAGACGCGCGAGATCAGGAAGCGGTGCAGCAGCAGGCCGCCCGCGAAGACCAGCGGCCCGGCCAGGATCGCCGCCAGCAGCGGCCCGGCATAGGGGCCGAGGATCGCCAGCAGCCCCCAGCCGGTGAAGAGGTAATAGGCGGCGTACATGCCGAGCATGAGAAAGTCGCCCTGGGCGAAGTTCACCACGCGCATGACGCCGAAGATCAGGCCGAGGCCGACGCACATCAGTCCGTAGATGCAGCCGATGAGCACGCCGGCGGCGAGCGCGTTCAGCACATTCTCGATCAGGATCTGGGTGTCACCCATGCGCCGCGCCCTCCCCGTCCGGCCTTCCGGCGCGGGTCGAACAGCCTGGCCGCCGCGCGCAACGGCGCCATTGCCTGCAATCCATCTTCGTGACGGCTGGGTTCATGTGCCCTGGCGTCCTCCCGCCACGGATAGTGCAGAATGCATTTTACCCGTCAAGCCGGTGCGCGTGTATGCAAAGGCCGGATTCACAACCGCGCCATGAACATGACGCGAGTGGCGTCAGATGCGGATCCTTCCCGCTTCGCGCCCGGATGCCTGGCCGGCCCAGCCGCTGCCGATATGGTCCACCATCGCGCGCACCGCGCCGGCGTGATCGCCCGCCTCGGCCAGGACCAGGAAGTGCTCGTGCTCGGCGATCTGCTTCGCGCGGCGTCCGGCATATTCCTGGTCCAGGAAGGGATAGCCGGCCCAGAGGACACGCACGAACTGCAGCGCCTGCGGACGATCCGCGAGTTCGTAGAGCCGGAGGTGGAAGCGGTAATTCTCCATGCGCATCGCCTGCTGGTCGCTGCCGCCGGTCAGCGTGACGATCCGGGCCTGGCTCTGCCGCAACTCGGCCAGGGCCGCGCGCGTCATGCGCTGCAGGGCGCGCGCGGTCAGGTCGCGTTCCAGCAGCACACGCAGTTCGAAGATCTCGCGCGCGGCTTCGGGCACGGCCTCCGGCACCAGCAGGCCCTTGTGCGAGAGGCCGGTGATGTAGCCCTCGGCCTCCAGTGCGCGCAGCGCCTCGCGCACCGGCGTGATCGAGACGCCGAGTTCCTCGGCGATATGCTGCTGCCGCAGCTTGGCACCGCGCGCATAGGTGCCGGCGATGATGCGTTCCCGCAGGATCTCGGCCACCAGATCCTGCTTGGTCTTGAACGGCATCATCGTGCCCCCGCGCCCGGGCGCGCGTGCCCGTCCCTCAGGCCTGGAAGTTCAGCCGCAACCCCGGCTCGTCCCAGGTCGTCCGCGCGAGTTCGCCCTTGGCCGACAGCGTGACATAGGCGGTACGCATGTCCGGCCCGCCGAAGCAGATATTGGTCGGATGCGTGTCCGGCATCTTGACCGAGCGTAGCAGGGCGCCGTCCGGCGAGAAGACGCTGATGCAGCCGGTGGTCAGCGTCGCCACCGCGATGTTGCCCGCCGCGGTCACCGCCAGGCTGTCGAAACGCGCCTTGCCGGGCAGCCCGGCGATGCAGACGCCGCCATGCGCCGCCGGGAAGACGCCCGGCTTGAGCACACCCGGCGCCTCGACCGCGAAGGCCCAGAGCCGCGCGCCTTCGGTATCCGCCACATAGACGGTCTTCTCGTCCGGCGAGAGGCCGACGCCGTTGGCGCTCAGGATCGGAAAGGCGATTTCCTTGATCGAGGAACCGTCCGGCAGCGCGTAGTACAGCCCGCCATGGTCGCGGTGGCGCGCGTAGCGCTTGCCGAGATCGGTGAAGTAGAAGCCGCCCTGGCGATCGAAGACGATGTCGTTCGGCGCCGACAGCCGGTGGCCGTTGCATTCGGTGTAGAGGACGCGGCGTTCCCCGGTCTTCGGGTCGACCCGCTCCACCGAGCCGCCGGCATAGTCCGCGGCCGGCCCCATCCCCATGAAATGCCCCGGCAGGTAGCGGCTGCCGCCGTTGTTGCAGAGGTAGAGCGCGCCGTCCGGGCCGGTGGCGAGGCCGTTCGGCCCGCCCGCGGCGGCGCCGAGCTGCGTGACGCCGCCATCCGCGCCGACCCGCGTGATCTTGCCGCCATTGATCTCGGTGATCACCACCGAGCCGTCGCCCATCACCACCGGCCCTTCGGGGAAGCCGAGGCCACGGGCCAGTATCTCGATATCCTGCATGAAGCTGTTTCCTCCTGTGATGGCGCGGTCCTCGCCGCGTTGCGATTCCGTCGCCGGCCACGCCATGCTGCCCCGAAGCCGCCGGTCCGGCCAGAAGGAGCGCGCGCCGTACCGCGGCGCAGCGTTGCAAAAGCGCGGCCGTTGCGGAAGCGCGCCGGCCCGACCGGGAAACTATCGTGACAACGGATCGCTCCGAAGCCGCCTGCGCAGAGGATCGGCGGCGGCGGCTTGACGGCGGCGGCCCGGCCATACTCTGCTGCGTCCGCGCGCGCCTGCCCCGAACGGGCCACCATGACCTGCCCGGCTTGCGCCCCGAACGCGATCCTTCCGGAGGTTCCCCATCCGCGCCTCCCCGATCCTTTCCGTGCGCCGGCGCCTCCACGCCGCGGCTCTGCTCGCCACGCTGCTGAGCGGCGCGGCGGTGGCGGCCGAGCCGCGCATCGCGCTGGTGATCGCCAGCGGCCAGGTCGCCGCGCGAGAGATCGCGCCGGTGCCCGCCTGCCCGCCCTCCGCCCGCGCCGTCGGCCGCCAGCTGGCGGCATCGGGCTTCATCGTCGTGGAGAGTATCGACCAGACCCGCGGCGAAACCGGTGCCGCCATCGCCGAGCTCGCGCGGCGGCTGCGCGGGACCGCCGATGCCCGCGTGGTCGTCTATGCCTGCGGCCCGGTCGCCGAGCTGAATGGGCGCGCCTTCGTGCTGCCCGCCTCCGCGCTGCTGGAACGCAGCTCGGATGTGCTGACCCAGGGTGTGCTGCTGCGCAGCCTGCTCGATACGCTCGCCGAGACGAAGGCCGGCGCCGCGCTGCTGGCGATCGACGCCTTCGCCGATCCCGCGGCGATGCCGCCGCTGCCGGCACCGCAGGCGGATGCGGGCATCGCGGTGATCGTCAGCAGCCAGACCGCCCGCCAGGGCCAGCGGACGGCCCTCGCCGCCGCGCTGCTGGAGGAACTCGGCGGGCAGGCGGCGATCGGCGCGGATCCCGGCACCCTGCTCACCCGGCTGCAGACGCGGCTGGAACAGGCGCCGGAGCGCCCGCTGCACCGCCTGGAACGGCCGGACACCACCATGGCCCTGCTGCCGGCCGCAGCGCCGGAACCGGCCCCGGTCGCGGCGCCTGCCGAAGCCGCCCCGCCGGCCGAGCCGGCGCCAGGTGTGTCCGCCGCGCCGCCCGATAGCCCGGCGCCTTCCGCGCCCGCGGCCGAACCCCAGGCTGAGCCGACGCCGGCAGCCGTGCCGCCCAGCGCCCCGGCGCCGGTCACCGCCCCCACGCCGGCGGCGCCGCCGCTGACCGATGAGATCCCGCTTTCCGTCGCCGATCGCCGCGCGATCCAGGGCTCGCTCGCCGCACTCGGCTACTATGCCGACCGGCTGGACGGCAATTTCGGAACCGGTACCCGCGCCGCGATTCGCCGCTATCAGCGCGAGATCGGTGAGGCGGCCACCGGCGCCCTGACCGCCATCCAGGCCCGGCGCCTGCTGGCGGGCGCCGCCCTGCGGCCGCGCCGATAACGAAAAGGCATTCGCATGGGCCTGCGCGCCAAGTTCAACATCGCCCTGCTCGGCACCTTCCTGGTCGGCATGCTGGTGGCGGCCTTCTTCGCCCGCGGCATCGCCGAGACCACCGCGCGGCAGGAGATCCTGCAGGAAGCCACGATGATCATGCGGCAGGCCACGGCGCTGCGCATCTATACGCAGAACGAGATCGAGCCGCTGCTGCGCGACAGCTCGGCCACCCGCTTCCTGCCACACACCGTCCCGTCCTGGGCGGCGCAGACCGTCTTCCGCACCGTGCAGCGCGAGGCCAGCGAATACAGCTACAAGGAAGCCGCGCTCAACCCGACCAATCCCGCCGATCGCGCCAGCGACTGGGAAGCCGCGATCATCGATGGCTTCCGCCGCGATGGGGCGCAGGTCGACCATGTCGGCGAA
>DASYDR010000034.1:0-5796 GCA_036499545.1 Roseomonas sp. | reverse complement strand
AAGGGTGAAGCACATCATCGATTGGGCCCAGGGATGCATAGCCCAGACCTGAGACTTCAGGCTCCCATCTCCAATACCACCAGCAAGGCCGTGCTGCTGATGAACAGCCAGAGACAGAGACCCTGCACCAGCGGCTTGTAGCCCACCTGGCGGATGGCCGCGCGGGACAGGCTGGCGCCGATGCAGAACAGCGTGATGGCGAAACCGATGCGCGCCGCGCGCAGCAGCACCGGCAGCGCCGGATGCAGCTCGCGGGCGGCTTTCGCAAGCTGGGCGCCGGTCATCTTCGGCATCGAATAATCGGTGATCAGCAGGTCGATGCCCTGGACCCGTCGCAGGATCTCCAGCGCCTGGCGGCCGGAATGCGCCTCCAGCACCTCGTGGCCGAGATGGTTCAGCATCATCACGGTGGTCATCGCGATCAGGGGATCGTCATCGACCACCAGGATCCGCCGCTTCGGTGCGGCCGGTGACGGCGCGGTGGGCATCGGCGCCTTTGCCGTCGGCGGTTCGCCGCGCAGATCGGCCCCCGCCGCAACCGGCAGCCAGAGCTCAGCCCGGGTGCCACGTCCGACCTCGCTCGACAGCCGCAGCGCGCCACGCAGCTGGATCGCCAGCCCGTGGATCATCGACAGGCCGAGGCCGGTCCCCTTGCCGAGCTCCTTGGTGGTGAAGAACGGCTCGGTCGCTTTCTTCAACGTCGCCGCATCCATGCCGCAGCCGGTATCGCCGACGACCAGGCGGACATAGCGGCCCACCGGCAGGTCCTGCCCGGTGGCGACCTCGGCCCGGTCGATCGCGACCGTCAGCACGCCGCCGTCGGGCATCGCGTCGCGCGCATTGACCACCAGGTTCAGCAATGCGAGCTCGATCTGGTTGGCGTCGACCAGCACCGGCGGCGACCGGGTCGGCAGGTCCATCCGCAGTTCGATGGCGGTGCCGATCGAGCGCTCCAGCAACTCCGTCATGCCACGCACCAGGCCGACCAGGTTGGTCGGTTCCAGCCGCAGGTCCTGGCGGCGCGCGAAGGCCAGCAGCCGCTGCGTCAGGGCCGCACCCCGCTGCGCCCCCTGGGAGGCGATGTCGATCAGCCGTTCCGCGTCCGGGCTGCCGGCGACATGCCGGCGCAACAGGTCGAGATTGGCCAGGACGGCCATCAGCAGGTTGTTGAAATCATGCGCGACGCCGCCGGTGAGCTGGCCGATCATTTCCATCTTCTGCGCCTGGCGCAGCTGCTCCTCCGCCCTTTCGCGCTGGGCGATCTGGGTCAGCACGGCGGCATGCGCGCGCCGCAGCTCGGCCGTACGCTCCTCGACCCGTTCCTCCAGCCGCTCGTTCAGCCGGCGCAGCTCGGCATCGGCGCGCTTGCGCTGCGTGATGTCGGAGGAAACGCCGACCAGCCGGGCATTGCCGCCGCTGGCGTCGCGCACCAGGCGGGCGCGGATATCGGCCCAGCGCAGGCTGCCATCCGGCCGGACGACGCGGAATTCGATGGCGTGGTCGGTATCCGGTTCCAGCCCGGCGCGGATCGCATCCTGCACGCGGCCGCGGTCGGCCGGATGAACGCTGTCCAGCAGCGCCGGGAAGGGCAGCGCGCCGTCCTCCGCCCGGCCGAACAGCACCCGGAACGCCGCCGACCCATCCAGCGCCATGCTGGACAGGTCGAGTTGCCAGGAACCGAGGCGGCCGGCGAGCAGCGCGGTGCGGAGTTGCTGCTCGCCCTCGTGCAACTCCTCGATCCGGGCCCGGGCTTCGTATTGCCGCAGCCGGCCCCTGAGCGCGGACCGGGCGACGCTGAGGAAGGTGGTCGGGTGGAAGGGACGTTCCAGGAAGGTGACATTGCCGAACACCTCGGCCAGCCGCTGCGCCGCCGGGTCCCGTTCCGCTCCGCCTTCCCGGCGGGTCAGCACGATGAAAGGCAGGTCGGACCAGGCGGGCTGCGCGGCCAGGAAGGCGGCGATGCCACGCAGATCGGCAAGGCGCACCGCTTCCTCTGCCACCACCGCGAAGCTGGCGGCGTCGCCGAGGGCGTGCTCGAAGCCCGGCAGGTCGGTGCAGGCGAGGGAAGGGATGCCGGCGCCGCGCAGCAATTGCCCGGCCACCACGGCATCCCGGCCATGGGGGGTCAGCACCACGGCGTGGTGGGAGGATGAGGCGCTAATGGTCGTCCCCCGTCACGTCCGTGGATAGCTGTGCGGGCGCGCCGACATAGGTCGGTACGCCGCGCAGCACGCCCTGGAAGCTGTCCAGGGGCGCGCCCAGGCTCAGGCCGCCCTTGTCGATGCGGAACTCGCGGATGGTGTCCTCGTGGTAGCCGGTGCGCTTCTTGATGACGGACACGGCGCGGCGGACCTTGCCCATGGCCTCGAAATAGCGAAGCAGGATGACCGTGTCGGCCAGGTAGGTGATGTCGACCGGTGCCTTCATGTCCCCGACCAGGCCGTGCTGCGCCACCGTCAGGAAGGTCGCGGCGCCGCGCCGGTTCAGGTACTGCAGCAACTCGTGGACATGGAGGATCAGCGCATTCTCCTCCGGCATGGCGGCCTGGTAGCCATTCAGACTGTCGATGATGACGGTCCTGGCGCCGGATCGCGCCACCCGTTCGCGGACCCGATGTGCGAATTCGCCGGGCGACAGCTCCGCCGCGTCAACCTGTTCGATGTGCAGCGTGCCGGCGGCTCGCATGCCCTCCAGATCGAAGCCCATCGCGAGAGTCCGGTCGAACAGCAGGCCGAGTTCCTCGTCGAAGACGAAGAGGGCCGCCTTTTCGCCGCGCCGCACCGCGGCCGCCAGGAATTGCAGGACGAAGGTGCTCTTGCCGGTGCCGGCCGGACCCAGGACCAGTGTACTGGAGCCCTGTTCGATGCCGCCGCCGAGCAGCGCGTCCAGCGGAGCGATGCCGCTGGTGACCTGGGTGCGGGCGAAGCGGGTACGGTGTTCCGAGGCGACCAGCCGCGGAAAGACGGCGACGCCGCCGGTGCGGATGGCGAAGTCATGATAGCCGCCGCGGAAGGCCTGGCCACGATACTTGGAGATGCGCACCCGCCGCCGCTCCGCGCCATAGGCCGGGGCCAGTTCCTCCAGCCGGATCACGCCGTGCACGACGCTGTGCACCGTCTTGTCGGTGGTCTCGGAGGCGAGGTCGTCCAGCAGCAGCACGGTGGCGCCATGGCGCGCGAAATAGTGCTTCAGCGCCAGGATCTGCCGCCGGTACCGCAGGGAGCCCTGCGCGAGCAGGCGGATCTCGGACAAGCTGTCGAGCACGATGCGATCGGGCTTCACCCGCTCGAAGGCGCTGATGATGAGCTTGATCGTCTCGCCGAGCTCGAGGTCCGACGAGTAGAGCAGGCTCTGCCGGCGGTCGATGTCGAGCAGGCTTTCGGGCGGCACGACCTCGAAGATCTCGATATTACCGCCGATGTCCCAGCCATGCGACGCGGCGCCGGCACGCAGTTCGCGCTCGGTCTCGGACAGGGTGATGTAGAGGCCGCGTGCCCCGGCCCGCGCCCCGGCCAGAAGGAAGCTGAGCGCGATGGTCGTCTTGCCAGTGCCCGGGTTGCCTTCCAGCAGGAAGACATGCCCAGGGGCGAGGCCCCCCGCGAGAATGTCGTCCAGGCCGTCGACGCCCGTGCTCGCCTTCAGATCCGTCTCGTCAGCATCCATGCGGTATCTCCGGTGACCCTTTCCAATGGGGCGGCCCCTGCCGCCTCCTTACGCTTGATCAACGTGACCTCCCGGCCGAGGTTGCGCTTCGGCCCGCGGCCGGGCTCATGTCGCGCACGCGCAGCCGGCCGGCGCGGCGGTTCCGCCGCGGGCCGGCCGGGTGCGATGTCTCCGGAGCGTCTAGATCGGGTCGTGTGTCGGGCGGGCGGAAGGTGTGGTGTTGAGCTCCGCCAAAGCGGCCTTCGCCGGGCAGGAGCCTTCGGCCCCGCGCCAGGCGAGGTAACCGCCGGCACCGAGGGCGGCGATGCTCAGCAACGCGTTCGGCCGTGGCCTGGCGCCCGCCGCCGCCAGCAGGAGCCCGGCGACGATGTAGAGGCCGCGCTCCATGATGGTGAGTTGGCCGGGTGCCGGCATGGATGATGATGGCTGGGACATGCGGGGCCTCCACTGATGCGGGGGAGAACGCCAGGCGTCCGGCTTGGTTCCAGCGCCGCCGCCGTTACAGGATTGATTAACCTTTGGCTGGCTAGCGTGCCCTTCGCCCCGGGACCGGATCGCGCCAGGGGATGGCAGGACGCCAGATGGGGGGCTCCATGAGCTTGCGCGCTTACCGGATCATGACCGTCGAAGGCTTCGGCGGCGCGCTGAGCCACCTTCTGGTCCAACTCAGCGATGACGGCCTGAGCGAGCGCATCCTGCCGCTCTCCTATCGGACGGCCGGCGAAGCCGAAAATGTGAAGATGGCGCTGGAACACGCCGACGCGGCCGAAGCCAGGCTGTCGGCGGGCGCCGAGATGGTCGCCCAGCCGGTGGGATGATGCGCGGCCAGGGCATCCGTCCCGGGCAAATTGGCTTGCGCGCGGCGCCGCAGGATTGCAAACCGGTGAAAGCGACCGCCGGCCCTGAGCGCAGGATACCGCCATGAACAAGCCCACGCCCCCCGCGATCCCCCCCGGCTTCAAGCCGCACAGCTCGCATTGGGGAGTGTTTTCGGCGGCCTGGCAGGACGGGAAGCTCACGGTCCGGCCGCATGGCGGCGACCCCGACCCCAACGGCATCATCGACAATTTCCCCGAGGCGATCCGCCACCGGGCGCGCATCGCGCAGCCGATGGTCCGGCGCGGCTGGCTGGAACGCGGGCCGGGCCCCGATCGCCGCCGCGGCCGTGACGACTACGTGCCCATGGCCTGGGACGCCGTGCTCGACCTCCTCGGCCGCGAATTGCTGCGCGTGCGGGAGAAGCATGGCGCCGGCGCGGTCTTCGGCGGCTCCTATGGCTGGTCCAGCGCCGGGCGCTTCCACCATGCGCAGAGCCAGGTGCACCGCTTCCTGAACTTCGCCTTCGGCGGCTATGTCGCCTCGGTCAACAGCTACAGCTCCGGCGCCGCCTCCGTCATTATCCCGCACGTCATGGGCGGCTATGAGGACATGACGAAGAACAACGTCACCTGGGAGCAGATCGCCGAGCACACCGACGTGGTGCTCGCCTTCGGCGGCATGGCACTGAAGAACTCCATGGTGGCGGGCGGCGGCATCAGCCAGCATGTCGAGCGCGGCGCCATGCAACGCGCCCGTGCCCGCGGCTGCGACTTCGTGCTGATCGGCCCGCTGGACAGCGACCTGCCGCAGGAAGCCGGCGCGGAATGGCTGGCCAATGTGCCGAATACCGACACGGCGCTGATGCTGGCGCTGGTCCATACCCTGGTCGCCGAAGGCCTGCACGACCGCGCCTTCCTGGATCGCTACACGGTCGGCTGGCCGGTCTTCGAGCGCTATTTGATGGGCGCCGCCGACGGCCAGGCGAAGGACGCCGATTGGGCGGCGCCGATCACCGGCCTGCCCGCCGGGGATATCCGCGCCCTGGCGCGCCGCCTGGCCGGCCGCCGCGTGCTGGTGACCGTCGCGCACGCCCTGCAGCGCGCCGAGCATGGCGAGCAGCCGGTATGGATGGGCGCGGTGCTGGCGGCGGCGCTCGGGCAGATCGGGCTGCCGGGTGGCGGCTATGCCTATGCCCTCGGCGCCATCGGCTATTACGGCCGCCGGTCGAATGCGGTGCCGAGCCCGACCCTGTCGCAGGGGCGCAACCGCCACGGCAACTACATCCCGGTCGCGCGCATCGCCGACATGCTGCTG
>DASYDR010000033.1:0-7816 GCA_036499545.1 Roseomonas sp. | reverse complement strand
CAGCGCCTCGATCGGGCTGTCCTCCATGCTGCGCTCGAAGCGGTCGCGATAGGCAGCGAAGAACGCCTCCCGGATCGCCGGCAAATCGGCGGCCGACAGCGTCATCGACGGCAGCGGCACCGGGATCTCGAAACCCTGGCCGACATGGCGCATCTCGGCGACCGGGCGGAAGCTGATCGCGTCCGGCGCCGCCCCCGCTTCGGTCAGCAGGGCGCGGCCTTCCGCTGCCATCTCCGCGAAGAGGGCGCTGACCGCATCCCAGTCGAGCCGCTCCAGCCGGCTAACATGGCTGCGCACCATGTCGGTCGCGGGCGGCGCCACCAGGAAGCCGAGTGCCGAGGCGACACCGGCGCCGAGCGGCACCACCACGCGCTGCATCTTGAGCAGCCGTGCCAGGTTCCAGGCATGCACCGGGCCGGCGCCGCCGAAGGCGATCATGGTGAAGCGGCGCGGATCCTTGCCCTTCTCCGCCAGATGCATGCGGGTCGCCGCCGCCATGGTCTCGTCGACGATGCGCTGCACGCCGAGTGCCGCCTGCTCCGCATCGACGCCGATCCTGGCCGAGATGCGCTCGGCGAAAGCGCGGGTGACGCGATCGGGGTCGAGCTTCATCTCGCCGCCGAGGAAATAGGCGGGGTCGAGGCGGCCGAGCACCAGATCGGCGTCGGTGACCGCCGGCTCGGTGCCGCCGCGGCCATAGCAGACCGGCCCCGGCATGGCGCCGGCGCTGCGCGGGCCGACCTTCATCAGGCCGGAAGCGGGATCGACGCGGGCCAGGCTGCCGCCGCCGGCGCCGATTTCGATCATGTCGACGACCGAGACCTTCAGGGGCAGGCCGGAACCCTTCTGGAACCGCCGCACCCGCCC
Source organism: Roseomonas sp. (assembly GCA_036499545.1). Lineage (GTDB taxonomy): Bacteria > Pseudomonadota > Alphaproteobacteria > Acetobacterales > Acetobacteraceae > Plastoroseomonas. Next base: position 6,949 of record DASYDR010000033.1, on the reverse strand, counting down.
GGCCTCGAAATCGAACTTGTGGTTCGGCTCATAGTCCTCGACCAGGCACATCTTGGCGGTGGTGCCGCCCATGTCGAAGGACACGACCCGCTCCAGCCCCGCCATCTTCGCGATGAAGGAAGACGCCATGGCGCCCGCGGCGGGGCCGCTTTCGATCAGCCGGATCGGATAGGATTTCGCCTCCCGCACCGTGGTGATACCGCCGCCCGACAGCATGATGTAGAGGTTGCCGGTGAAGCCGCGCGCGATCAGCGCCGCCTCGACCCGGTCGAGGTAGCGGGCCATCAACGGCTGCACATAGGCATTGGCGCAGGCGGTGCTGGCGCGTTCGTATTCGCGGATCTCCGGCGCCACCTCGGCCGAGAGCGAGAGCGGCAGCGCGGGGTAGAGCGCGTTGATGATCGCGCCCGCGCGCTTCTCGTGCCGGGCGTCGCGGTAGGAATGCAGGAAGGCGACGGCGATCGCCTCCACCTTCTCCTCCTCCACCAGCCGGCGCGCGGCGGCGGCGACGGCAGCCTCGTCCAGCGGCAGCAGGATGTCGCCCTCGGCGCCGATGCGCTCCGGGATTTCCAGCCGGCGGCGGCGCGGCACCAAGGTCGCGGGCGTTTCCAGGAACAGGTCATAGAGGTCGTAGCGCGTCTCGCGCCCGATCTCGATGCTGTCGCGGAAGCCGTTGGTGGTGAGCAGGCCCACGGTCGCGCCGGTGCGCTCGATGATCGTGTTGGTCACCAGGGTGGTGCCGTGGATCACGCTGTGCAGGTCGGCCGGCGTCAGCCCGGTCTCCTCCAGCAGCCGCACGGTGCCGTCGATGATCGCCCGGCTCGGGTCGTCCGGCGTGGTCAGCAGCTTGCCGGTATGGACGATGTCGCGCGCGGCGTCGTGCAGCACGAGGTCGGTGAAGGTGCCGCCGACATCGATGCCGATGCGGGCGGTCGCGGTTCCGGTCGCCATGCGCGTCACTCCAGCCCGTAGATGTCGCGGGCCGCGCCCGGGGAGATGTAGCCATCCGCGACATCGGCGCGCACCGCGTCACGGTCGCGCTCCTGCGCCGGGCCATAGCCGCCGCCACCGGCGTAGAGCAGGGTCAGCCGCGAACCCGGCGCCACCGTGGTGCGGGATTTCGGATGCGGCCGGCTGCCATCGGCGAAGCGCACGACGGACGGTCCGCCGGCCTCGCCGCCCAGGATGCCGCTTGCCGGATGCTCGTGGCGATCGGACAGCAGGGAAAGGCGCGCGGGGCCCGGCGTGCGGATCTCGAGCTCCACCTCCTGGCCGAGGCCGCCGCGGAAGCGGCCGGCGCCGCCGGAATCCTGGCGCAGCCGCTTCTTCCAGACGGTGATCGGGGCCACGCTCTCATAGGCTTCGATGCTGCCGGCGCCGACATTGGTCGGGAAGGCGGTGGCGGCCATGCCATCCTTGTGCGGCGCTGCCCCCATGCCGCCGCTGGCGAACAGCACCTGGGAGAAGCTGTCGCCATCGGCGCGTGAGCCGCTGAACAGGGCGCGCATGGTCGGCGCGCCGCCGCATTCGGCGATGATCTTCTCCGGCATGATCGGCGCCAGCGCCTTGTAGATGGCACCAGCCAGCAGATGCCCGGTGAGCTGCCGCGCGCTGACCGGCGCGGGGTAGAGCGGGTTCAGGATCGAGCGTTCCGGCGCCGTCACCGTGATCGCCTGGTAGGATCCCTCATTGCGCGGCGTGAAGGGATCCAGCGCGCATTTCACCGGATAGACCGAATAGGCATGGGTGTAGTTCATCGGGCAATTGATGCCACGGTCGATCTGCGGCGAGGTGCCGCTGTAGTCGATATGCATGGTGTCGCCGCGCACGGTGACGGTACAGGCGATCAGCGTCTTCTGCGCGTCGAAGCCGTCGGCGCCGATCTCCGCGCTGTAGGTGCCGTCGGGCAGCTCCGCGATCGCGCGGCGCATGGCGCGGTCGGCGCGTTCCTGCAGCGCCGCGGAGAGACCTTCGAGATCCTCGAGCCCGGTATCGTCCAGGAATTCGGCGATGCGGCGGGCGCCCACTTCATTCGCCACCACCTGCGCCTGCAGGTCGCCCAGCACCTGCCGTGGCACCCGCACGTTGCCGAGCAGGATCTCCAGCATCGCCTCGTTCCACTCGCCCGCGCGCAGCAGATGGGTGATCGGGATGCGGATGCCTTCCTCGAAGATCTCGCGGCAATCCGCGGCCCAGAGCGAGCCGCCGATATCCGGCGAATGCGAGATCGAGCCGGCGAAACCGACCAGCCGGTCACGATGGAAGATGCCGGTCACCACCGTGAAATCGGGCAGATGCCCGGTCGCGATCCAGGGATCGTTGGTGATCACCGTATCGCCCGGTTTCCAGGTCTCGAGCGGGAACTTCTGCAGGAAAGCCTTGGTCGTGCGCGGCAGGATGCAGGAGAAGGAGGCGAGGCCGCCGGTATTCTCCGCGACGGAATCGCCGCGCCGGTCCATCAGCACCGTCGCGAAATCATTCGATTCGCGCACGATGGTGGAGAAGGCGGTGCGCAGCAGCCCGGTCGCCGCCTCGTCGGCGGCGGAGATCAGCCGGTTCCAGTAGATCTCGAGCGTGATCGGATCGAAGGCCTCGGTCATCGCCGCCCCCTTCAGCGCAACGCGGCGCAGAAGCGCTGGATGCGCAGGCACGCCTCGCGCAGCACCTCATCCGCGGCGGCGTAGCTCAGCCGGATATGGCCGGGCAGCAGGAAGGCGGTGCCCTGCACCGAAGCAACACCTTCCTCCTCCAGCAGCGCCACCACGAAATCCTGGTCGGTGGCGAGCAGGCGGCCGCCCGGGCTGGTCTTGCCGAGGCAGGCATGGATCGAGGGGAAGACGTAGAAGGCGCCCTGCGGCGTCAGGCAGTCGACGCCCTGCGCGTCGTTCAGCAGTGCCACCACCATGTCGCGCCGGCGCAGATAGGCCTGGCGCATCACCTCCACGCTCTCCTGCGGGCCGGTCAACGCTTCGACGGCGGCGGCCTGGGAGATGGAGGAGGTGTTGGAGGTGGACTGGCTCTGCAGCTTGTCCATCGCCTTGATGAGTTGCAGCGGCGCGCCGGCGAAGCCGATCCGCCAGCCCGTCATCGCCCAGGTTTTCGAACAGCCATTCATGGTGATGGTCCGCTCGCGCAGCTTCGGCTCGACCGCGGCCATGGTCGCGGATTTCGTCCCGTCATAGACGAGCTTCTCGTAGATATCGTCGGTGAAGACATGGACCTGGGGATGGCGCAGCAGCACCTCCGCCAGCGGCCGCAGCGCCGCTTCATCGTAGACGGCACCGGTCGGGTTGCAGGGGTTGTTCAGGATCAGCCACTTGGTCTTCGGCGTGATCGCGGCTTCGAGCTGGGCAGCGGTTATGCGGAAGCCCTGGTCCTGGCCCGCGGGGATGATCACCGGCTTGCCTTCGGCCAGGGAGACGATCTCCGGATAGCTGACCCAGCAGGGGGCGGGGATGATCGCCTCGTCGCCCGGATTGATGGTGGCCAGCAGGGCGTTGAAGATCACCTGCTTGCCGCCGGTCGAGACCACGATCTCCTCCGGCTTGTAGTCCAGACCGTGTTCGCGCCGGAAATAGCCGGCCGCCGCTTCCCGCAGCGCCCGCGTGCCGGCGACGTCGGTGTATTTGGTCTCGCCGGTCTCGATGGCGCGGATGGCCGCGTCCTTGATGTTGCGCGGGGTGTCGAAATCCGGCTCGCCCGAGGAGATGCGCAGGATGTCGCGGCCTTCGGCCGCCATGCGGGCGGCGGCCATGCGCACGGCCGTGGTCGCGGAACCGGCGATGCGGTCGAGCCGCTGGGAAGTGAGCTGCATGCGGTGATCCCCTGGGAAGCGCGGACGGAAAGTCTGGAACGGCGCGATGATAGGCGCCAATATCGTTTGCGATAAAATCGATATGCCCGAGGTATCGTTCCGATGGAGCTACGGCACCTCCGCTACGTCACCGCGCTCGCCGAGGAGCTGCATTTCGGCCGCGCCGCCGACCGGCTCGGCATCTCCCAGCCGCCGCTGAGCCAGCAGATCCGCGCACTGGAGACCGAACTTTCGGTGCGGCTCTTCGAGCGCACCAACCGGCGCGTGGCGCTGACCGAGGCCGGGCGGCTGTTCCTGGTCGAAGCCCGGGCGACGCTGGCCCAGGCCGACCGGGCGCGCATGGTCGCCTCCCGCGCGCATCTGGGCGAGATCGGGGAGCTGGCGATCGGCCTGTTCCCCTCCGCCTTGCTGGCGCCGCCGATCGCCGATGCCATCCTCGCCTTCCGCAAGGCGCATCCCGGTGTGCGCCTGGTGCTGCGGGAGACCGCGGCGCATCCGACGATCGAGGCGCTGGCCGAAGGCAGGATCGGCCTCGCCTTCCTGCGCTACGGCCCCCGGCCGCAACTGCCCAAGGGCCACCGGCTGGTCGAGGTGATGCGGGAGCCGATGATGCTGGTCGTCCATCGCAGCCATCCGCTGGCCCGCCTGCGGGCGCCGGTGCCGCTGGCGGCCTTGGCGGAGGAGCCCTTCATCCATTTCTCGCCCCGCGCCGGCAATGCCCTGCACGACCATGTCGCCGCGATCTGCGAAGCCGCCGGCTTCACGCCCCGCATCGCGCAGGAGGCCAACCAGAACGGCTCCATCCTGGCGCTGGTCGGCAATGCGCTCGGCATCACCATCCTGCCGCGCTCGCTCTGCCGGCTGCGGCTGCCGGAGTTGCGCATCCTGCCGCTGGCGGAACCGCAGGCGGTGTCGCGGATCTGGATGGCCTATCGCAGCCGCGGCGGCGGGTCGCTGCTGGCGGACATGACGAGACTGGCCCTGGCGGCACGGGAGCGGCACGTGATTGCCGCCCCTGCCGACGCCCTGTAGCGTCCCGGCAATGGACGCGGACAATCCGCGCGCGCTGGACGGCCTGCCGCTGCGCGCCCTGCTGGTCTTCGAAGCGGCCGCCCGGCATCGCAACATGGTCCGGGCGGCGGTGGAGCTCGGCATGACCCAGGGTGCCGTCAGCCGCCATGTCCGCGCCCTGGAGGACCGGCTGCACGAGCAGCTCTTCCGCCGCGGCCCGCGCGGGCTGGTGCTGACCGAAGCGGGCGACGTGCTGAGCGACTACGTGGCGCGCGGCTTCTCCGAGCTGTCGGCCGGGCTCTACCGCATCGGGCAGCCGCGCCAGCGCACGACGCTCGCCGTCTCCTGCTCGCGCACCTTCGCGCTCCGGGTGCTGGCGCCGCGCATCGGCGGCTTCATCCGTGCCCATGCCTGGATCGACCTGCGTATCGAGAGCCACCGGTATTATACGCCGCTGGACCGGTCGGATGCCGACCTCGCGATCCGGCTCGGCGACGGCAAGTCCTGGGGCGAGCCAGTGATCCTGCCACTGACGCGGGAGGCGCTGTTCCCGGTCTGCGCGCCCGGGCTGCTGCAGGACCCGATGCCGGATCCCGCGGCCTTCCTGCGCGGGGCGGTGCTGCTGCATTATGCCGAGCGTCCGTATTGGGCGGTCTGGCTGCGCTGCGCCGGGCTGGATCCGGCGCTGGCCGCGGTGGGCCCGCGCTTCGACGAGACGGCGCTGACCCTGGCCGCGGCCGAGGCCGGCCAGGGCATCGCCATGGCCCGCAGCAGCCATGTCGAGCGGGCATTGGCCGCCGGCACGCTGGTGCGGCCCTTCACGGCCGTGCATGATGACGGCACCGGCTATTTCATCGCCACGACCGCGGCGGCGCAGCGCCGTTCGACGACCCAGGCCTTCATCGGCTGGTGCCGGCGCGAGCTGCGGCACGGCATCGCCGCGCCAAACGAGGCTTAATCCGCTTCACGTGGAAATGCGCTAAGGCACAGCGCGTGAATAGCCATTCTTTCATCCTGGCGGCATTCAACCAGGGCGCCAGCCACGGAGGAGAGAGCCTGTATGTCGGCCCATTTCGCGTCGGTGCTGGTGCCGGAGAGCAAGGTGACGGATGTGGCCGGCGTCGCCGACATGGCGGACGACGCGCTGCAGGCGCTGATCGCCCATGCCGGCGAGGATGCGCCGGAAGTCGCCAATCTGCACGCCGCCATCAAGGATATCCGCCAGGCCCTGCAGCGGCACCAGGCGGCGCACCAGCTGGTACTGGACCGCGCCCAGCTTGCCCTGCTGGCCGGCGTCGCGGCCCGGCGGGCCGCCAATTTCGGCGAGCGGACCGCCGTCGCGATGGTCGAGAGCTGCCTCTGACCCGCGATGATCGGGGCATGACAGGGCATGCCATCGGCGGGATACTGGCGGCCGCCACGGGGAGACGGGTGTCTTGGCGGACAGCATGGCCATGCCGGCACCCCCGGAACGGTTGCGGGCGGATGCAAGGCGGAACCGGGACCGGCTGACGGAGGCCGCGACCGCACTCTTCATCGAACACGGGGTGAACGCCCCGCTGGAGGAGATCGCGCGTCGCGCCGGGGTCGGCATCGGCACGCTCTACCGCCATTTCCCGACCCGGGATACGCTGATCGAGGTGGTCTACCGCCAGGAGAACGAGGCGCTGGCGGACGCCGCGGCGAAGCTGGCGCGCGAGCTGCCGCCGGATGAAGCCCTGGCCCGCTGGCTGCAGCGCAGCCTGGACTACATGGCGACCAAGCGCGGCCTGGGCGAAAGCCTGCTGATCATCCTGCGCAACAAGCCGGAGCTGCTGGTGACGCAGCAGGGCGAAGGCTTTCCGCAGGCGCTCCGCCGCTTGGTCGATGCCGCGGTCGCCGCCGGCAGCATCCGCGCCGATGTGGAGATCGAGGACATCATGCAGGCGCTGATGGGCATCTATGCCGCCCCCGCCTCCCCCGACTGGCACCGGCGGTCGGGGCGGGTGCTGGACCTGCTGATGGCAGGCCTCAGGGCCAAAGCTTGATTTTGCGAGCGGATTCACGCCTCCGGGCGATTCCGCCCTGCGGCGATCCGCTCTACCGCGGTGCCGGGCTGACCACGCGCCGGCCGGATGGCGTGTG
>DASYDR010000032.1:0-18758 GCA_036499545.1 Roseomonas sp. | reverse complement strand
GCATTGGGCGTCATAGGCATTGGGGGGCTGCTGCATGGCGGTTCTCGGATGGCGGTTTCCCGGGGGTGACCAGATGACCTCCAGGTGCCTTCTTTACGCCAGCAGGATAAAGGGACACTTGGTTCCCATTGGATACCACATGGGAGATCAGCGATGAAGATCGCTCTTATCGGCGCCACCGGCTTCATCGGGTCGCGCCTGCTGCAGGAACTCAGCGATCGCGGTCATGCCGTGACCGCGCTGGTGCGCAAGCCGGACGCGGTGCCGGCGCTGCCCGGCGTCACCGCGCGCCGGGCCGATGCGGCGGACCAGGCAGGGCTGGCCGGGCTGCTCGCCGGGCATGACGCGGTGATCAGCGCCGTGCATTTCACGGCCAGCGAACCCGCGAAGCTGCTGGACGCGGTGCGCGATGCCGGCGTGCCACGCTACCTGGTGGTCGGCGGCGCCGGCAGCCTGGAGGTGGCGCCCGGCGTGCGGCTGTTCGACACGCCGGATTTCCCGCCCGCGTACCTGGCGGAGGCCAAGGCCGGCGGCGCCTTCCTCGATCTGCTGCGGCGGGAGCAGACGCTCGACTGGACCTTCCTCTCGCCCGCGGCCGAGATCGCGCCGGGCGCGCGCACCGGGCAGTTCCGCCTCGGCGAGGAGCAATTGGTCGTCGATGCGACCGGCCGCAGCCATATCTCCGCGGAGGACTACGCGGTCGCGCTGGTGGATGAGCTGGAGCGCCCCGCGCATTTCCGCCAGCGCTTCACCATCGGCTACTGACGCCGGCTGTCGGGCGCTGCCGCGCCGCTGTACATGGCCTCCGGCGCAGCTGCCGGAGGCCTCGGACTTGTCCACCACCCGCCCGCATCTCCTCGTCACCAACCCGCTGCATGCGGCGGTGCGCGACCGCCTCGACGCATTCGCCACGGTGACGACGAATCCCGGCCCCGAACCGTGGCCGCGTGAGGAACTGGCGCGCCTGGCCGCCGGCGCCGACGGGCTGCTTGCCTTCATGACGGATCATGTGGACGCGGCCTTCCTTGATGCCTGTCCCAGGCTGCGGGTGATCGCCTGCGCGCTGAAGGGCGTGGACAATTTCGACCTCGCCGCCTGCGAAGCCCGCGGCGTCGCCGTCGCCCTGGTGCCGGACCTGCTGACCGCGCCGACCGCGGAGCTCACGATCGGCCTGATGATCGCGCTCGGCCGCCATCTGCGCGCCGGCGATACGCTGGTGCGCGGTGGCCATGCCGGCTGGCGACCGGTGCTGTACGGCCTCGGGCTGGAGGGCATGGCGGTCGGCATCCTCGGCATGGGGGCCATCGGCCAGGCGATCGCACGGCGCCTGACCGGCTTCGGCTGCTGCCTGGCCTATGCCGATGAGCGGCCGCTGCCGCCGGAGACCGAGGCGGCGCTCGGCCTCGCCCGGCGTCCGATGGCGGCGGTGATCGCGGAGAGCGACTGGCTCGTCGTCGCCCTGCCGCTCACGCCCGGCACCCGGCACCTGATCGATGCCGCGGCGCTGGCCGGCATGCGGCCGGGCGCCATGCTGGTCAATCCCGCGCGCGGCTCGGTGGTGGATGAGGCGGCGGTGGCGGCGGCGCTGCGGTCGGGGAGGCTGGGCGGCTACGCCGCGGACGTCTTCGAGATGGAGGATTGGGCCCGCGCCGACCGGCCGCGCGACATCGATGCCGGCCTGCTGGAGCATCCCCGCACCGTCTTCACCCCACATCTCGGTTCGGCGGTCGAGCAGGTGCGGCTGGCGATCGAACTGCACGCGGCGGAGGACCTTGCCGCTTTCTTCGCCGGCCGGCCGATGCCGGGGCAGGTCGTGCCGCCGCCCGCCGATCGGGCGGGCGGCCGGTAGCGCGACCTGTCCCGGTTGCCGCGCGGCTTGCGATCAGAGCCCCGCCGACCAGTCGCCCAGGACGAAGCGGTAGCCATTGCCTTCCTTCAGCACATAGCCCTCGGACGGGAAGGGGAAGTGGTAGCCGGTGATGCGGATGCGGTCGGCCGAGACACGGTCGAAGAAGCGGCGGCGCGAGGCTTCGGCCATCACCGGGTCGAAATCATAGATGATGTGGAAATCGGGCCGCGGCGCGGTCAGCTCCGGCCGGTTGGTGATGTCGGCGGCGAAGATCATCTGCTCGGCGCCGTCGGCGATGTGATAGGTCGTGTGTCCCGGGGTATGGCCATAGGCGGCATGGGCGCGGACGCCCGGCAGCACTTCCGCCCCGTCGGCGACCCGCCGGACAGCGTTCTGCCAGGGCGCGAAGCGCTGCCTGGTATTGGCGAAATTGCCGCGCTGGCCTTCCGGGCTGCGGGTCGCGTTGCCCTCATCCGTCCACCAGGCCCATTCGGTCTCCGGCACGATCAGCTCGGCATTGGCGAAGGTACGGGCGCCGTCGCCGGTGATCAGGCCGTTGATGTGGTCGCCGTGGAAATGGCTCATCACCACATGGGTGACACGGGCGGGATCGAGGCCGGCGGCGCGGAAATTCTCCGCGAAGCGGCCGACGCTGGACCCGGCCGGCTGGGTACCGTTGCCGGTATCGAAGACAACCAGGGCGCGGCCGGTATCGACCACGGTCAGGGTGAAGGGAATGCGCAGCTGGTCGCCGGACAGGAAGCTCTGCGCCAGCACGCGCTGCACCTCCTCGATCGGCGCGTTGCGCACGAAGCCCTGCACCGGGACGGGGCGGGACCCGTCATGCACCGTGGTCACCGTGAAGTTGCCGACCTTGAAGCGGAAGAAGCCGGGTGAGCCGGGCAGGGCGGCGGCCGGCGCGGCCGCCGTCTGGGCGTTGGCCATCCCGGGCGCGGCGGCAGTGGCGAGCGCGCCAAGCCCCAGGGCGATGGCATCGCGGCGATTGGTGGTCATGGCGCTGTCCCTGCTTGTCCGAATGATCGCGTTGACCGCGACCCTGGAGAGGGTGGCACGCACCGCCCAGGGTTCAAGTCCCGGGGCCGGTGGTCCTGCGTGAATTCCCGGTTGCCGGACCGTGATCGGTCGAGGTGGGATCACCGAAAACAGTGAACCACGCAACCGGACGAGGTTCCTGAAACCCGGCCGCCGCAACTTGACGCGGCCATGCTTCAGCGCGCGAAGACGGCCACCGCCTCGATCTGCGCCGACCAGAGGAACTGGTCGATCAGTCGCGCCGAGACCAGCCGATAGCCCGCCGTCGCCAGCAGCGCCGCGTCGCGGGCGAGGGCCGCGGGATTGCACGATACATAGATGATGCGCGGCACCTTGGCCCGCGCCAGCAGCGGCATCTGGGCGGCGGCGCCGGCGAAGGGCGGATCCAGCACCACCGCCGCGAAGGGCGCCAGTTCCGGCAGCAGCAGCGGCTGCCGCGCCAGGTCACGCCGCGCCGCCTTGACCCGAAGGCCGGAAGCGCGGGCGCCGGCATCCAGCGCCGTCACCGCCTCCGCCGCGCCTTCATAGGCGGCGACCATGCCGCGTCCGGCCAGGGGGAAGGACAGGGTGCCGATGCCGGCATAAAGATCGGCGATCCGCGCCTTGGCCGGCAGCTTGTCCGGCAGGCCGGCCAGCACCGCCGCGATGATCGCGGCCTCGCCTTCCGGGCTGGCCTGCAGGAAGGCGCCGGGCGGCGGCGGCACAGCGACGCCACCGACCTTGAGGCTGACCGGGCCAAGCTGCGCCGCATTCTCCGGCGCGCCCTCGCCCTTGGCCCAGGCGATGCGCGGCATGCCATGCGCGCGGGCGAATTCGGCCAGGGCCGCGCGGGCCGGCGCATCTGGTACGCCATCGGTGCGCAGCAGCAGGTCGGGGCCGGTGTCGAGCAGGTTCAGCACCGCCGAGCCTTCCCGCTTCAGCGCCGGCAGCCGGCGCATCGCCTCCCGCAGCGGCGGCAGCAGCGCGACCAGGGCCGGGTCCAGCACGGCGCATTCCAGCAGGTCGAGCACGGCACCTTCGCCGCGGCGGTGAAAGCCCAGGCGGATCGCCGGCCCTTCCCGCCGGATCGCGAGATCGGCGCGGCGGCGCCGGCCCGCGGGCGTCACCGCGGCGGGCAGCAGCGCCGGATCGGCGAAGCCGGCGCGGGCCAGCGCCTCGGCCAGCCGCGCCTGCTTCCAGGCGATGGTCGGCGCTTCCGTCCAATGCTGGGTCGCGCAACCGCCGCAGCCCTGGTCGAAGTGGCGGCAAGGCGGCGTGACGCGGTCCGGGCTGGGGTCGAGGATCGCTTCCGGCTCGGCACGGTCGCGGCCGGTCATGCGCGCGGCGACGCGCTCGCCGGGCAGGGTGCGGGCGACATAGACCGGGCCCTGCGGCGTCTCGGCGATACCGTCGCCGGCCGCGCCCAGCCGGCGGATGGCGAGTTCAGGCGCCATCGTCATCGAGCGGCAGATGGGCGGAGGCGAGGCGCACCTCGGCCAGGAACAGGACCATGGCAGCGATCAGCGATCCCATGGCGAGCACCAGCAAGACCGCCAGCGCCCAGCCGACCGGCAGGCCCACGAAGCCGCCGACGAAGGCCCAGACGATCAGCAGGCACAGGATGATGGCGGCGATGACGCAGCAGGCGATGGCGCGATGGACATAGCGGGCGCGCCCCGCCAGGCGCGGGATCTCCCCCGGCAGCGCGACGGAGCGGCCTTCGCGGATCGAGCGTTCGCGGTCGATCAGCCGCCCCAGCCGGCCGGCCAGCACGTTCAGTGCGCTGAAGATGCCGGTCAGCAGGAAGGCGGGCGCGATCGCGGATTGGATCGCGCCTTCGACCGCCGCGATGTCGGCCGGGCCGTTGATCACCCGCCGAAGGCGTTCAGCCCGGTCTGCGCCCGGCCGAGGATCAGCGCGTGCACGTCATGGGTGCCTTCGTAGGTGTTCACCGTCTCCAGGTTCATGACGTGGCGGATCACGTGGTACTCGTCGACGATGCCGTTGCCGCCGTGCATGTCGCGCGCCATGCGGGCGATGTCGAGCGACTTGCCGCAATTGTTGCGCTTGACCAGGGAGATCATCTCCGGCGCCACCTTGTGGTCGTCGAACAGGCGCCCGACGCGCAGCACCGCCTGCAGGCCGAGCGTGATCTCGGTCTGCATGTCGGCCAGCTTCTTCTGGATCAGCTGGGTCTGCGCCAGCGGCCGGCCGAACATGATGCGGTTCATGGTGTAGTCGCGCGCCGCATGCCAGCAGAACTCGGCCGCGCCGAGCGCGCCCCAGGCGATGCCGTAGCGGGCGCGGTTGAGGCAGGAGAAGGGGCCGGCCAGCGACTTCACGCCGGGCAGCCGGTTCTCCTCGGGGACGAAGACCTCGTCCATCATGATCATGCCGGTGACGCTGGCGCGCAGGCTGAACTTGCCTTCGATCTTCGGGAAGGTCAGGCCCTTCATGCCGCGTTCCAGCACGAATCCGCGCAGGATGTTGTCGTCATCCTTGGCCCAGACCACCGCGACATCGGCGATCGGGGAATTGGTGATCCAGGTCTTGGAGCCGGAGACCAGGTAGCCGCCATCGACCTTCTTCGCGCGGGTGCGCATGGAATTGGGGTCGGAGCCGGCATCGGGCTCGGTCAGGCCGAAGCAGCCGACCCATTCGCCGGTGCGCAGCTTCGGCAGGTACTTGTCCTTCTGCGCCTCCGACCCGAAGGCGTGGATCGGATACATGACGAGTGAGGACTGCACGGAGAAGGCGCTGCGATAGCCGCTGTCGACGCGCTCGACCTCGCGCGCCATCAGCCCGTAGGACACGTAGCCGACGCCGGCGCAGCCATGGCTGTCGAGGGTCGCGCCCAGGAAGCCCATCTCGCCGAATTCGTTCATGATCTCGCGGTCGAAGCGCTCCTCGCGGTTCGCGAGCAGCACGCGCGGCATCAGCTTTTCCTGGCAGAAAGCGCGCGCCGCGTCGCGAATCATGCGCTCGTCTTCGGTCAGCTGGTCGTCCAGCAGGAGTGCATCATCCCAGGTGAAGGGGGCGAGCTGGCTCTTCGGCCTGCTGGCGACGTTCATGGCAAATATCCTCCTCGACCCTGGCCCGGTGGCCGGGGCGGCAATCTGAGCTTCGTTAGGCTGCCTCGCAACGCCAAGTTACCCCGCGGCCGGATCGATCGGCGCGGGGCAGCCGGTCAGTGGAGCGCCGGATTCAGATCTACGGGCCCTTCGACCCTTCGATCATTGGACGCTCAGGCCGCTTCGGCGGCGTCCGCATCGGCCTCGGCAGCGCTCTCGCGGCGCGGCCGCGGGATCGGGATCAGCATGAAGGCTGGCACCGAATCGCCGAAACCCTGCACGGCCGGGCCCAGATCGTCGCGGTCGCGGTCGCGGCGGCGGTCGTCGCGGCGGTAATCGTCGCGCGGCGCGTCGCGGCGCGCACGCGGCGCTTCCCGCAGGGCCTCGGCCTCGCGCAGCGTCTCGGCTTCGATGTCGCGGCGGGGCGCGCGCTCCTCGCGGCGGCGGTCGCCGCGGCCGCGCTCCTCGCGGGCGCTGTCGCGCACGCGCTCGTCGCGTGCCGCGTCACGCGGGCGCTCCTCGCGGGGGGCCTCGTCGCGGGCGCGCTTCTCGCTCTTGTCGCCCCTCTCGCTCTTGTCGCCCTTCTCGCCGCGGCTTTCACCGCGCTTCTCGCCGCCGCGCTTTTCGGACCGCGCGTCGGACCGGCCGCCGGAGCGGCGACCGCCACGCGCATCGGCGCGGCCGCCACGGCCGCGGCGCGGCGCGGCGGCGGCTTCCGCCAGTTCCTCATCGCTCACCCGGTCCAGGCCATCGATCTCGATGCGCGGGATCGGCTTGCCGGTCAGGGTCTCGATCGCCTGCACCAGCTTGACGTCATCGGCGGTCGCGATGGTGTAGGCATGGCCTTCGCGCCCGGCGCGGCCGGTGCGGCCGATCCGGTGGACGTAATCCTCGTCGCGGAACGGCACGTCGAAGTTGAAGACATGCGACAGGCCGCCGATGTCGATGCCGCGCGCCGCCACATCGGAGCAGACCAGCAGCTGTAGCTCGTTCGCCTTGAAGGCATTCAGCGTCGCGAAGCGCGCCGACTGCTCCATGTCGCCATGCAGGGCGCCGGCCGAGAAGCCGTGCTTCTTCAGGCTCTTGTAGAGGATGTCGACCTCGACCTTGCGGTTGCAGAAGATCAGGGCATTGCCGACCTGCTCGCTGCGGATCAGGCGGCGCAGCGCCTCCCGCTTGTCATGCGGCTGCACATAGACCAGGCCGGCGACGATCGTGGTCGCGACCGAAGCCGGGGCCGAAACCGTGATCTCCCGCGGGTTCGACAGGAAGGCATCGGCCAGGCGCCGGATTTCGGGCGCCATGGTGGCCGAGAAGAACAGGGTCTGCCGCAGCTTCGGCAGCATCGAGACGATGCGCTCCACATCGGGGATGAACCCCATGTCGAGCATGCGGTCGGCTTCGTCGATCACCAGCAGCTTGCAGTCGGCGAGCAGGATGCGGCCGCGGTCGAACAGGTCGAGCAGCCGGCCCGGCGTCGCGATCAGGACGTCGACGCCCTTTTCCAGCACATCGCGCTGGTCGTTCATGCTTTCGCCGCCGATCAGCAGCGCGTGGTTGAGCTTCAGGTACTTGCCGTACTTCTCGAAATTCTCGGCCACCTGCAGCGCCAGCTCCCGGGTCGGCTCCAGGATCAGGCTGCGCGGCATGCGCGCCTTGGCCCGCGATCCGGTGAGCATGTCGAGCATCGGCAGCACGAAGGACGCGGTCTTGCCGGTGCCGGTCTGCGCGCAGCCCAGCACGTCCCGGCCCATCATGACGACCGGGATCGCCTGTTCCTGGATCGGGGTCGGGTGCTTGTAGCCAGATTCATCGACGGCGCGGAGCAACTCGTCGGACAGGCCGAGATCGGCGAAGACGGTGCGGGCGGGCTCTTCTTCCGGCGCATCCTCGGGCCACGCGTCGTCCGGGATCGCGTCCTCGTCATCCGCATCTTCGGCGGGAAGGGCGTCGGCGTCCTCGATGGCGTCGCCGGATGCCAGGGCGTCTTCCGGTGCCGCGGCTTCGACCAGCGCGGCGTCCGGCGGAACCGCCGCCGCTTCCGGCTCGGCTTCCGCGACCTGCGGCTCCGGCGCGCCAGCCTGCGGCTCCGGCATCTCGGCCGGCGGCTCAGGCACCTCCGGCGCCGGCGCGGCGGGGGCCGCGGCCTCGATGGCGGGCTTCGGGTCCATGGGCTCGGTCTCGGCCGCGCTGGCGGTCGCTTCGGGACGCTCGTTCAAGTGTCTTCTATTCCTTGTAAGCGGAGCGCCCGATTCAGACTTCCGGGCCTTGCGGCCCTTCTGTCATCGGCCGCTCGAACCCGCACGGCACGCCGGGCCTTTGCAAGCCTTGGCGGCGCCGCGAGGCGCGCCAAGCCGGCACGCCCCTTCGCGGGTGCGGCGCATATGCGCTTCCTGGACCGCAAAAGCAAGAATCGGGGCGGCGGGACCGCCCCGCCGCGAATGCATGCGCGGGTGCGCGCCGTCGTGGATTTCGGCCGGTTCGCGATCTGCTAGAGCTTCGCCGCATGAGCGAACGCCCGATGCTGCTGCTTCTCCCTGGCCTCCTCTGCGACGAACGGCTCTGGGAGGATCAGCTCACCGATCTCGCCGACGTGGCCGATATCGCGATCGCCGACCTGACGCAGGACGATAGCATCGCGGCCATGGCGGCCCGGGCGATCGGGCTGATGCAGGCGCGCGGGGCGGATCGCTTCGCGGTCTGCGGCCTGTCGATGGGCGGCTATGCGGCGATCGAGGTCTGGCGCCAGGCTGGCGCCCGGGTGACGCACCTCGCCCTGCTCGACACCTCCGCCCGCGCCGATACCGAAGCGCAGGTGCGCCGCCGCCGCGGCCTGATGGCGCTGACCCGCAGCGGCCAGTTCAAGGGGGTCACGCCGCGCCTGCTGCCCAGCCTGATCCACCCGTCCCGTCTCGGGACGCCGCTGGCGCAGGCGGTGCGGGACATGGCGGAGCGGGTCGGGCGCGACGCCTTCCTGCGCCAGCAACAGGCGATCCTGACCCGGACCGACAGCCGCGCCGAGCTGCCGCGGGTGGCAGTCCCGACGCTGGTCGGCGTCGGCGAACACGACGTCCTGACCCCGCCCGAACTGGCGGAGGAAATGGCGGCGCTGATCCCCGGCAGCCGGCTGGTGCGCTTCGCCGATGCCGGCCACCTGCCGACGATGGAAGTGCCGGATGCCGTGAACGTCGCCCTGCGCGCCTGGCTGGCGCGCAGGGTCTGAGCGTCCGATGACCGAAAGGCCGAAGGGCCCGGAGGCCTGAATCGGACGCTCCGCGTGTCGAGGCTCAGGCCGCGTCGCGGACCGCGCCCGTCTTCTGCTGCGCCAGCAAACCGGTCAGCAGGCGCGCGATCGCACCCATGCCGGAGATGCCGGCCACCCGTTCGGCATCCGGGTTGTAGTTGGTATTGGTGTTGACGTCGTAGGCGAAGGTCTCGCCGCCCTCGTCGGTGATGAACTCGATGGCGCCGACACCGACCTGGTTCGCCTTCAGGAAGGCCTCCATGCGCGGCAGCAGCGGGTGGGTGAAGCCCTCGAGGATGCGGAACTTCGCGGCCGGCGCGACGGCGGGGCAGGCGGCGCCCGGGTCGACCTGGCAGGCGTCGGCCGGGCAGAGCTCGAAGCCTTCGCTGGTATCGACCCGCACGGCGTAGAGGAACTTGCCGCCGACGAATTCGGCACGGGTGATGAAGGGTTCCGGCGCGCGGATATAGCGTTGCACCAGCCACACGCCGTCGCGCGGCTGGGCATGCGGATCGGGATCGGCGGCCTGCCGTTCCAGCACTTCCGTCAGGCCCTGCTCGCTCAGGATGAGCTGCACGCCGAGGCCCTTGCCGGCACGGTTGTGCTTCAGGATCACCGGGAAGCCGAGGCTGCGCGCCGCTTCGCCGATATTCTCCGTGCCGATCACCGCGATGGTGTCCGGCACCGGGATGCCGGCGCGGCCGAGCGCCTGGTACTGCGCGACCTTGGACAGCTCCAGCTGCAGGGCGCGGCGGCCATTCACCAGCACCGCGTCATGCGCCTCCAGCCATTCGATGACCGCGCCGGTGTATTCCGGCGCATAGGTGTGGCCGCGGGTGTGGGAGGAAGCGCTCATCCGGTTGAAGAAGACGCCGGCGGGCGGCGCCTGGCGCAGGTCGAGCCGGCCGCGGTCGAGGAACCATTCCTCGAACGGGGCGTCCAGCTTGGCGAAGGCCGCGCGCAGCGGTTCGACCCAGGCGTCGTTTTCGTGAATGACGTGAATCTTGCTCACAAAGCTTCTCCGGATGGCACGAATTTCAGCCCTTCAGAAAAGATCATTCTCCCATCCTGGCAAGGGCCGTGCGGAATTTACGATATTGTGCTCGGATTGATCAAAATTATGGATGGAATTTCTATGTTCTGCCGATCCGCTGGCAAGCGCTCCTCAGCCATGTCCGCCGGCATTGCGTCCGCGGCGGCGGCTGCCTAAATCGGCGGCGCAACAGAAAGGCTTCGGCATGGCCGGCACGATGACGGAGCGGATGGTGCTCGAGGTGCGGGAGACGCGGCGTTCCTTCGGGCCGCTGAAGCTGGTCGTCGGCATCCTGCTGCTGGGCCTGCCGTTTCTCGGGCGCCAGCGCGTCACCATCACCGACCAGCGCATCGTGCTGGAAGAAGGCTTCTGGAGCCGCACCCGCGATGATGTGGAGATCTTCCGCATCCGCGACGTGGTGGTGCGGCAGAGCATCGGCCAGCGCCTGTTCGGCATCGGCGACGTGCTGATCAAGAGCACCGAGGGCCGTGCCGAGGAAGGGCACGTGCTGCGCGGCCTGCCCAATCCGGTGCAGGTCGCGGAGACGATCCGCGCCACCTGGAACCATGCGGCACGGCCGCGCGGGCCGGCGACCACGCTGGACTGAAGGCCACGGCCCGGGACGCGGCGCGATCCGCGCCGCCGGGCGTCAGCGCCTGACCGGCATGCGGGCTTCCGCCTCCCGCCGGCGCGCGGTCGCGCGGCGGGACAGCATGTTGAGCGCTTCCACCGCTGCCGAGAACGCCATGGCGGCATAGACGTAGCCCTTCGGCACTTTCACCCCGAAGCCCTCGGCGATCAGCGTGGTGCCGATCATCAGCAGGAAGGCGAGGGCGAGCATGACGACCGTCGGATTGTTGCCGATGAAGTTGCCGAGCGGATTGGCGGCGAACAGCATGACCGCGACGGTCACGATGACGGCGATCACCATGATCGCGATATGGTCGGTCATGCCGACGGCCGTGATGATGCTGTCGAGCGAGAAGACCAGGTCGAGCACCAGGATCTGGGCCACCACCGCGGTATAGCCGACGCGCGCGGCGCCGCCGCCGTCGAAGACGTCGGGGCCATGATCCGGGTCGACATTGTGGTGGATCTCCTTGGTCGCCTTCCAGACCAGGAAGAGCCCGCCGGCGATCAGGATCAGGTCGCGCCAGGAGAAGCCCTGGCCGAACAGGGTGATGACGGGGGCGGTGAGCTGGACGATGACGAAGACCAGGCTCAGCAGCGCGAGGCGCAGCACCAGCGCGGCACCGATGCCGATGAAGCGCGCCCGCGCGCGCTGATGTTCCGGCAGCTTGTTGGTCAGGATGGAGATGAACAGCAGGTTGTCGATGCCGAGAACTACCTCCATGACGATGAGGGTTCCGAGCGCCGCCCAGGCCGCGGGTTCGCCGGCGAGGGCCAGAAGGCTGTCCATTGTGTCTCCGTCAGGGGAAGGCTTGATCAGGCCGGCTTACTTTGGCGCCTCGCGTCTGGATTACAATGCGTCCATCATCAATCCCCGGCCGGGTCCGGAATCACGGATGCTCCAGCCATGCCTGCGGGTTCGTCGGACGCTCAGGCGTCCACCGCTTCCGCGTCCAGCCGGGCCGCGTTGTCCTGGATGAACTTGAAGCGCAGTTCCGGCTTGCGGCCCATCAGCGCCTCCATCAGCTCCGCGGTCTGCGCGCGTTCCTCCGCCCGCAGCACGACCTGCAGCAGGATCCGCTTCTTCGGATCCATGGTCGTTTCCTTCAGCGAGGCGGGCGGCATTTCGCCCAGGCCCTTGAAGCGGCTGACCTCGACCTTCTGGTTCGGCTTGAAGCGCTGCTTCAGCACCCGTTCGCGGTCGGCATCGTCCCGGGCATAGACCGAGACGCCGCCCGCCTGCAGGCGATAGAGCGGCGGCTGCGCCAGGAAGACGCGGCCCTGGCGCACCAGTTCCGGCAGTTCCTTGTAGAAGAAGGTCATCAGCAGGGCGGCGATATGGGCGCCGTCGACATCGGCATCGGTCATGATGACGATGCGCCCGTAGCGCAGCCGGGCGAGGTCGAAGCGGTCGCCGGCGCCGCAGCCCAGCGCCTCGATCAGGTCCTTCAGCTCCTGGTTCTGGCGTAGCTTGTCGGCGCTGGCGCTGGCCACGTTCAGGATCTTGCCGCGCAGCGGCAGCACCGCCTGGGTCTCCCGGTCGCGCGCCTGCTTGGCCGAGCCGCCGGCGCTGTCGCCTTCGACCAGGAACAACTCCGTGCCTTCCGCGCTCTCGCGCGCGCAGTCGGCGAGCTTGCCCGGCAGGCGCAGCTTGCGGGTCGCCGTCTTGCGCGGCGTGTCCTTTTGTTCGCGGCGGCGGATGCGCTCCTCCGCGCGTTCGATCGCGAAGGCCAGCAGGTTGTCGGCGGTGGTCGGATCGCCGGTCAGCCAATGGTCGAAATGGTCGCGCAGCGCATTCTCGACCAGCCGCGCCGCTTCCGGGCTGGTCAGCCGGTCCTTGGTCTGGCCCTGGAACTGCGGTTCCCGGATGAAGAGGCTCAGCATGCCCGCCATGCCGCCGAACAGATCCTCGGCGGTGATGCTGGCGGCGCGGCGTTCCTTCTTCAGTTCGCCATAGGCGCGCAGCCCCTTGACCAGCGCGGCGCGCAGGCCGGCTTCATGCGTGCCGCCCTGCGGCGTCGGGATGGTGTTGGCATAGGTCGAGAGGAAACCGTCGCCCTGCTCGAGCCAGGTCAGCGCCCATTCGATGCGGCCGGCCTGATCGGGGAAAGCGGCTTCCCCGGCATAGGGCAGCGGCACCACCTGGGCCCGGCCTTCGATGGCGGAGGCCAGGAAGTCCGACAGCCCGCCCGGGAAGTGCAGCGTGGCCTGGGCCGGCGTATCGGTGCCGGCGACCAGCGCGGGGTCGCAGGCCCAGCGGATCTCGACACCCTTGAACAGATAGGCCTTGGAGCGGCAGAAGCGGTAGAGCCGCGTCGGGACGAAGTGCTGCTTGCCGAAGATCTCGGGGTCGGGCTGGAAGCGCACGCTGGTGCCGCGGCGGTTGTGCACCGCGCCGGCGTCCTTGAGCTTCGTCACCGGCTTGCCGCGCTCATAGGCCTGGGTCCAGAGGTTGCGCTCCTTCGCCACCTCCACCTCCAGCCGGGCCGACAGCGCATTGACCACCGAGGAGCCGACGCCGTGCAGGCCGCCCGAGGTGGCATAGGCCTTGCCTGAGAATTTGCCGCCCGAATGCAGCGTGGTGAGGATCACCTCCAGCGCCGACAGTTTCGGGAATTTCGGATGCGGGTCGATCGGGATGCCGCGGCCGTTGTCGCGCACCATCAGCCAGTTGCCGGCGTCCAGCGTCACCTCGATGCGATCGGCATGGCCCGCGACGGCTTCGTCCATCGCATTGTCGATGATCTCGGCGGCCAGGTGGTGCAGCGCGCCCTCATCGGTGCCGCCGATATACATGCCGGGCCGGCGGCGGACGGGCTCCAGCCCTTCCAGTACCTCGATGTCCTTGGCCGAGTAGGTGTCGGTCGCCGCGGCGGCGCCCTTGCCCCCGCGACCGAAGAGATCGTTCATGTCTTGTTCCCTTGAGGGGCGCGACGATAGCCGCCTCGGCGCCAAGCGGCAACGCGGCCGGCGATTCGACGGCGCGGGGCTGCCGCAGCCGTGATCGGCCGGCCCGGGTCCTGCCCCTTGTGGCCGAGGCCTGCTCTGATATTGCAACAAATTCCTGCCGCCCGATGGATGGGGCAGGGTTGTCGGCAGCATCAGGCCGAGCGGGGACAGACGACACGATGGCTTATATTTCGCAGCGCACCAGGGCCGATCTGGATACGCCGCATGAGATTTTCCGGTCCCCGATCAAACTGGCGATCCTGTCCGTCCTCATCCTGGGGGCGGCCGGCGGCTGCCTGTTCGGCGCCTGGATGGTGGCGCAGGCCACGCCGGTCACGGCGGCGAAGGGGGCGATCCCCGCCGCCGTCTGGGTCCTGCTCGGCATCGGCGCGATCTTCGTGCTGCTGTTCCTGCTGCGGATGCTGCCGAAATGGCGGGCCATCGGGCAGCCGGCGCTGACCATCTCCACGCGCGGCATCGCCATCCGCGGCAAGGACCTGGTCCCCTGGGCGGAGATCCTCGGCAATACCTGGCGCAGCCAGAGCTACAACGGCATTCCGATCGGCGCGGCGATCGAGGTGCAGGCCGGCTGGGGCCAGGTCACCTGTGACGCCTACACCCTGAAATGCTCGTCGGCGGAATATCTCCGCCTTTGCGAATTGTACCGGCAGGTGGCCGCGCCGGTGCCGGACGCCGCACCACGGGACCGCGCCGCGGTGGTGGAGACTGGCGCGGAGCCCGTGGCGGATCCGGCTCGCGCGGCGGAGCCCGATGATGTCGGCGAATGGGACGTGCGGCGCCGGGTGCCGGCCCTGGCGCTCCTGGGCCTGCTCGGCGGGCTGGCCATCGCCGCCATCCTCGCGGTGGTGATCGCCCAGGCTTTTCTCGGCAGCAGCGGCAAGCCGGTCTACAGCGGCTTCGTCAACACCGGCCGCGGCGCCGGCGACCTGACCTACGCCTACGTCTTCGGCGCCATCGCCCTGGTCGTCGCCGGCCTGTCCGCGCCGGTCGTCTGGGCCTGGTGCGTCGAGCCGAAATCCCTGGTCATCGGCATGAGCGCGCTTCGCTACGGGCAGCGCAGCATCCCCTACACGACCATCGCCAGCCTGGCGCAGCGGACCGGGCGCGCCACCCTCGTCACAGCCCAGGACGGTACGCGGCTCAGGCTGCGCTGGGCGATCTGGGCGGATGGTCCGCTCTGGACCGAACTGCTGACGCGGCGCAGCTACCGGCCCCTGTACGCCGCCGCCTGGCAGGCGATCGGGGCGGGCGCGCAGGTCGGCTTCGGCGGGAACCTCTCCCTCGATCGTCAGGCCCTGCATCTCAAGGGCCGCACCATCCCGCTGGAGACGATCACCGATCTCTATGTCCAGACCGGAGCGGAGAATGGCGTCGCCTACCGCACCATCCGGATCCGCACCCAGGCCCGCGAGCACAGCATCGACGAGGCGAAGATGCAGAACCCGCATCTGTTCCACGGGCTGATCCAGGCGCTGCTGGAGCCCCAGGCCAGGGCGGGAAGCCCGCTTAAGGCGGCTTTCTAGCTGCCCAGTTCGAAACCGGACACCGCCGCGTTCTCGGCCAGCGTCACGCTCTCCGCGAAATTGTCGCGGCGGGCGAGGTTGGTGGCAGCCAGGCGGCGGATGGCGCCGGTCGCGGCGGATTCCCGGCCCTCGGCGGCACGCTGCGCGGCCAGCGCCCGCTCGGCCACCTGGAAAGCGGCGGCGGCGGCATAGCCCCGCAGCTGGCTGGCGCCTTCGACATAGGCGAAGCCGTTCTCGGCCGCGCGGATGGTGACATTCTGCCCGGCTGCGACGCGCCCGACCTCCGGCGCGCCGGCATCGGGGCGGAGCCGCAGCGGCACCGTCGCGGCCGCGACCACCTGGGTCGCGGCACCGCGCGCCGAACGGACCCGGGCCGCGGCTTGGCGGCTGCCGGGGGCCACCGCCTCCAGCGCGTCCTCCCGCGCCGCGGCGCGCTGCTCGAGCTCCGCCAGCACGGCCCTGGCGCGGTCGAGATCGGCGCGCAGCCGGGCGCGCAGCGCCGTCATGCGGGCTTCGGATTGCGGGCGCGGCACACGGCCGGCGGCCATGTCCGCACGCACCGTCCGCGCTTCGATCCAGCGACAATAGAGCAGGCTGTCGAAGGCGATCTGCAGGCTGTCGAGATCGGCATTCTCGCGCGTCACCTCGCCATCGAGGCCGACGGGGGGCGGGGCGGCGGGGCGTGGCCGCCAGCTCCAGCGCGGGCGCGCCGGGCGGACGAAACCCTCACCGGCCTCGTTGAAGCTGGTGAGTTGCGCGCGGCAGCCCTCGTCCTGCGCGCCCTGCCCGGCGCGGTTGGCGCAGCCCGCGACCAGCAGCGCGACACCAAGCCCCGCTGCCAGCCCGAGGCCGGGCAGCGGGCCAACCCATGTCCGGATATTCATGCCCCGCAGCATGCCCGGCTTGCCCCGGGGGCGCAATGAACTTGCGCCCCGAGGAAACCGGGCGGGCCGGTTCAGGCCGTGGTGTCGGGGGCCAGATGCGCTTCCAGCATCCAGACCGCCTTGTCGATCGCGCGGCTCTGGCCGGTCAGCAGGTCGGCGGTATCGGCATCGCCTGCTTCGTCGGTCTCGTCGACGCCGGCGCGCAGCGCCTTGCCGACCTGGGCGTAGCGCTGCACCAGGGCGCGCACATGGTCCATGCCGGCCAGCAGCTCCGTCGGATAGGCTTCCAGCCGCGTGCCGGCGCCGACCGCCTGGGTGGTGCCATAGGCGACGCCGCCCAGCTGCACGATCCGCTCCGCGATCTCGTCGGCGCCTTCGAACAGCTGGTTGTAGAAATTCTCGAACAGGGCGTGCAGCGCGCTGAAATGCGGCCCCTTCACGTTCCAATGCGCCTGGCGGGTCGCGTTGGTCAGGTCGATCGCGTCGTTGAGGCAGGCCTGCAGGACGCCGATCGAAACCTTCTTCGCGTTGTCGGCGACGTCATTGTGGGTCTGCATCAGCTTCGGTTCGTCGGACTTCTTCGCCATCTCGGCTTCGCTCCTTGAGGGATCGGTCTGTGACATAGGCGGTCGGGCAGGCGCTGCCACCATACCGGTCATGGTTGCAGGTTAAGATATCGCGTCGCCTCCGGGGCGCCATCGCCCTTGTGGAACGCCGCCGCGCGCGCCAGCGTTGCGCGGTCCGCGGCATCCAGCCGCCCAAGCTCCCGCAGGTGCTCGGTCCAGTTCTCGACCGTCCAGAGCTCGGCGAAGCGCTCCGGATGGGCGATGTCCTCATAGAGCCGCCAGACCCGCGCCCCGGTGCGCATGCGCATCCGCCGCATCTCCGCCATCGTCGCCAGGAAGCGCGTGCGGTCGGCGACATCGACGCAGTAATGCACCACTTCCATCACCCGCCCGGAATCCTCGTGTAGCAGCCCGGCGAGTTCGGCGGCCGGGGCGTCGGGCGCGGGCAGGGCGCTGGGTGGTGCCTCACCGGTGCGGGGCGGCTCCAGCCGCCAGGGCCGCACCAGCACCGCCGTCAGCGTGCCGACCGCCGCCGCCAGCATCAGCGTGTGCGCGATGCCGATCCATTCGCCGAGCATGCCCCAGAGCGCGCTGCCGGCCGCGAGCGCGCCGAAGAAGCAGAGCTGATAGATGCCGAGCGCCCGCGCCCGCACCCAGGCGGGCGAGGCGAGCTGCGCCGCCGCCTGCAACGTGCTGGACGCGCCGATCCAGGCGAAGCCGAAGCCCATCATGCCGAGCCCGGCCGGCAGCCAGTGCGGCCAGGCGCCGAGCAGCAGCAGCGACGCCGCGGCCAGCAGGGAGAAACGGAACACCTGCGCGCCGCGCGTCGACTGGCCGCGGAGCGAGGGCAGCAGGAAGCCGCCGGCGACGGCACCCGCGCCCATCGCCGTCAGCATCAGCCCGAAGGCATCGGGCCCGAGGCCGAGCCGCACCCGGACCAGCAGCGGCAGCAGGCCCCAGACCGCGGCGGTGAAGAAGAAGAAGGCGCAGGCGCGCAGGATCGCGGCGCGCAGCCCCGGCGAGGCGATGACGAAGAAGATGCCGGACCGCATGGCGGGCCAGAGATGCT
Organism: Roseomonas sp.; assembly: GCA_036499545.1. Lineage (GTDB taxonomy): Bacteria > Pseudomonadota > Alphaproteobacteria > Acetobacterales > Acetobacteraceae > Plastoroseomonas. Next base: position 887 of record DASYDR010000032.1, on the reverse strand, counting down.
CGGGCGGCAGGGTGCGCGCCGGTACGTCCCGCCGCCAGAGGAACAGGGCGCCGACCATGACGAAGAAGCCCGCGGTCGCCAGCACGAAGGAGGATTCGACGCCGGCCAGCGCGATGGTGAAGCCGCCGATCGCCGGGCCCGTGGCGCGCGCCAGGTTGAAGCCGATGCCGTTCAGCGCGATCGCCTGCACCAGATCCTCGCGCGGGACCAGCTCCGGCGTCGTCGCCGCCATCGCCGGGAAGATCACCGCGGTGCCGGCGCCAATGCCGAAGGTTATGGCCAGCAGCCCCCAGGGGCCGAGCGCCCCGGTCCCGGTCAGCAGCGCCAGGAGCAGCCCCATGCAGGCCATCCAGAGCTGCGCCGCGATCAGGGCCCGCCGGCGGTCGAAGATGTCGGCCAGCGCGCCGGCCGGCAGCGCCAGCAGGAAGACCGGCAGCATGGAGGAGGCCTGCACCAGGCTCACCATCACCGCCGAGGGCGCGAGGGAGGTCATCTGCCAGGCGGCGCCGGTGTTCTGCACCCAGAGCCCGGTATTGGCCGCGAGCCCGGCGATCCAGAGATTGCGGAACACGACATGGCGGAGAGGTGCGAGCGCGCCGGGGAGTGGCATCGCGACAATCTGCCAGCCATGTGCGGCGCCGGGAAGCGAAGCGATGGTGACGCGTGGGGGCCGGAGGGATTACCGTTCGCATCATGGAGCGCCGCTTTGCGACTTTCGACGAGTTCTGGCCGCATTACCTGCGGGAGCATGCGAAGCCGGCGACGCGCGCGATGCATTTCGCGGGCACGCTGACGGCGCTCGCGCTGCTGCTCTGGGGCGCCGTGGTCGGGCCGGCCTGGCTGCTGATCGCGGTGCCGGTCGCCGGCTATGCCTTCGCCTGGGGCAG
>DASYDR010000031.1:0-35369 GCA_036499545.1 Roseomonas sp. | reverse complement strand
GCTCACCAGGATGTCGTAGGCGATTTCCGCGGCGGTACGGCCTTCGCGGGCGGCGATGGCGGCGATGGAGCTGTGCTGTGGCGGCGCGTAGTCGAGCGGATCGCCGAAGGGGAACATCCGCTCGTAGGACAGCCGGGTGATCAGCGGGAAGTTGCTGCCGGCGACCGGATCCTCGGACAGGATCCGCGCGCGCAGTGCCGGGTCGCGCATGGCGCGCACGCGCTGATCGAGCGGCAGCGACGCGATCGCCTTGTAGGAGGGCGTGCCGGAGAACGGGTTCTGCGACCCCTGCAGGCCGAGCAGGATGCCGATCGGGCGCGGCGGGAAGACCGGCCGGATCGGCAGCCCATCCGACGCGGCGGCGTCGGACAGCGCCAGCAACTCCTTCCAGGCCTCGGTGCGGTCATGCCGTGCGGTCAGGGAGAACAGCACCGGCCGCCCGGTCGCCTCCACCAGCCGCCGCACCATCGCGAATTCGGTCGCGGGATCGGGCGTGTTCCAGTCGGAGACCAGCTCGACCAGCCCGCCGCCGCCTTCGCGGAGGCCATGCGCGATGCCGATCAGCTCCTCCTCCTGCGCGCGGAGCGAGGGCGTCGGATCGCCGGCCAGCGTCTTGTGGCTGATGGTGCGGGAGGTGGAGAAGCCGAAGGCGCCGGCCCGCGCCGCGTCGCGGGCGATCGCGCGCATTGCCGCGATATCGGCCGGCGTCGCATCCTCGAGCCGCATGGCGCGGTCGCCCATCACGTTCACCCGGATCGCGGCATGCGGCAGCAGCGCGCAGATGTCCGTGTCGCGCGGGCGCTCCGCCAGCACGTCCAGGTACTCGGCGAAGCTTTCCCAGCGGAAATCCAGCCCCTCATGCAGCGCCGGCGCGGGAATGTCCTCGACGCCTTCCATCAGCTCGATCAGGCGATTGCGGTCGCCGGGCTTCACCGGCGCGAAGCCGACGCCGCAATTGCCCATCACCACCGTCGTCACGCCATGCCATGCGGAGGGCTGCATATGGGAATCCCACACCGCCTGGCCGTCGTAATGGGTGTGGATGTCGACGAAGCCCGGGGTGACGAGGTCGCCGCGCGCGTCGATCTCCTCGGCGCCCGATCCCTCCACCTGGCCGATGGCGACGATGCGCCCATCCTGCACGGCGATATCGGCATCGCGCGGCGCGGCGCCGGTGCCGTCGATCACGGTGCCATTGCGGATGACCAGGTCGTGGCGCGCGGCCATGGCGTTTCCCTCCGGTTCTTGACCGGCAGGCTAGGCGCATCCGGCCCCCGCGACCAGATGGGTTGCCGGGCGCGGCCGGGCGTGGTGGCATGCCCCGGACGCAGCGCCGGACACAAGAGCGCGCGCCCAGGAGGGAGCAGGACATGCGCATCAGCCGCCGTATGTTGATGGCCGGTGCCGCCACGGCACCGATCGCCGGCGCCGCCGCGCAGGGAAGCTGGACGCCGGACCGGCCGATCACGATGATCGTCGCCTTCGCGCCCGGCGGCGGCACCGATGTCGCGGCGCGCACGCTGGCGCGGGCCATGGAGAAGGACCTCGGCCAGTCGGTGGTGGTGGTGAACCGCCCCGGCGCCGGCGGCGAGATCGGCTGGAGCGAACTCGCCCGCGCCCGGCCGGATGGCGCCACGATCGGCTTCATCAACACGCCCAACATCGTGACCATCCCGATCGAGCGCCGCGCCCGCTATCGGCTGGAGGATTTCGCGCCGATCGCGAATATCGTCGATGATCCCGGCGGCTACTGGGTGGCGCAGAACAGCCCGATCCGCAGCCTGGCCGATCTGGTGCGGGAAGCGCGGAGCAAGCCCGGGCAACTCGCCTATGGCACCACCGGCGTCGGCTCGGATGATCACCTGGCGACACTCGCCTTCGAACGGCAGGCGAATATCCGGCTGCTGCATGTGCCCTTCGCCGGGTCGTCCCAGGTGCGGAACGCGATCATGGGCAACAGCATCCAGATCGCCTCCATGAACATGGGCGAAGGGCTGAACGACATGCGCAACGGGCTGCTGCGGCCGCTCGGCCAGATGTCGGCCGAGCGCTGGGCGCCGGTGCGGGAGGTGCCGACCTTCCGCGAACTCGGCTTCGATGTGATCCAGGGCTCGATGCGCGGCGTCGCGGCGCCGGCGGGCATGCCGCTGCCGGTGCTGAACCGCATCGCGCTATCGGTCCAGCATGCCCTGGACGACGAGGAGTTCAAGCGTTCCGCCGCGCAGCAGGACCTGCCGCTGCGCTATCTGGGACCGGACGCCTATCTGACCGCGCTGCGTTCGCTGCGCGACGAGTTCACGGCGCTCTGGGCACAGCATCCCTGGCGGGATTGAAGCGCGCCACGTGATGAGAGGACACTACCATGACTGAAGATGTCGATATCCTGATCCGCGGCGGCCAGGTCGCGGATGGCGGCGGCGGCGCGGTGGTGGAGGCGGATGTCGCGATCCGCGGCGGCCGCATCATCGCCGTCGGCCGCGGCCTTTCGGCGCGCGGCGCGGAGGAGATCGACGCGCGCGGCCTGCTGGTGACGCCGGGCTTCGTCGACATCCATACCCACTACGACGCGCAGGTGACCTGGGCGGAGAGCATCGGCTCCTCCTCCTGGAACGGTGTGACCACGGCGTTGGTCGGCAATTGCGGCGTCGGCTTCGCGCCCTGCCGGCCGGAGCGGCGCGAGATGCTGGTGCGGCTGATGGAAGGCGTCGAGGATCTGCCGGAAGTGGTGCTGACCGAAGGCCTGCCATGGAACTGGCAGAGCTTCCCCGAATACCTCGATGCCATCGCGGCGCGCCGCTACGACCTCGACGTCGCGACCCAGGTGCCGCATGCGGCGCTGCGCGTGCACGTGATGGGCGAGCGCGGCGCCGAGCGGGAGCCGGCGACTGAGGCGGACCGGGCCGAGATGGCGCGGCTGGCGGCGGAGGGGATCCGGGCCGGCGCGCTCGGCTTCTCCACCTCGCGCGCCATCGCGCACAAGACCCTGGCCGGGGAGCCGATCCCGACGCTCGGCGCGGCGGAGGAGGAGCTGGCCGCGGTGGCGCGCGCGATTAACGCGTTGGGCGAGGGCTGGATGCAGGTGATCTCGGACTTCGACGAGCCGGATGCCGAATTCGCCCTGCTGCAGCGCGTCGCGGCGCTGTCCGGGCGGCCGCTGAGCTTCTCCCTGCTGCAGCGGGAAAGCCGGCCGGGGCTGTGGCGTGAGCTGCTGGACAAGGTCAGCGCCGCCAATGCCGCCGGCACGCGGATGCTGGCGCAGGTGATGGGGCGGCCCGTCGGGCTGATGTTCGGCTTCGAGCTGAGCCAGCATCCCTTCCTGCACCGCCCGTCCTTCAAGCCCATCGCCGATCTGCCCTTCGAGGCGCGGCTGGCGCGGCTGCGCGACCCCGCCTTCCGCGACCGCTTGCTGGCGGAAGAGACCGCGGACCCCGCGCTGCGGGCGCGGCATGAGGGCTGGGCGCGCATCTTCAAGCTCGGCGATCCGCCGGAATACGAGCCGCATCCGGACAGCTCGGTGGCGGCGGAAGCGGCCCGGCGCGGCGTGGCGCCGGCGGCGCTGGCCTATGAGTGGATGATGGAGCGGGATGGCCGCGCCATCCTGAACCGGCCGCTGCTGAACTACGCCGATGGCGACCTCGATGCGATCGGGGAGATGCTGCGGCACCCGCATACGGTGACCGGGCTCGGCGATGGCGGCGCCCATGTCGGCTATATCTGCGATGCGAGCGCCACCACGCATATGCTGGTGCATTGGGCCCGCGACCGCCGCCGCGGCGCGAAGCTGCCGCTGGGCTTCGCGGTGAAGCGCATCACGCGCGACAATGCGCTGGCCGTCGGGCTGGCGGATCGCGGGCTGATCGCGCCCGGCCACAAGGCGGATGTGAATGTGATCGATCACGACCGGCTGCAATTGCATGTGCCGGAGATGCGCTACGACCTGCCGGCGGGCGGCAAGCGCCTGGTGCAGCGGGCGGATGGCTATGTCGCGACCATTCTCTCCGGCCAGGTGACCTTTCGGGAAGGCGCGCCGACCGGCGCGCTGCCGGGGCGGCTGGTCAGGGGCGCGCAGCGCCCCCTTGCGTGATCCGCCGATCCAGCCAGTATCCGCGCCGCCTATTTTCGGATGGCGCGATTCAGGCGTTTCGGCCCTTGGGGCCTCGCGTCATCGCGCTCAGCAGCATCAGGAGCAGACCGACATGGACATCACCTGGTTCGGCCACTCGGCCTTCCGCCTGCGCTTCTCCGGCGCCACCGTGCTGATCGACCCCTTCCTGAGCGGCAACAGCACCTTCAAGGGCGATGTGGCGGCGGAGACCGCGGGCACCACGCATATCCTGCTGACCCACGGCCATGCCGATCATATCGGCGACACGCTCAAGATCGCGGAGGCGACCGGCGCCAAGGTGGTCTCGAATTTCGAGGTCTGCATGTACCTCTCGAAGCGCGGGCTGAAGAGCTTCGATCCGATGAACACCGGCGGCGGCACCGACCAGGGCGCCTTCCGGGTCACGCTGACCCAGGCCTTCCACTCCTCCTCGGCGATGGATGAGAATGGCGTGCTGCAGGATCTCGGCCTGCCGAACGGGCTGGTGATCACGCCGACCGACGGCAAGGAGCCGGTCGTCTACCACATGGGCGACACCGACGTGTTCGGCGACATGGCGCTGATCGAGGAGATGCATGCGCCGAAGGTGGTGATGGTGCCGATCGGGGATCGCTTCACCATGGGCCCGAAGGGCGCGGCGCTGGCGATGCGCCGCTTCCTGCCGGGTGCCGCCACCGTGGTGCCGGTCCACTACGCCACCTTCCCGATGCTGCTGCCGAATGCCGATGGCTTCGTCGCCGCCATGGGCGACCAGGCGTCGCGCGTGAAGGTCGCGACGCCGGGTACGCCCTTTACCGTCTGAGCGTCCGATGATCGAAGGGCCGCAAGGCCCGGAGATCTGAATCGGATGCTCCACTCACTTAGGCGCCCGATGATCGAAGGGGTTCGACGTATACGTCGGACGGACCGGAGATCTGAATCGGACGCTCCATTCAACTAGACATCGACGCCGGCCGCGCGCGCCTGGGCCACCATCAGGTGGCGCGCGGCCTGCATGTCATCGAGCGAGCCGAAGGCATTGGTATAGGCGCCGCGATAGCCCTTGCCTTCGAGGCGGCCGAACATGTCGCCGAAATCGAAATCGCCTTCGCCCGGGCGCAGATGCTCCTCATCGCCATTGCGCCGGCAATCCGCCAGCCGCACTTCCCGCACCCGGTCCAGCGGAATCGCATCGATCCAGGCCGGCACGCCGTCCGGCATCAGATGCGCGTGGTTGGCGGTGAAGGACAGCGCGAAGGACGGGCTGTCGATCCGGTCGTAGTAGAAGCGCCATTCCTCCTGCGTATGCGCCAGGTAATGCACCTCGGCGTTCGGCGGCTCCTTGTTCAGGTTCTCGAGCAGCAGCAGCGCGCCGCGGGTTTCGGCATGCGCGACCATGCGCTGCAGCCGCGCAAGCCCGGCTTCCATGCGCATCGCCACATCGGCGGTGAAATGATAGCCGGCATGGACGACGATCCATTGCGCGCCGAGCCTGGGCGCGATGTCGATATAGGCGCGCAGATAGGCATCGGTCGCTTCCGACAGGAAGGGTGAGTATTCGGCGACGTTCACCGCGGACAGCGTGTGCAGCGCCAGGTGCACGCCGGTCTCCGCGCAGGCCGCCCGGATCGTGGCGCAGCGGGCGTCGTCGAAGCGGGTGACGGCGTTCTCCCCGGTGTCGAGCTGGATGTCGATGTGGCGCACGCCGTTGCGGGCGGCCCAGGCGATGCCATCCTCCAGCTTCGCCTTGCGGCCGATATCGATGCCGATGCGCTCCAGCAGGCCCATGTTTCCCTCCCTTTGCATGTATGCAGACAGGTTTACGGAGGCGGTGGCGCGTGGCAAGCTTCCCACTGGGAAAGAGGGAACGTTCGGCGCCTGGGTCCGCGAAGCGGCCCGCGACCGGAAAGCGGTAACGCACGTCCTCCTCCCGCAAAGGCACGGGGCAGGGAGAGGCGATCATGGTTCTGATCAGCAAGCGGACGCTTCTGCGGGCTTCCGCGGCGGCCGCGGCATGGGGTGCCGCCGGCGCGGCGCGGGCGCAGGAGATCCCGCCGCATGAACGGGCCCTGCACGAGGCGGCGCGGCGCGAAGGCGAACTCACCTGGTACACAGGTCAGTACAATGCCGAAACCTCGGAAGCGGTGGGCCGCGCCTTCACCGAACGCTATCCTGGCGTGCGGGTGAATGTGGTGCGCTCGACCTCCCAGGTCGCCTTCCAGCGCCTGTCGCAGGACAATCGCGCCGGCGTCCCGCAATGCGATGTCTTCGCCTCCACCGATTTCGGCCATTACAGCCTGCTCAAGCGGGAGAACCGGCTGCTGCAGTACCGGCCGGAGAACGACGCGCAGCTGATCCCGGCGCTGCGCGGCTCCGACCCCGATGGCTATTACCACACCAGTTTCATGGGTCTCTATCTGATGGCCTACAACACCACCAAGGTGTCGGAAGCGGAGGCGCCGAAGAAGTGGACCGACGTGCTGGAGCCGCGCTGGCGCGATCAGCTCGCGGTCGGGCATCCGGGCTTCAGCGGCGCGGTCGGCATCTGGGCGGTGCAGATGCGCAAGATGTATGGCTGGGACTATTTCACCCGGCTGGAGCGCAACCGGCCGCAGATCGGCCGCTCCTCCATGGATCCGGTCACCGGGCTCAATGCCGGTGAACGTTCGGTCGGCATCGCGGTGCCTTCGGCGACCACCTTGCTGTCCGCCCAGCGCGGCAATCCGCTGCGCATCATCTATCCGGAGGAAGGCGTGCTGGCGACGCTGTCGCCCCAGGCCATCCCGCGCAACGCGCCGCATCCGAACGCGGCCAAGCTGTTCATGGAGTATACCGCCACGACCGCTTTCTCGACGGTGATCCGCACGCTGTTCAACGACCCGATCAACCCGGCGGTGGACCCCCCGCCCGGATCCCGCCCGATGTCCGAAGTCAAGCTGATCTACCCGACCCAGGCGGAGGCGGAACGTGGCGTGCCCGAAGTGCGCGAGCTTTGGCGCGACACCTTTGGCATCTGATCGCACCGTGTCGGAAGGTACCCTTCCCCGCGTGACGCCCCGCTCGAGCTTCCGGGCGCGGCTGCGCAATTTCGAACCCGTCACCCTGCTCTGGCTGCTGCTGGCGCTGGTCCTGCTGGTGCTGGTCGCCTTCCCGCTCGGCAAGCTGCTGGTCGCGAGCTTCGAGACGCCGGACGGTGTCTTCACCCTTGGCAACTACGCCACCGCCTATGGCCGTGCCCGCTACCTGGACGCGCTGTTCAATTCGCTGAAGCTCGGCGCCCTCTCGGCGTCGATCGCGATCCTGCTCGCGGTTCCGCTGGCCTGGGCGGTGTCGCGCACCGACATGCCGGGCAAGGGCTTCACCTGGGCGATGGTGATGGCGGCCTTCGTGATGCCGCCCTACCTCAGCGCCATCGGCTGGATCCTGCTGGCGGGGCCGAATTCCGGCTTCCTCAACATCGCCTGGCGGGCGCTGACCGGCGCGGAGGACCCGCTGTTCAACGTCTACAGCTTCGCCGGCCTCGCCACCGTGATCGCGCTGAGCGCCTATCCGCTGGTCTTCATCTTCGTGAAGTCGGCGCTCGACCTGGTCTCCTCGGAGATGGAGGATGCGGCGAACATCCTGGGCGCCGGTACCCTGACCACCATGCGCAAGGTGACCTTGCCGCTGGTCTGGCCGGCGATCCTCGGCGGTTTCATCATCGTCTTCCTGGAAACCATCGCGCTGTTCGGCACGCCGGCGATCATCGGCATACCGGCGCGGATCAACGTGGTGACCACACAGCTCTGGCAATTCTTCGAGTATCCGGTGCGGATGGAGGTGGCGGCCGCCTATGCCATGCCACTGCTGCTGATCACCGTCGCCATGATCGGCGTGCAGAAGCTGATGCTGTCGCGCAAGGGCTTCGTCTCCCAGACCGGCAAGGGCGGGGAGCGACGGCAGATCAAGCTCGGCGGCTGGCGCTGGGTGATCTTCGGCTGGTGCGGCCTGGTCGGCGCGCTCTCGGTGCTGATGCCGTTGCTGGTGCTGCTGCAGGCTTCCTTCGCCAAGGCCTGGGGCCGTGGCCTCACATTCGACAATCTGACCTTCCGCAACTACTACCTGCTGCTGTTCGAGCATGAGATGGCGCTGCCCTCGGTCTGGAACACCATCTGGTTCGCGGCCGCGGCCTCCACCATCGCGCTCGTCCTCGCCTTGCTGGTCGCCTATATTTCGGTACGCAAGCTGTCCCGCTTCGCCGATGCGCTGGGCTTCCTGGCGATGGCGCCCTTCGTCATCCCGGGCATCGTGATGGCGATCGGCTTCTACGCCGCCTATGCCTCGCCGCCGCTCGCCCTCTACGGCACCGCGCTGCTGATCATCCTGGCCTTCGCCGCGCGCTTCCTGCCGATCGCCTATGCCAATGCCAACGCCGCGATGCGCGCCGTACATCCGGAGATGGAGGAGGCGGTGCGCATCCTGGGCGGTGGCCGCCTGACCGCGATCCGCCATGTCACCGCGCCCCTGGTCAAGAAGGCGCTGCTCGGTGGCTGGCTGATCGTCTTCATCGTCGCCTCGCGTGAGCTCTCGGCCGCGGTCTTCCTGGTCGGGCCGCGCACCCGCACCATGTCGGTGCTGCTCTACGACCTCAGCGAAGCGGGCAATTTCGAGGTGCTGGCGGCCTTCGGCGGCATCCTGCTGGTGATCACCATGGTTTTCGTCGCGATCGGCATGAAGCTCGCCGGGCGTGATTTCATGCTGCGGAGGCATTGAGCGATGTCGCGTCTGATTCTCGATGGCCTTACCAAGCGCTATGGCAAGCTGACCGTCGTCGACGGTGTCGACCTGACCCTGGAGGAAGGGGAATTCGTCTCCCTGCTCGGACCTTCGGGCTGCGGCAAGACGACGACGCTGCGCATGATCGCCGGCTTCGTGCCGCCGGATGGCGGCCGGATCGAGATGAACGGCCAGATCATCTCCGCGCCCGACAATGTGGTGCCGCCGGAGCGGCGCGGCATGTCGATGATCTTCCAGAGCTATGCCATCTGGCCGAACATGACGGTGGAGGAGAATGTCGGCTTCGGCCTGAAGCTCCGCAAGCTGCCGGGCGAGGAGATCCGCCGCCGCGTCGGCGAGATCCTCGAGGTCGTGCAGATGGGCCACCTTGGCAAGCGCTACCCGGCCGAGTTGTCCGGCGGGCAGCAGCAGCGCGTGGCCCTGGCCCGGGCCATCGTGATCAAGCCATCGGTGCTGCTGCTGGACGAGCCGCTGTCGAACCTCGACGCCAATCTGCGGGAGGAGATGCGCTTCGAGATCCGCCGCCTGCACAACGAATTCCGCATCACCACGGTCTATGTCACGCATGACCAGTCGGAAGCGATGGCGACGTCCGACCGCATCGCCGTGATGCATGCCGGCCGGGTCGAACAGATCGACGCGCCGCATCTGCTCTACAGCCGTCCGCGGACCCGCTTCGTCGCCGGCTTCATCGGCCGCACCAACCTGATCGAAGGCCATGTCGATGCCGGCGCCTTCGGTGCCGACGGCCTGTCGCTGCCGGCGGGCGCGGTGGGCGGGCTCGGCCAGGGGCCTGCCCTGATCTCGCTCCGGCCGCAGAGCATTGCCATCCATCGCAGCGCGCCGCAGGCGCCGGACGGGCATCCGGTGATGCGCGCGACCATCGCCGAGCGCACCTATCTCGGCGAGAGCTGGGATTACGTGGTGCGGCCGGCAGAGAGCGGCCTGCGGCTGCGCGTCGCGGCGCAGCCGCTGGACGTGCATGAGGTCGGCAGCGATATCTGGCTGGCGATCGACCCGCGCCAGGTCTCGGTCGTCGCTTAGCCGCCGTCAGTCCAGCAGCAGCTCCGGATAGCCCCGGTCGGCGATGCCGTTCGCCCAGGCGCGGTAGGCCGGGGCGCTGCCGGTGTAGCGGGCGACGACGCGCGTCTGCCGGCCGGCGACGTTGCGGTTCACTCCGGTCATCCAGCTGTCCACCTCCATGGAGAGCAGGCCCTTGGCCAGTTCCATGACGTGGTCCATCCAGGTGGCGACCGCCTCGGGCCGCGCCTCGGCATAGGTCAGGCCGCCTTGCTGCACATGCCGCAGCAGGCGCGTCACCCAGTCGACGTTGAACTCGATGGACCGCGGGATATTGCCGAGCGCGGTATGCGGGCCGAGCAGCATGAACATGTTGGGGAAGCCATCCACCAGCATGCCGGCGAGCGAGGTGGCGCCGTCCCGCCAGGCGTCCTTCAGCGGCAGCCCGCCCTTGCCGGTGATGTCGATGCGGTCGAAGGCGCCGCGCAGCGCGTCGAAGCCGGTGGCGTAGACGATGATGTCGACCGCGTGGTCGGCGTCCGCGGTGCGGATGCCGGTCGGCGTGATGCATTCGATCGGCGTCGCCCTGGTGTCGACCAGCGCCACGTTCGGCTGGTTGTAGCATTCGTAGTAGCGGGTCTCGAGCGGCACGCGGCGGGTGCCGAAGCCGTGGTTCTGCGGGATCAGCAGTTCCGCCACCCGCGGATCCCGCACGCGCTGGCGGATCTTGTCGGCGACGAAGCGGGAGATTTCCGCATTCGCGGCGCGGTTGGTCAGGATGTCCTTGAAGTTGCCGACCCAGATGCCGAAGCCGCGTTCGGCATAGAGCTTTTCCAGGAAGGCAGCGCGCTCCTCCGCCGTGACGTCGAAGGTGTTGCGCGGGTCGGGCGTGTGCAGGAAGCAGGAGAAGGTTTCCTCGCAGCGCCGGAAGATCGCGTCGTAGCGGGCGCGGATCGCCTCCATCTCCTCCGGCGGGATCCGGTCATTGTGCAGCGGCGCGCACCAGTTGGGTGTGCGCTGGAAGACGGTGAGTTGGGCGGCGGTCTTTGCGACCTCCTGGATGGTCTGGATGCCGGACGCGCCGGTGCCGATCACCGCGACGCGCTTGCCGGCGAAATCGACCGGCGTCTTCGGCCACAGGCCGGTGTGCCAGGCCTGGCCCGCGAAGGTCTCCATGCCGGGAAAATCCGGCATGGTCGGCGTCGACAGCGCGCCGATCGCGGTGATCAGGAAACACGCGGTGTGGCGGCTGCCGTCGTCCAGCGTGATGGTCCAGCGGCGCCCGGCATCCTCCCAGCGCGCGGCCTTGACCCGGGCACTGAACCGGATGTCGCGCCGCAGGTCGTATTTGTCCGCGACCAGGTTCAGGTAGCGCTCGGTTTCCGGCTGCGGCGCGAAATGCTCGGTCCAGCTCCAGTCCCGCAGCAACGCCTTGTCGAAGGAGTAGCCGTAGGAATAGCTCTCGGAATCGAAGCGGCAGCCCGGGTAGCGGTTCCAGTACCAGGTGCCGCCGACGCCGGTCCCCGCCTCGAAGACCTGGGCCGTCAGGCCGAGGGCGCGCAGGCGGATCAGCTGGTAGAGGCCCGACATGCCGGCGCCGATGATGATGGCATCGCAATCGGTGGCGGCGGCCGTACCGCCGGGTGAGGCCTGCAGTGCTGTGGTGCTCATCGTGGTCCTTCTCCACGGCCATGGTCGGGCCGGGGCGAAAGGGTGGTCAAGCCTCTCAGCGCCGCTTGTCGATCGCGCTTTCGTGCCAGCGGCGCAGCAGCAGGTGCGACAGCAGGGTCAGCGCCAGGAAGATGGCGATGCCGGTGCCGGAGACCAGCACCAGGGCGGCGAACATGCGCGGGATCTGCAGCTGATAGCCGGCTTCGAGGATGCGGAAGGCGAGGCCGTAAGCGTTGCCGCCGGTTCCCGCCACGAATTCCGCGACGATGGCGCCGATCAGCGCGAGCCCGCCGGAGATGCGCAGCCCGGCCAGGAAATAGGGCAGCGCCGTCGGCAGCCTGAGCCGCCACAGCACCTGCCAGCGGCTGGCGCGATACAGGCGGAACAGGTCTTCCAGGTTGCGATCGGTGGCGTTCAACCCGAGCGTGGTGTTCGACAGCACCGGGAAGAAGGCGACGATCCAGGCGCAGATCAGCAGCGACGCCCAGACATCGTCGACCCAGATGATGATCAGCGGCGCGATGGCGACGACCGGCGTCACCTGCAGGATCACCGCATAGGGAAAGAGCGACAGCTCGATCACCCGCGACTGCGCGAAGATCACCGCCAGCAGCAGCCCGAGCGCGGCCGCGACCGCCAGCGCGGCGGCGGTGATCTGCACCGTGACCAGCAGCGAGACGGAGAGCGAGGACCAGTCGCGGACCAGCGCGCGCGCGATCTCGATCGGTCCCGGCAGGATGTAGGGCGGGATGCCGCGCAGTTCCACCAACGCTTCCCAGCCGGCCAGGAACAACAGGCCGAGCGTGCCTGGCGCCAGCAGCCGCAGCCAGGCCAGCGGGGTCAGGCCCAGCACGCGGCGCGCATCCTTCTCCGGCTCCGGCAAGGACAGGCCGCTCATGCCGCCATGGCCTGCCCAAGGCTTTCGGACACCGCGCGGCATTGCGCGGCATAGGCGGCGGAGGTGCGGAACGCCTCACCGCGCGGATAAGGCGCGTCGATCGTCAGCTCGGCGGCGATGCGGCCGGGATGTGCTGCCATCACCAGCACGCGGCGGGCGAGATAGACGCTTTCGAACACCGAATGGGTGACGAAGACCGCGGTGAACCGCTCCCGCTCCCAGAGCGCCAGCAGGTCGTTGTTCAGGCGGAAGCGGGTGATTTCATCCAGCGCGGCGAAAGGCTCGTCCATTAGCAGCAGGCGCGGCCCGGTCACCAGGGCGCGGGCGATCGACACCCGCATGCGCATGCCGCCCGACAGGGTGAGCGGGTATGCGGCTTCCTGCCCCGCCAGGCCGACATTCGCCAGCGCGGCGGCCGCGCGGGCTTGCGCCTCCGGCTTCGGCACGCCGGAAAGCGTCAGGGGCAGCGCGACATTGGCGAGCGCCGTCGCCCAGGGCATCAAAGTCGGTTCCTGGAAGACGAAGCCGATGTCGCGCCGCGTGCCGGGCGCCGGCGCGATATGCCCGGCGCTCGGTTCGTCGAGCCCGGCGATCAGCCGCAGCAGGGTCGATTTGCCGCAGCCGGACGCGCCGAGCAGGGCGACGAAATCGCCCGCCGCGACCGTCAGCCCGATGCCCTCCACCGCCAGCGTCCCGGTCGCGTAGCGCTTCGCGACCCCCTGCAGCGTCAACCCGCTCAAGCGAGGCCGACGCGCTGGTTGACGAAGCGCGTGCTATAGGCCCGCCGCACGTCCAGGTCGCGCGGATAGAGGCCGGTCTCGGCCATCGTGCGGTGGAAGCGGGCCCAGCGCTCATCGGTCATGGCGCCGATGCCGAGGCGGTCGGCATCGCCGCTTTTCACGATGCCGTACTGGTTCATGGCGCGCACCGCATAGGCGATCTTGTCGGCATCCATGTCGGGGTTGTCGCGCTGGATCAGCGCATTGGCGGCGGCGGTGTCGCGCCCTGTCATGTATTGCGCCCAGCCTTCGATGCTGGCGTTGACGAAGCGCTGCACCAGGTCGGGCTTTTCCTCGACCATGCGGCGGGAGATGTCGATGGTGGTCTGGTAGTTCTCATAGCCTGAATCGGCGATCAGGAAGACCTTCGGCCGGGCGCCGGCCTGGATCGCGGAGAAGGGCTCGGCCGAGACGAAGCCCTGCTGGATCGCCATGCGGTCCAGCAGGAAGGGCGTCAGGTTGAAGTTGTAGGGCCGGATCTGGCTGTCGGTGAAATCGAACTTGGCGCGCAGGAAGGGCCAGTAGGTCACGCGGCTGGCACTGCCGATCAGCATCGGGCGGCCGCGCATATCCTCGAAGGAATTGATGCCGTTGCCCTCATGCGTCATCAGGATCTGCGGATCCTTCTGCATCATGGCGGCGATGGTCAGGAAGGGCAGGTTCTCCCGCACGTAGTTCAGCGCCTGGAAGCCGGTGGACATGATCATGTCCACCCGGCCGCCGATCAGGAGCTGGGCCGGGTTCTGCTGCGGCCCGCCCTGGCGCAGCTCGCATTCGATGCCGTGGCGCCGGTAGATGCCGGCGGCGACCGCCTGGTAATAGCCGCCCTGTTCGGCCTGGGCGCGCCAGTTGGTCTGGAAGCTGACGCGGTCCAGCGTCTGCGCCAGCGGCACCCGGGCACCCGCGACCGCCGCCAGGGCGAAGCCGGTGCCGCCGGTCAGCAGCCGGCGCCGTCCGATCCGATATCGTGTGCGCATCACGCCCTCCTGGAAGGCTGTCCCCAAGGCTGGCCACGATGCGCGAAACGGCAAGGGGGGCGCCAGCCCCCCAGCGCCTATTCCAGCCGGATGTTGAGGGCGCGTACCAGCCCCGCCCAGCGTTCCCGGTCCTCGGCGATGAAGCGGCCGAAGCCTTCCGGCGTGGTCGGGCTTGGCACCGCCGCCTGGGTGCGGAACACCTCGGCCACCGCCGGCAGCCGCGTCGCCTCGCCGATCGCCCGCGCCAGCGTGGTTGCCGCGGCATCCGGCATGCGGGCCGGGCCGAGCAGCCCGAACCAGTTGCCGCCTTCGACCGGAACGCCGAGTTCGCGCAGCGTGGGCACCTCCGGCAGCAGTGCCAGCCGCTCCGCCGCGGAGACCGCCAGAAGTTTCACACGCCCGTCACGCGACGACGCTTCGGCGCCGCCGGCGGTCAGGAACATGGCATCGACCTGGCCCGCGATCACCGCCGTGATCCCGGGCGCCTGGCCGGTGAAGGGCACGTGCAGCAGATCGAGACCGGCAGCCTTGATCAGCAATTCCATCGTCAGGTGCGACGTGCTGCCGACGCCCCAGGAAGCGTAGGTGACGCGGCCGGGCGCGCCCCGCGCCTTGGCCAGGAAGCCGGCCAGGTCGCTCACGCCGGTGCCCTGGCCGACCGCCAGCGCGAAGGGGGCGCGGGCGAAGAGGCTGACCGGGGTGAAATCGGTGACCGGGTCATAGGGCAGCCGCGGATAGACCAGCGGGTTGATCGCATGCGTCTCGGCATTGCCGAGCACCAGCGTATGCCCGTCGGGCTGGGCGCGGGCGACGACCTCGGCGCCGAGCGCCCCGGTGGCGCCAGGCCGGTTCTCGACCACCACCGGCTGGCCGATCGGAGCCTGCATGGCCTGTGCCAGGGACCGCATGACCACATCCGCCAGCGCGCCCGGCGGCCAGGGGACGATGATGCGCACGGCCCGGTCCGGATAGGCGGCGCGCGCGATGCCGGGCAGGGCGAGCGCGGCGGTGCCGAGCGCCAGCGCGCCGCGACGCCCGATCGGGCGTGCCACGCTCATGGCTTGCGGATCTCCACCCCGGCCCATTGCTCGACCGTGCGCGCGACCGAGGTCATGTCGCTGTCGGCGCCGAAGGTGGCGCTGGTGACCGCCATCATCTGCCGGACCGCGCTGCCGACGACCATCGGCACGCCCATCGCCCCCGCCTCGTCGACGCAGAGCCCGACATCCTTGAGCGAGAGGCCGGTGGTGAAGCCGAAATCGAAGCCGCGCGGGATGACGTTGCGCGGGATCTTGTCCTGGGTCGCGCTGTTGCGGCCGCTGCTGGCGTTGATCACCTCGCACATCAGCGCGGGGTCGAGCCCGGCCTTCACCCCCATCGCCAGCGCCTCGGAGGAGACGACGAGGGCGGCGACCGAAAGCAGGTTGTTGCAGAGCTTCATCACCTGCGCCTGGCCCGGCTTCTCCCCGCAGAAGAAGGGCTTGCCCAGGATCTTCAGGATCGGCTCCAGCGTGTCGTACTGGTCGCGCGGGCCGGAGATCATGATGGCCAGCGTGCCCTGGGCGGCACCGGTGATGCCGCCGCTGACCGGCGCGTCGAAGGTGCTGCGGCCGGCTTCGGCGAACGCCGCGGCGACTTCGCCGGCGATGCGCGGGCCGGTGGTCGACAGGTCGACGAAGCGACGGGCCCGCTGGCCTTCCAGCACGCCGCCTCGGCCGGTGGCGACATCCTTCACCACCGCCGGCGTCGGCAGGCTGGCGAGCACGATGTCGGCGCGGTCGGCGACTTCGCGCGCGCTGGCCGCCGCGGTGGCACCCTTGGCGACCAGCGCCGCGACCGCCGCTTCGGCGCGGTCATGCACCACCACGCTGTGGCCGGCATCCAGCAGCCGCGCCGCCATGCGGCTGCCCATCTGCCCAAGCCCGATGAATCCCAGCACCTGATCGGCCACCGGCGTCCTCCCCATATCGTCACAGTGACTATGGTATCGATACCATTGGTGACGCAAGCCGCCCGGCCACAAGCGCACCCCGGCACCTCCTCGGCCCCCGCGGCCGCAGGCCGCCACTGGTTCCTGCGGGGCGAGCGCAGCGATGCCCCGGGGCCGCGCATGCGGCCCCGCGCGCGACAGACAGCAGCCGTCGGTGCCCCAACCCGACAGCGCGCAAGCCAAGCGACCGGAGGTCGCGCCGGCGTTTGAGGTCAGAACTACGTGCTCTCTCTGTGGATGATCTCGAAGCGGAGGTCGATGGCGACGGCGGTCCCGGACCGACCCGCGATGCGGTCGAGCAGCATTTCCGCGCTGCGCCGCCCGATCTCGAGCCGGGGCAGCTTCAAGGTCGTGACCGGCGGTACCAGATGGCCGAGCAGGTCGAAATTGTCGAAGGCGGCGATGGCGACCTTGCCCGGCACCGGCCAGCCGCGCCGCGCGCATTCCAGCACGGCGCCGATCGCCAGCACGTCGCCGGCGAAGAAGATCGCATCCGGATCGCCACCGCCCTCGACCAGCCGCAGCAGCGCCTCCGCGCCCGAGGCGAGGCCGGGCGGCATTTCCAGCACCAGGCGTGGATCGGCAGGCAGCCCCGCTTCCTCGATCGCCGCCAGATAGCCGCGCCGGCGGTCCCGGCTGCGCTCATTGGCGGCGAGCGGCAGGCTGACGAAGCCGATGCGGCGATAGCCGAGCCGCAGGAGATGCGCGGTCATGGCGCGCGCCGCGTCATGGTTCGAATAGCTGACCACCATGTCGAGCGGCCGCGGCGTCAGCGTGCCATTCTCCACCACCGGAACGCCGGAGCGGCGGATCATCGCGACCGCGGCCGGCGTATGCGTGGTGTCGTGCAGGATCAGCCCGGCGACGCGCTGCGCCAGGAAGGCGCGGATCGCGACCTCCTCGGCCTCCGCGCTATAGCCGCAATCGGTGATCATCAACTGGTGGTCGTGCCGGCGCAGCACGTCGGCGATGCCCTGGATGGTGCTGGCGAAAAGGGAATTCTCGATGGTCGGCACGATCAGGCCGATGACGTTGGATCGGGAGGAGGACAGGCTGCCGGCCAGCTTGTTCGGCACATAGCCGATCGCCTGCACCGCCGCCGACACGCGCTGCAGGACCTCGGGCGAAACCTTGGCGGGATCCTTCAGCGCGCGGGAGACGGTCATGGTCGAGACCTGGGCCGCGCGTGCCACGTCGCGCATGCGGATGACGCCGGTCTCCGGCGATCCGCCCTTGGCCGCCATCAGACGGCGCGGACCCAGCCGCCATCGACGTCGATGATCGACCCCTGCACATAGCCGGCACCGGGGCCGGCGAGGAAGGCCACCACCTCCGCGATCTCCGCTGGCTCGCCGAAGCGGGCGATGCCGGTCTCGGCGGCGATCGTGGCCGCCGCCGCCGCGTCATCCAGCCCGCGCTCGCGGCCCAGCGTCGCGATGCGCTTGGTCAGGCGGTCGGTGCGGATGCTGCCGGGGTTGATCGCGTTCACCCGCACGCCGTCGCCGACGCCGCGATCGGCCAGCGCCTTGGTGAAGTTCATCAGCGCGGCATTGACCGAGCCGCCGATGGTGAAATCCGCCGCGGCGACGCGACCGCCGACGCCGGCGATCAGCGTGACATTGCCGCGATTGGCGACCAGCTGCGGCCAGGCAGCGCGGCAGAGCCGGACGGCGCCGAACAGCTTCAGCGCATAGCCATCGGCCCAGGCCTCCTCGCCGAGGGTCAGGAAATCGCCGCGCTGGGTGGCGCCGGCGCTATGGACCAGGATGTCGAGCCGGCCGTGCCGGGCGAGCGTGGCGGCGACGGCGCGGTCGCCGGCATCGCCTTCGCGCAGGTCGATGGCATGGGCGGAAGCGCCTTGCAGCGCCGCCGCATGCGTCGCCAGGGCCTCGGCCGAGCGCGCGACCAGCGCCACTTCGGCCCCGGCGGCGGCCAGGCGTTGCGCGATGGCGAGGCCGATGCCCCGGCTCGCCCCGCTGACCAGGGCGACCTTGCCCGCAAGCTGCTGTTCCATCGCGCTACTCCAGACGGATATGCGCGTCGCGCACGACGCGGCCGATCTTGTCCATGTCCTCGGCCATCACGCGGCCGAATTCCTCCGGCGTGCCGCCGACCACTTCGGAGCCCATGTCCAGCAGCCGCTGCCGCTCCACCGGCGTGGAGATGATCTCCCCGATCGCGGCATTGAGGCGGGCGACGGCGGCGGGCGCCATGTTGGCCGGGCCGAGGCAGCCATACCATTCATCGATGGCATAGCCCGGCAGCCCCGATTCGGCGATGGTCGGCACCTCCGGCAGATAGGCTGCGCGCCGGGCGGAGGTGACGGCGATGGCCCGCACCCGCCCGTCACGCGCGAAGGGCAGGGTGGAGCTGGCATTGCCGAACATCAGCTGGATCGAACCGGCGGCAAGGTCGGTCAGGGCCGGTCCGCCGCCGCGATACGGCACATGCACCATGTCGGTGCCGGTCATCAGCTTGAACATCTCGCCGGAGATATGCACGGCCGAGCCGATGCCGGGTGATCCGAAGGACAGCGCGCCGGGGTGCTGCTTCGCATAGGCGATCAGCTCGGCCACCGAATGGATCGGCAGGGAGGGATTCACGGCGAGGATATTGGCGACGCGGGAATGCATGATGATCGGCGTGGTGTCGCGGATCGGGTGCCAGTTCTGCCGCTGCATCAGCGGCATGGAGATCACCGTGCTGGTGACCATGCCGAAGGTGTAGCCATCGGCGGGCGCGCGCACGAGTTCCCCGGTGCCGATGGCGCCGGAGGCACCGCCGCGATTGTCGATCACCACCGCCTGGCCGAGGGCGCTGGCCAGCGGCGGCTGCAACTGCCGCGCCAGGATATCGGTGGTGCCGCCGGGCGGCCAGGTGACGATCAGCCGCACCGGCCGGGCCGGAAAGGCCTGCGCCCACGCCAGGCGCGGCAGGGCCGATGCGGCGGTGAGGCCGAGGCCGGCCGCGATCATCCCGCGTCTGTTCATGACCGTCTTCTCCCTATGCGGCGGACCAGCCGCCATCCATCGGCAAGGCCGCGCCGGTGATGTCGCGCGCCGCCGGCCCGCACAGGAAGGCGACCATGGCAGCGATGGCATCGGCCTCCACGAAGCGCCCGGTCGGCTGCTTGCCGGCCAGGAAGCGGGCGGTGGCGGCATCATTGCCGATGCCGGCTTCTGCCATGATGGCGGCGATGCGGCCCTCGATATTCGGCGTCAGGGTGGAGCCGGGGCAGAGCGCGTTGCAGGTGATGCCGCTCGCCGCCGCCTCCAGCGCCACGGCGCGGGTCAGGCCGAGCAGGGCGGTCTTGGTGGTGACATAGCCGATCCGTCCGGTGGCACCGACCAGCCCGTAGATCGAGGACATGTTGACGATGCGGCCGAAGCCGCGCCGGCGCATGCCGGGCAGGGCCAGGCGGATGGTGTGGAAGGCGGCCGAGAGATTGACCGCCAGGTCCATCTCCCAGGCGTCCGGGGCGGTGTCCTCGATTGCGCCGAAATGCCGCGTGGCGGCATTGTTCACCAGGATGTCCACGGCGCCGGCGCGCGCCATCATCGCCGTGATGGCCAAGGGGTCGGCCAGGTCGGCCTGGTGGTACTGCACCCGGACGCCGGTCGCCGCGATCGCCGCCACGGCCGGTGCCGCCTCCGCCTCGTTTGCCAGCCCATGCAGCGCGATGTCGCAGCCGGCAGCGGCGAGGTGGCGCGCGATCGCGAGACCGATGCCGCCGGTGGAGCCGGTGACGAGCGCATGCCGGCCGCGCAGGGCGCCGCCACCGGTCGCTGAATCTGGGATCGATACCATGATTGGAGACTAGAGGAGCCCCGCCGGCCAGGACAAGCGCTGGCGATCGTCTTTACCGATGCGCAGGCTGACAGTATCGATACCAAAAATCCCGCGGCGCTGGACGCCGCATCGTCCAGGGGGACCCGTTGCCATGCCGAAGCTGCCACGCCGTTCGCTGTTCCTCGCCGCAGCCGGGCTGGCCGCCCCCGCTTTGGCGCAGGCACCCGCCTGGCCGCGGCGTCCGATCCGGGTGGTGGTGCCCTATTCGGCCGGCGGCGGCACCGATGTCTTCACCCGCACCCTGGCCGAAGGGCTGCGGCCGATCCTCGGCCAGCCGGTGCTGGTGGAAAACCGCGCCGGCGCCAATGGGGTGGTCGGGTCGGAAGCGGTGGCGCGCGGGGAGGCGGACGGGCATCTCTTCCTGGTCGATACCGGCAGCTACGTCATGAACGCCTATGTCATGCCGAACCTGCCCTACCAGCCGCTGCACGACTTCGCGCCGGTGGCGTTGCTCTCCCGCTACCCGCTGCTGCTGGCGGTCGGCGCGGCGCAGCCCTGGCGCACGGCGGCGGAGCTGGTGGCGGCGGCGCGGGCCGCGCCGCGCAGCATCGGCTTCGGTACCTCCGACGCCGCCATTTCCTATGCCGGCAACCTCTTCGCCCGGCTGGCGGGGGTGGAGATGGTGGAGGTCGCTTATCGCGGCGCCGCGCCGATGCTGAACGACCTGATCGCCGGCCATCTGCCGACCAGTTGGAACAGCACCGTCGCCGCGTTGCCGCATCTGCAGGGCGGGCGCGTCCGGGCGCTCGGCGTCACCACCACCACCCGTTCCGCCCTGCTGCCGGATGTGCCGACGCTCGCGGAGGCCGGCATCGCCGGCTACGATTTCGCCGGCTGGTACGGCATGGTCGGGCCGGCCGCGCTGCCGCCGGCGATCGCGGGGCAGATGCATGCGGCGATCGCCCAGGCGCTGCAGGATCCCGCCATTCGGGAGAAGCTCAGCCAGATCGGCGCCGATCTCAGGCCGCTCGATCCCGGCGAATTCCGCGGCTTCCTGCGCGAAGACGATGCCCGCTGGGCACAGGCGGCGCGAGATGGCCTTATCGTGCGCGCGCAATAGAGGGTGTTCCACAATGTATGCGGGCCAGATCCTGGGGGATTTCGTCGCCAACTCCGCCTGGGACGATATCGGCGCCCCGCTGCGGCATGAGGCGGCGCGGTCCATCCTGAACCATATCGGCTGCGCGCTCGGCGTGGCGCGGGATCCGGCGGTGACGACGGCGCTGGCGGTGATGCGCGGCGTCACCGGCACGCCGGTCGCGACGGTCATCGGGCAGGGCACGAAGCTGGATCCGATGGGTGCGGCCTTCGTGAACGCCATCGCGTCCAACCTGCTCGACTATGACGACACCCATCTGCGCACGGTGATCCACCCGACCGCGCCGGTCGCTCCCGCGCTCTTCGCGCTGGCCGAGCAGCGTGGCTGCACGGGGGCCGAGGTGCTGCACGCCTTCCTGCTGGGCGGGGAGGTGGAATGCCGGATCGGCAACGCCGTCTCCCCCGGGCATTACGCCCGCGGCTGGCACATCACCTCCACCTGCGGTGCCTTCGGCGCGGCGGCGGGCTGCGCCAGGCTGCTGGGCCTGAATGCGGAGCAGACCTGGCATGCCATCGGCATCGCCGCCAGCCAGGCGGCCGGGCTGGTGGAGAACCTGCCGAGTGCCGCGAAGAATATCGGCGTCGGCAATGCCGCGCGGCACGGCATGCTGGCCGCGCTCTTCGCCGAACAGGGCTACCAGGCGGCGCCGGCCGCGATCGAAGGCCCGCTCGGCTGGGCGCGCGCGACCGGCGATGTCTGCGACATGGACGCGATCACCGAAGGCCTCGGCCAGGATTGGGAGATCGGGCGCAACACCTACAAGCCCTATCCGGCCGGCATCGTCTTCCACGCCGTCATCGATGCCTGCCTCGACCTGCGCGAACGCCTGGGCGTGCCGCCGGAGGCGATCGAGCGCGTCGCCGTCGCCGGGGATGCGCTGTTGCTGGCGCGCGGCGACCGCGTGGTGCGCAATGAGCGCGATGCCCGGGTCAGCATCCATCACAGCGCGGCGCTCGGCTTCGTGCGCGGCCGCGCCGGCGTGGCGGATTTCGAGATGCCGGCGGTGATCGACCCGGCGCTCGCCGCCTTCCGCGCCAAGGTGGTGGCGCTGCCGGATGCAAGCCTGCCGCGCGGCGCCGCGACCGTCACGGTGCGGCTGGCGGGCGAGCGGGAGGTGGCGACCACCGTCATCGCCCCGCGCGGCAGCATCGAGCATCCGATGAGCGATGCGGAGCTGGAAGCCAAGTTCCGCGACAATGCCGGCATCGGCGGCTTCGCTGACCGCGCCGGGGGGCAGATCGCCGCGATCTGGGCCCTGGAACAATCGCCGGATGTCCGGACGCTGATGCGGCTGCTGGCCTGATCCTGCAACGCCTGGCGCCGCCAGGCGTTCCCGCTCCGGTGTCAGCGGGGGACTGCCATGAACGATGCGCGGCGGGATTCCGCGAGTTTCACCACCGATGTACCGGGGCGGCTCGATCGCTTGCCCTGGGCGCGCTTCCACTGGCTGGTCTGTGTCGGGCTCGGCGTCACCTGGGTCCTGGACGGGCTGGAGGTGACGCTGGTCGGCTCGCTGGGGCCGGCGATCCATAACAGCCCGTCGCTGGCGCTGACGGAAACCCAGGTCGGCCTGACCGCATCGGCCTATCTTGCCGGCGCCGTGCTGGGCGCGCTGCTGTTCGGCTGGCTGACCGACCGGCTGGGGCGCAAGCGGCTCTTCATCGTCACGGTGCTGGTCTACATGCTGGCGACGATGGCGACCGGGCTCGCCTGGGATGTCTGGTCCTTCGCCTTCTTCCGCTTCCTGACCGGCGCCGGCATCGGCGGCGAATATGCGGCGGTGAATTCCGCGATCCAGGAACTGATCCCGGCGCGCCGCCGCGGCACCACCGACCTCGCGATCAACGGCACCTTCTGGGGCGGCGCCGCGCTCGGCGCGGTCGCGGCGCTGGTCGTGCTCGATCCCGCCATCATCGATCCGGAAATCGGCTGGCGCGCCGCCTTCGTGGTGGGCGGTGCGCTCTCGGCCGTGGTGCTGGTGCTGCGGCAATGGATTCCGGAAAGCCCGCGCTGGCTGATGACGCATGGCCGGCCGGAAGAGGCGGAGCGCATCGTCGCGGAGATCGAGCAGCGGGTCGCGGCGGAGCGCGGGCCCCTGCCGCCGCCGGAATACGGACCGATCCGGCTGCATCGCCGCGGCCATGTCACGATCGGGGAGGTGGTGCAGACGATGTTCCATCGCCACCGCGACCGCAGCATCCTGGCGCTGACGCTGATGGCCTGCCAGGCCTTCTGCTACAATGGCGTCTTCTTCACCTATGCGCTGGTGCTGACCAAGTTCTACGGGATCCCGGCGGCGCAGATGGGCTGGTTCATGCTGCCCTTCGCGATCGGCAACCTGATGGGGCCGCTGCTGCTGGGGCCGCTGTTCGATTCAATCGGCCGGCGGGTGATGATCACCGCGACCTATGGCATCGCCGGCGTGCTGATGGCGATCACCGCCTCCCTCTTCGCCACCGGGCTGCTGAGTGCCTGGGAACAGACGGCGCTCTGGACCGCGATCTTCTTCGTGGCGTCCGCCGCCGCATCCGCGGCCTATCTGACGGTGGGCGAAAGCTTCCCGCTCGAGATGCGGGCGA
Source organism: Roseomonas sp. (assembly GCA_036499545.1). GTDB lineage: Bacteria > Pseudomonadota > Alphaproteobacteria > Acetobacterales > Acetobacteraceae > Plastoroseomonas. The sequence continues at coordinate 11,647 of DASYDR010000031.1, read as the reverse complement.
TGGCGATCGCGGTGTTCTACGCCTTCGGCACCGCGGTCGGCGGCGTTCTCGCACCGCTGATCTTCGGCGCGTTGATCCAGGGCGGCGACCGGATCCACCTGCTCTGGGGCTATCTGTTCGGGGCCGGGCTGATGGTGGTGGCGGCGGCGGTGGAATGGCGCCTGGGCTTCGCCGCGGAACGCCAGCCGCTGGAGGCGGTGGCGGCGCCGCTGGGGCAGGCGGAGTAGGCGGCGGCGGGGACGAGATCGGATCGGTTGTGTGATCATCGGCACTGCCCGCCTGGCGTGTGTTCGGGTAAATCCCCGGCGACCGTTCCCCACCCACAAGGACTTCGGCGATGGCATTGTCAGCGCGGCGCGAGCGCATTCTGCAACGCATCCTGCCCGAGGTGGTGCCCAGCGCTTACCCCTCGGAGGCCTTCAGCAAGATCGACAAGAACTGGAAGCCCGGCGCCGGCTACACGACCTGCGGTGGGCTGCCTACCTTCGTCGCCAAGGAACTCGGCATCACGCCGGCGATGGAGAAGGAGGGGCTCGGCCTTTTCGGCCTCGCCACCATCCGGAACGCAGGCATCACGCGCGGCGCCTGGCGTCACCAGAATATGACGCTCCGCAGCCTCGGCAACGCCATGAAGCTTGAGATGGCGCGGCCGCAGCCGGGCGATTTCTACATGCTGTGCAGCGGCGACCGGCACGACACCGGCTGCAACTGCATCGCCCCGGTGAAGAAGGAGGAGTACGGCAGGTACCGGGGCGCCCATATCGAGCATGTCGGCGTCATCGTCGACGCAACCTCTAATCTCTGGATGACGGCCGATGCCGGGCAGCCGGGGCAGTCCGCGCGATTCATGCCGCGTACCTTCGACCCGGCCAGCGGCTTCATGACAGGCGAGGCCGGCCGCGAGGGCAAGCCGATGCGCCGCCTCTGCGGCTGGTTCGACGTCGACGCCTACCCCTTCCTCCGTTAACCCCGCATCGCCGCCATCACCACGCGGTCGAGCGTGGACAGGAAGCGGGACCGGTCGGCCTGCGCCATCGGCGCCGGGCCGCCGCCATTGGCGCCGATCTCCCGCAGGTGCCGCGACAACTCCCGCCCCGCCAGCGCGCTGCCGATATTGGCCGCGGTGAATTCATGACCCTTATGGGTGATGACGCGGGCGCCCTTTTCCAGGCAGCGGGCGGCGAGCGGGATATCGGCGGTGACGCAGACATCGGCGGCGGTCGCCTGTTCCGCGATCCAGTCATCGGCCTTGTCGGCGCCTTCGGCCACGATGACCAGGCGCGCCTTCGGCAGCGGCGGCGGCCGCACCGGCCGCGCGCCATTGGTCACCAGCACCAGCGCCAGGTCGAGCCTTGCGGCGACGCGATAGATCTCCTCCCGCACCGGGCAGGCATCGGCATCGACCAGGATGGTGGTCACGATGTCCTGCCGGCGATGGGCGCCGGGGAGGCGAGGCTGGTCTGGCCGGCGCTGGTGCCGGCATCGACCGGCACGGTCTGCCCGGTCACCCAGCGCGCGGCCGGGGAGACCAGCCAGGCGATCGCTTCCGCCACATCCCAGGCGGTGCCCTCAGTCTTCAGCAGGGTCGCATCCGACCTTGCCTTGCGCGCCGCTTCGTCCACGCCGCGCACCGCCACCATCGGCGTGAAGACATAGCCCGGCGCCACGCAGTTCACCCGGATGCCTTCCGGCCCGTGATGCGCCGCCATGGCCCGCGTCATCTGCACGATGGCACCCTTGGAGGTGGCGTAGAGCAGCCCCTTGTGGCCGCCCTGCAGCCCGGCGATGGAGGAGAGGTTGACGATGGCGCCATTGCCATTCGCCCGCATCGCCGGGATGGCGTATTTCGACATCAGCATCACCGATCCGACATTGACCCGCATGGCGTGGTCCCAGGCGGCGGGATCGACCTCCACCGCGCTGCCCGGCGGGCCGGAGATGCCGACATTGTTGATCAGGATATCGAGCCGGCCCCAGGTCGCGACCGCCCTGGCGACCGCGGCTTCGCATTGCGCGGCATCGGTGACATCGGCGGTCATGCTGGCATGGGTGCCGCCTTCGGCCGTGATGGCGCGCGCGGTCGCCTCCATCCAGGTGCTTTCCACATCCAGCAGCAGCACGTTGGCGCCGCGCCGCGCGAGCAGGATGGCGGTGGCGCGGCCATTGCCGACGCCCTCGCCGCGGGATCCGGCACCGGTGACGATCGCGACCTGGCCGGCCAGCGACGTGTTGTTCTCGGCCATCTCAGCGTCCTTCGAAATTGGGTGCGCGCTTTTCCAGCATCGCGTCGACGGCTTCGCGGTGGTCGCGCGTGTCATGCGCCACCGCCTGGAAGGCGGCCGACATCTCCAGCAGGCTCGACAGCGGCATATGCTGCCCTTCGCGCATCAGCCGCTTGGTCAGGCGCACCGCCTGCGGCGGGTTGGCGGCGATCCTGGCGGCCAGTGCGCGCGCCGCCGGCAGCAGCTCCTCCGGCGCCACGACGCGGGAGACCAGGCCGCAGGCCAGCGCCTCGGCGGCATTGATCGTCTCCCCGGTCAGCGCCATCTCCAGCGCCTTCGACATGCCGACCACCTTGGGCAGCAGGAAGGCGCCGCCATCGCCGGGCACGATGCCGACCTTCACGAAGCTCTCCGCGAAGACCGCCTTCTCCGACGCGATGCGGATGTCGCACATGCAGGCGAGATCGAGGCCGGCGCCGATCGCCGGCCCGTTCATTGCGGCGATGGTCGGCACGTCGAGCTCATAGAGCGCCAGCGGGATGCGCTGGATGCCGCGGCGGTAGCTCTCCCGCATCTCGGCGGCGGTCTTGCCCTGGGTGATGCCGGTGCGGTCGCGCATGCCCTTCAGGTCGCCGCCGGCGCAGAAGGCGGAACCGGCGCCGGTCAGGATGACCACGCGCGCGCTGTCGTCGCGCCGGATCGCTTCCACCGCATCCACCACCTCGTCGCATTCGGCGCGGGTGGAAATGGCGTTGCGCTTCTCCGGGCGGTTGAGCGTCAGGGTGACGATGCCGTCGTCGCGCTCGATGGTGATGAAGCCGCTCATGCGCAAAACTCCTCGTCGCGGGCGGTGATGTCGGGCCAGAGCGCGGCGCCGCCGCGCGCCTGCGCGGCCGCGCCGATGCGCCGGGCCCAGAAGCGCTCCGTGCCACCTTCTTCCCGCCAGGACCAGAGGCGGCGGGTGAAGTGGTGCAGCGGATGCTCTTCGGTGATGCCGATGGCCGCGAAGACCTGGTGCGCGATGGCGGCGCAGGTGCCGGCGGCCTCGCCGGCGACGATCTTGGCGCAGCCGATTTCGAAGCCGGCATCGGCCAGGCCGCGCCGATCGGCGGCGCGTGCGGCCGAGCGTGCCGCAACCGACGCGGCGGCGGCCTCGGCGGCGAACAAGGCGAGCTGCTGCTGCACCGCCTGGAAACGTCCGATCGGGCGGCCGAACTGCACGCGGGTATTGGCATGGTCGACGGCCAGGGTCAGCGCTGCCTGCAGCGCGCCCGCCATCTGCGCGCTGCGGATCAACGCGGTCAGCATGCGCGCGGCCTCGGTGCCGAAGCGGGCCGGCAGCATGCCCGTCGCGATCGCCGGGCCGGGGGCGATGACGTCGCGCGGCTCGCGCGCGATATTCGCGCCGGTCGTCATCACGCTCGCTTGCCGCAGCGTGACCTGCGTGCCCGTCACCAGCACGGCATGCGCCGCATGCCGGCCCCAGGGCAGCGCCGCACCTTCCGCCGCGAAGCTCAGCACGCCGTCCGGCACCGCGATCCCGGCGGCCGCGAGCAGCAGCGCGGCCGTCATGCCTTCCGCCAGCGGCAGCGGCGCGCCGTGCTGCCCCAGCAGCTGGAACAGCGCCGCCGCGTCTTCCAGCGCCATGCCGGCGCCGCCGGCATCCTCCGGCACCAATGCGAGCTGCAGCCCGAGTGGTGCCAGCGCATCCCAGGCGGCCTGCGGGAAGGTGCCGCTTTCCAGCAGGCGCAGGGTCGCGGCATCCGTGGCATCGCCCAGGGCGCGCGCCAGCTGCGCCTGCAGGATCGTGGAAAAATCCTCGCTCATCGCAGGCCGAGCTCCCTGGCGATGATGCCGCGCATGATCTCCCGCGTGCCGCCGCGCAGGCTGAAGGTCGGCGCCAGCATGGTGAGGTAGGCATGCATGCGCCGCATATCCTCCGGCATCGCATCGGCATCGATCAGCCGGCGCAGATTGCCGGGCAGCGCCTGCTCGAAGCTGTTGCCGAGGTCCTTCACCAGCGCCGCCTGGCGCAGCGGATCCTCGCCATCCTCCAGCATGCCCGCGACCGCGAGCGACATGCGGCGCAGCGCCCAGAGCCGCGCCACTTCCCGCCCCAGCGGTTCCGCCGCCGCGGCATCGCCGGCCAGCGCGGTCACGCCTTCGGCCAGCAGCGGGTAGGAGGACAGGATGCGGTCCGGCCCGCTGCGTTCGAAGGCCAACTCGCTGGTGGCCTGCGTCCATCCGGCGCCTTCCTGCCCGATCAGCGCATCTTCCGGCAGCTGCACATCGTCGAAGGTGACTTCGTTGAAGGTCGCGTCGCCGGTCAGCTCCCGGATCGGGCGGATGGTGATGCCGCTGGCGCGCAGATCGACCAGCAGCTGCGACAGCCCCTTGTGCTTCGCACCACCTTCCGGCGCCGGGGAGGTGCGGACCAGCGCGATCATGTAGTCGCAGAGATGGCCGAAGGTGGTCCAGATCTTGCGGCCGTTCAGTCGCCAGCCGCCCGGCACGCGCTCCGCCTTGGTGCGCAGGCTGGCCAGGTCGCTGCCGGAATCGGGTTCCGACAGGCCGATGCAGAAGGCGAGGTCGCCGCGGGCGATGCCAGGCAGGATGCGGCGCCGCTGCTCCTCGGTGCCGAGGCGCAGGATCAGCGGGCCGGATTGCCGGTCGCCGATCCAATGCGCGCCGACCGGGGCGCCGGCCGCCAGCATCTCCTCCAGCACCACCAGGCGTTCCATCGCGCTGCGGGCGTGGCCGCCATAGGCCTTGGACCAACCCATGCCGATCCAGCCTTCGGCACCGACCGCGCGGGAGAAATCGCGGTCGAACCCCATCCAGGACCGGGCCCGCACCTCCGGCGTCCAGCCGCGCCCCGCCTCGCGCAGGAAGTCGCGCACCCGGGCGCGCAGCGCGGCCGCTTCCGGCGGCGTGTCGCGCAAGGTGAAGCGCAGCCCTTCCATCACACGATGCCCGCCTCGCGCGCCGCGGCGATTTCCGCCGCATCCATGCCGGCATGGCGGGCCAGGATCTCGTCGCTGTGCTCGCCGGGGGCAGGGACGCCATGGCGATAGGTGACCGGCGTGGCGGACAGGCGGATCGGGCTGGCGACCGTGCGGATATGGCCGGCCTTGTGGTGCGGCACCTCCAGGATCAGGCCGCGTGCCTGCACATGCGGGTCCTTCTCGATGTCCTCCGGCGTGTTGATCGGGCCGCTGGTGATCTTCGCCTCGCGCAGGATCTCGAGCCAGGCGGCGCGCGGCCTGGTCGCCAGCACGTCGCGCATCATCTGCAGCACCTGGTTGCGGTTGGCCACCCGGTCGCGATTGCGGCGGAAGCGCTCATCCTCCGACCATTCCGGGTGGCCGAGCGCCGCGGCCAGCCGCACGAATTCGCGGTCGTTCAGCACGCCGATGACGAACTTGGCGTCGGAGGCGCTGAACACGCCATAAGGCACCGCGACGGTCGCATCATTGCCGGTGCGCTTCACCCGGAAGCCGGCATTCAGCCAGGCCGACATCGGATGCTGCAGCAGCGCCGCCATGGTCTCGAACAGGTTCACGTCGATCGCCTGGCCTTCGCCGGTGCGGTCGCGATGGCGCAGCGCAGCCAGGATGGCGATGGTGCCGGCCTGGCCGGTGAACATGTCGGCGACCGGCACGCCGACCCGCATCGGCCCGCCGCCCGGCACCTCGTCCGGCTCCCCGGTCGTCGCCATCACGCCGGCCATCGCCTGGGCGACGAAGTCGTAGCCGGAGCGTTCGGCATAGGGGCCGTCCTGGCCGAAGCCGGTCACCGAGCAGTAGACCAGTCGCGGATTGACCGCGCGCAGGCCGTCATAGCCGAGCCCGTATTTCGCCAGCGTGCCCGGGCGGAAATTCTCGATCAGCACATCGGCGCGCGCCGCCAGCCGCTTCAGGATCGCGGCCCCGGCCGGCTGCGTGAAATCGAGCGAGAGCGACCGCTTGTTGCGGTTCAGCGAGACGAAATAGGTGCTGTCTTCGGTGCCCGACACGAAGGGCGGGCCCAGCGCGCGCAGATCGTCGCCATCGCCGCGCCGCTCGATCTTGATGACCTCGGCGCCAAGATCGCCCAGCGTCTGCGCCGCCAGCGGCCCCGCCACCACACGCGTGAGATCGAGCACCACCAACCCGTCGAGCGCCGACGCCATTCCCGTTTCCTCCCGAGCCTTCCCGCGTAGCTTGCCGCTTATTCCGCAGCGCGAAAAGGGCATTCAGCCCAAGGCTTTGGGGGCCGAGACCGCGCAACGGGCCCGGGCCAGGGCCAGCAGCGTGGCCGCGGCTCGATCATGCCCGGGCGTGCCGGGATCGAAATCGCCGTTGCGGATCGCCAGGGCGAAGGCGGGCAGCGGCTCCGTGTCAGGACCGGTCAGCGCGGCGATCGCGGCCATGCTCTCCATCCGCCAGGCCTCGCCCTGCCGCGCTTCCCGCGCCGCGATCGCCATGGCGCTGGCGATCATCCGTGCGGTGAAGCGCCGTGCCTCCGGCAGATGCGGCAGCAGCTCCTCCAGCAGCGCCTGGCGCGCGGCGTCCAGCAGATCGAGGCCATCCGGTCGCTCACGCATCGCGCACCCCCGTCATCCGCAGGATCTCCAGTTCCAGCTCCGGTACCATATGGCCGGTCAGCGCGAGTTCCAGGCTGTTCTCGGTACCGGAGATGTGGCGCTCCGCCTGGTCCACGGCGATCACCGCCCAGCGGATATGCGCGGCCAGCTCCCACCAGCGCACGCGCGCATCGTCGACGCTGCCATAGCCGGCATAGAGCGCGGCGCGCGGGCCGATGCCGCCGGCTTCCTGCGCCACATTGCCGAAGCGCCAGCATTTGGCGCAGAGCCAGCCGAGATCGGCGTGGCCGTCACCCCAGGCGGCGAATTCCCAGTCCAGCACCGCAGTGACACCCTGCTCGTCCAGCATCAGGTTGCCGGTGCGGAAATCATTATGCGTCAGCACCGCGGCCACCGGCACGGGCGCGGCGCGCTCCAGATGCCGCAGCCCCCATTCGATCGCCGGGCGCGGCACCCGCTGCTGGTCGAGCGCGGCGCGCTGGGCGGCGATGAAGGCGCGCGCCGCATCCGCCGGCGGGGCGCCGAGGAAGCCGAGCTCCGGCCTCGGCGGCAGGATGGAATGGATGCGCGCCAGCTCCCGCCCCAGCTTCTCCGCCAGCGCGGTGCGGCCGCCGCCGAGCGTCTCGCTCTTCACCACGCGGTGGCCGGCGGCGATGCCCTTGACCCGCCGCATCACGAAGAAGGGCGCGCCGGCGATGCCGGCATCCTCGCAGAGGAACAGCGGCTCCGGCACCGTCACGCCGGCGCCGCGTGCGGCCTGCAACAGCCGGTACTCGGCCGCGCGAGGCAGGGAGACGGCGAGCGTCGCGGCATTGTCGGTGCGCAGCACCCAGGCTGCCGCGGCGCCGCGATGGGTGACGTCGATCGCCCAGTTCTGCTGGATCGCACCACCCGACAGCAGCGCCGCACCAGTGACCGCCAGCGCCGGATCGCCGCTGGCCTCGCGCAGCCAGGCCTCGATCGCGGCGCGGCGCGGTTCATCCATGCGCGCCGCCCCACGCGAAGAAATCGCTACCTTCGCTGCGCAGGAAATTCGCCAGCACCATGCGATGCACCTCGGACGCACCATCGACCAGCCGCGCCTGGCGCGCGTAGCGGTAGATCCATTCGATCACCGTATCCTTGGAATAGCCCTGGGCGCCGAGCAGCTGCAGCGCGGTGTCCACCGATTTCTGCAGGGCGTCGGCGACCACGATCTTCGCCATCGACACCTCCTTCCGCGCGAAGGATCCCTGGTCGAGCATCCAGGCTGCATGCATGGTCAGCAGCCGCCCCATCTGCACCTCCATCGCGGCCTGGCCGATCAACCCCTGCACGCTCTCGCGGTCCAGCAGCGTCTTGCCGAAGCTGCGGCGCTGGCCGACATGCGCCATGGCGATCTCGAGCGCGCGCTTCGACAGGCCGAGCCAGCGCATGCAATGGGTGAGGCGCGCGACACCGAGCCGCATCTGCGTCACCTTCAGCCCGTCGCCGATGCCGAGCAGGCGGTCCTCATCCGGGATCTCCAGCTCGTCGAAGCGCAGCTCGCAATGCCCACCATGCTCCTCCGGCCCCATGATCGGGATGCGGCGGACGATCTCCCAGCCCGGGCTGTCGGCGTGGAACAGGAAGGCGGTCAGCCCCTTGCGCTCGTCGTCGGACGTGCGGGCCATCAGGATGAAGTGCTTCGCATTGCCGGCGCCGGTGATGAACCATTTGCGGCCGGTGATGCGCCAGCGGTCGTTGCCGACCGGCTCCGCCTTCGTATAGGTGAGCGACGGGTCGCTGCCGGCGCCGCCGGGTTCGGTCATCGCGAAGGCGGATTGCACCTCTCCGGCGATGATCGGCATCAGCCAGCGCCGCTTCTGCGCCTCGGTGCCGACCTTCTCCAGGATCATCATGTTGCCGTCATCCGGGGCGGCGCTGTTGAACACGACCGGGCCGAAGATCGAGCGGTTCATCTCCTCGTAGCAGGCGGCCATGCCGATGCGCGGCAGGCCGCCGCCGCCCAGCGCCTTCGGCATCTGCAGCGCCCAGATGCCTTCGGCCTTGGCCTGCTTCCGCATCTCGGCCAGCACATGCGGCGCGATGTTCTCATGCTCGTCGTAATTGGCGCGATCCGCTTCCAGCGGGATCAGCCGTTCATCGACGAAGCGCCGGATGCGCAGCCGCAGCGCATCGATCTCGGGCGGCAGGGAGAAATCCATGAAGCGGGTCCTATGATGCCGTGAACGGATGGGCGTGCCCGGGGCGATGACGCCCTGCGATGATCCGTCCTACAGGCTGTTGATCGAATGGCCACCATCGACGGTGATGGTCGACCCGGTCATATGCGCGCCGGCATCGGAGGCCAGCAGCAGCAGCGGGCCGGTCAGGTCTTCCGGTGCGCCGAGACGGCGCTGCGGGATGCGCTTCAGCATCGCCTGGCCGGGGTCGCTGGCGAAGAATCCGGCATTGATGTCGCTGGCGATGTAGCCGGGGGCGATGGCGTTCACCCGGATGCCGTGGCGCGCGAATTCCACCGCCATCTGCCGCGTCATCTGCAGCAGCCCGGCCTTGGCCGCGGTATAGCCGGCGACGCCCGGGATGATGCGGCCGCCCAGGATGGAAGCGATGTTGACGATGCTGCCCGGGCGCTTCGCCGCCACCAGCCGGCGGGCGCCTTCCTGCGCCACCAGGAAGCAGCCGCGCAGGTTCACCGCCAGCACATCGTCGAAATCCGCGGGCGCCATGTCCAGCACCGGCCTGGTCACCGCGATGCCGGCATTGTTCACGACGATTGTGCAGGGGCCGCCGAGCGCCGCTTCCGCCGCCGTGTAGCAGGCGGCGATCGAAGCAGGGTCGGTGACGTCGAGCGGGACGGAGACGGCGCCCTCGCCGCATTCCGCCGCCAGCTTCGCCGTCGCCTCGGTCCGGCGGGCGGCGAGTGCCACGCGCGCCCCGGCCGCATGCAGCACGCGCGCGAAATGGCCGCCCAGCGTGCCGGAGGCACCGGTCACCAGCGCGACCCGTCCGGAGAGGGAAAAAAGCGTGTCCATGCAGCGTCCCGTTTCCTCTTTCGCCGTATGGGACCATCGTGAGGCGCCGGCGGCAAGGGCATGCTGCATCGCGGCAGGGGAAGGAGCATATCCATGCGGAAGGTCGTTCTGGTGACGGGTGCCCAGCAGGGCATCGGGCAAGCGATGGCGGTGGCCTTCGCCGGTGCCGGCTACGATGTCGCGATCAACTGGCTCGACGACCGGGCGGCGGCGGAGGCCGTGGCGGCGGAGGTGCGGGCGCTGGGCGGCCGCGCGGCGCTGCTGCAGGGCGATGTCGGCCGGATCGCGGAAGGTGCGGCCCTGGTCGACGGCACGGTCGCGGCGCTCGGCCGCATCGATGTGCTGGTCAACAATGCCGGCATCTTCCCCCGCGTCGAGTTCCTGGCGATGACCGAGGCGATCTGGGACGCGGTGCACGACGTGAACCTGAAGGGCAGCGCCTTCTGCGCCCAGGCGGCGGCGCGGGCGATGGTCGCGGCCGGGCATGGCGGCAGCATCATCAGCCTCTCCTCCCAGGCCATGCGCGGCACCCCGCTCGGCGTGCATTACAGCGCCACCAAGGCGGGCATCGCCGGGCTGACCCGCGCCATGGCGCTGGCTCTGGCACCGAACGGCATCCGGGTGAACGCGATCGCGCCCGGCACCACCGACACCGCGCAACCGCGCCATGGCAACACGGACGAGGAGTTGTTCGCCATGGCCGCGGCGCTGCCGATCCCACGCCTCGGCAAGCCGGAGGAGATCGCGGGGCTCGGCGTCTGGCTGGCCTCTGACGCGGCGGCCTGGGTGACCGGCCAGACCTGGCACATCAATGGCGGCAGCTTCATGCCGTGAGGGCCTTGCGCCTGCGGTGGCCGCGGCCGAACATCGCCGGTCGAAGCAAGTCCTGAGGAAGCGCCTGTGCCCGAGACCATCACCAACGCCCCGTTCCGCGTCGGCTATATCGATCGTGTTCCCCACCAGGCGTTCCTCGACACGGCTGCCGCCGACCCCGCGCTGGAGATCGTGCGCATCGGCCTGGACCAGCCGGAAGATGCGGTGATCGCGGCGCTCGCGCAGTGCGACGGCTACTACGTCATGGCCTCCCGCGATGAATTGCCGAAGCCCTTCCACGTCACCGACGCGCTGCTGGCCCGGCTGCCGGACCTGCTGATGGTGGGCAGCTACGGCGCCGGCTACGACCCGATCGATCCCGATGCCTGCACCCGGGCCGGCGTGCTGCTGGTCAACCAGGCCGGCGGCAATGCCGAAGGCGTGGCGGAACACGCGGTCGGGCTGATGCTCGCGCTGCTGAAGCGCTTCCCCGAATGCCATGCCGGCATGGCGGCGGGGCGGGCGGAACGGCGGGAGGATTTTCTCGGCCGCAACCTGCTCGGCAAGACCGTGGGCCTGTTCGGCATCGGCCATGTCGGCACCCGCACCACGGAGATCCTGAAAGCGGCCTTCCGTTGCCGCGTGCTGGCCTGCGACCCCTATCTCGATGCCGCCGCCATCGCCGCGCGCGGCGCCGAGAAGGTGGACAAGGCGACCCTGCTGGCGGAAAGCGACGTGATCAGCGTGCATTGCCCGCTGACGCCGGACAGCCGCGGCATGCTGGATGCGGCCGCCTTCGCGGCGATGAAGCCCGGCGCGGTCTTCGTCACCACCGCGCGCGGCTCCATCCATGACGAAGCGGCGCTGCAGGCCGCGCTGCAGAGCGGCCATATCGCCGCCGCCGGCCTGGATGTCTGGGAGCAGGAGCCGCCGCCGGCCGACCATCCGCTGCTGCGCGACCCGCGCGTGATCGCGACCCAACACACGGCGGGCGTCACGCAGGAAAGCCG
>DASYDR010000030.1:0-11606 GCA_036499545.1 Roseomonas sp. | reverse complement strand
CCACGGCACGCTTGAAGGCCGGCGCGAAGTCCGCGGTGCGCTCCACGGTTTCGCCGTGGCCGCCGAAGGCCTGGGCATAGGCGGCGAAATCCGGATTCTTCAGCCGCGTCGCGGAGACGCGGCCGGGCTAGTCGCGTTCCTGGTGCATGCGGATGGTGCCGTACATGCCGTTGTCGATGACGATGGCGATGATCGGGATGTCGTGCTGCACGGCGGTGGCGAATTCCTGGCCGTTCATCAGGAAGTCGCCGTCACCGGCCACGACCAGCACCGGGCTGTCCGGGCATTGCCGCTTCGCCATCACCGCCGCCGGCACGCCATAGCCCATGGAGCCGGAAGTCGGCGCCAGCTGGGTGCCGAGGCGGGAGAAGCGGTGGTGCCGGTGCAGCCAGCCGGCGAAATTGCCGGCGCCGTTGCAGAGGATCGCCTCCGGCGGCAGGCGGTCGCCGAGCCAGCGCATCACCTCGCCATACTGGAACTCGCCCGGCAGCTTGCGGGCATTGCCCGACCAGGCGAGGTAATCGGCATGCGCCTGCGGCGTGGCATTGCCCCAGGACGGCGCACTGGCCGGCTGCAGACCGGCGAGCGAAGCCGCGAAGGCGCTCGGGCTGGCCTGGATCGCGAGCGTCGGCGCATAGACGCGGCCGAGTTCCTCGGCGCCCGGATGCACATGCACCAGCGCCTGCTTCGGCACCGGGATATCGAGCAGCGTGTAGGAGCCGGAGGGCATTTCCGACATGCGGCCGCCGACCAGCAGCAGCACATCGGCATCCTTCACCCGCGCCGCCAGCGACGGCGCCGGCCCGATGCCGAGATCGCCGGCGTAGCAGGGGTGATCCCAGCGGAAGCGGTCGGCGCGGCGGAAGGAGGTCGCGACCGGCAGCGACCAGCGCTCCGCGAAAGCCGCGAACTGGTCGACCGCGTCCTGGGTCCAGCCGGAGCCGCCCAGGATCGCGATCGGCTGCCGCGCGGCCCCCAGCATGGCGCCCAGCCGCTCGAGATCGGCGGCCGCCGGCGCCGGCAGCGCCGGTTCCACCCGCGGCACGTCCGGCACCTCCGCCATCGCCACCAGCATCTCCTCCGGCAGCGCGATCACCACCGGGCCGGGGCGGCCCTGCATCGCGGTGCGGAAGGCGCGCGCCACCAGTTCCGGGATGCGGTCGGGGGTGTCGATCTCCGTCACCCACTTCGCCATGGAACCGAAGACGGCGCGGTAGTCGAGTTCCTGGAAGGCCTCGCGCTCGCGCATGCCGCATTCGATCTGGCCGACGAAGAGGATCAGCGGCGTCGAATCCTGCATGGCGATATGCACGCCATGGCTGGCATTGGTCGCACCCGGGCCGCGGGTGACGAAGCAGACGCCCGGCCGGCCGGTGAGCTTGCCATAGGCTTCGGCCATCATGGCCGCCCCGCCCTCGGCGCGGCAGGTCAGCACGTCGATGCCGGAATCATAGAGCGCGTCGAGCACCGCGAGGTAGCTCTCGCCCGGCACGCAGGTGACGCGCTCCACGCCCTGGGCACGGAGCTGGTCGACCAGGATGCGGCCGCCGTTGCGCGCGCCGCTCATTGCAGCGCCTCCGCCGCGCGGGCGATGCGGGCGAGCGCGGTCTTCAGCTCGCTCTCCGCCGCGGCGTAGGAGATGCGGAAGAAGGGGGCCAGTCCGAAGACGGATCCGGGAACCACAGCCACGTCATGTTCCTCCAAAAGATATCGGCAGAAGGCAGTATCGCTGTCGATCACGCGCCCTGACGGCGTCTTGCGGCCGATCAGCCCGGCGCAGCTCGAATAGGTGTAGAAGGCGCCTTCGGGGCGGCGGCAGGTGATGCCGGGGATGGCGTTCAGCCCATCGACCACCAGGTCGCGCCGGCGCTGGAAGGACAGGCGCCGCTCCTCCACCACCTGTTGCGGCCCGGTCAGCGCTTCCACCGCCGCGGCCTGGGAGACCGAGCTGGGGTTGGAGGTGCTCTGGCTCTGCACCACCGCCATCGCCGCGATCAGCGCGCGCGGGCCGGCGCCGTAGCCGATGCGCCAGCCGGTCATGGCATAGGATTTCGACACGCCGTTGATCGTCAGCGTGCGGTCGCGCAGCGCGGGCTCCACGCTCAGCGCGCTGCGGAAGACGAAATTGCCGTAGCAGAGATGCTCGTAGATCTCGTCCGACATCAGCCAGACCTGCGGATGCCGCAGCAGCACATCCAGGATCGGCCGCAGATCCGCCGCCGCATAGGCGCTGCCGGTCGGGTTGGACGGCGAATTCAGCATCAGCCAGCGGGTGCGGGGCGTGATGGCGCGTTCCAGGTCGGCGGCGTCCAGGCGGAAGCCGTTCTCCTCCCGGCAGACCACCGGTACCGGCACGCCGCCGGCGATCGCCACCATATCGGCATAGGAGGTCCAATAGGGCGCGGCCAGGATCACCTCGTCGCCGTCATCCAGCGTCGCCATCAGCGCGTTGTGGATGACCTGCTTGGCGCCGGCACCGACGCTGATCTCCTCCGGCGCGAAATCCAGCACATTGTCGCGGCGGAACTTCTCCGCGATCGCCGCCTTCAGATCGGCGGTGCCGTCGAGCGCGGTGTATTTGGTGGCACCCGCGGCGATGGCGCGATTGGCCGCTTCCTTGATGTTGTCGGGGGTGTCGAAATCGGGCTCGCCGGCGCCGAGCACGATCACCGGGCGGCCTTCCTTCTTCAGCCGCGCCGCGGCGGCGCCGATGCGCAGGATCTCCGAGACCTCGATCGCGGCGATGCGCTTCGCGGGCCGGAAGCCGCTGTTCTGATGGCTGTCCATGGCTCAGCGCGCCGCGATCGCCATGATCTCGACCTTGATCTCCGGCAGCGCCAGCTCGACCTGGCCGCAGCAGCGGGCCGGCGTCTGGCCGGGCACCACCCAGGCGTCATAGACCGCGTTCATCGCGGCGAAATCGGCCATCGACTTCAGCCAGATGGTGATGTTCAGCAGCTTCGACCTGTCGGTCCCGGCGGCGGCCAGCATCTCGTCGATCTTCGCCAGCACCTGGCGGGTCTGGCCGGCGATGTCGGCGGCGCGGTCATCGGCGGTCTGGCCGCCGAGATAGACGGTGTCGCCATGCACCACGGCGCGGCTGCGGCGCGCGTTCTGGTCGAGGCGGGTGATGTCGGACATGGGACGTTGCCTTTGCTGGATGGTCATTGCCGGGGCGCGGTGGGGCCCATACTCTCCCCCACCACATGCGCCGCCAGGGCGTTGTCGGTATAGATCTCGGCATAGCCGGCCTTGATCACCTCGACGATCTGGTCGAGACGCCGCGTGATGTGCCGGCGCAGCAGCGCCGCCGCCGTATTGGCGTCGCGCATCCGCAGATGGCGGACGATTGCCATGTGCTCGCTCTGGGTGCCGGCGCGGCGGTTCTGCATGTCGATCCAGCGCACGAAGCGGATGCGGTCGTTGATCGACCGGATGGAGCGCAGGAATTCGTCGTTGCCGGACAGCACGGCCAGGCGTTCGTGGAATTCCTCGTCCAGCGCCAGGACCCGCAGCGCCTGCACGTCGCCATCGGGCTCGTCGCGGCTGCGGGCCGCGAAGGCCTCGAGTTCGGCCAGCGCCTCATCCGACGCGCGCTCGCAGCTCAGCCGCAGGGCGCCGACTTCCACCACCGCGCGGTATTCGTAGAGGATCAGCACGCCGTGCGGATCGAGCGGGCGGATATGGTAGCCGCGATTGGCGGTGGCCGAGAGAAAGCCTTCCGAGGCCAGGCGGTTCAGCGCTTCCCGCAGCGGGGTGCGGCTGACGCCGAACTGGCGCGCCAGCTCCACCTCATTGATCCGCTCGCCCGGCCGCAGGCGGTAGGCGGTGACCATCGCCTTGACCCGCTCATAGAGCCGGTCGGTGGAGCGTTGGACGCTGAGCGGTTCCGGGATGGAGGTCACGGGCGATCCTGTCGTCAGAAGTGCATACACTTGTGACGACAGGGAGGCAACGGGGTGAAAGCCGCGCCACCCGATCGTATCGGCGGCCCGATATCAGAGGGCCAGGGCATCCGCGAGCGCGGCCAGGCTCGGCACCTGGGCGAAGGGAATGGCGGTATTGGCGATGGTGGCGCCGGTGCCGCGCCGGCCGTGGCGGCGATTGACCCAGACGGTCGGGATGCCGATCCGGGCGGCGGGATCGACATCATGGTGGCGGCTCTGCGCCACATGCAGGATCTCGGCCTTGGCGAAGCCCCGCGCCGCCAGATCCGCAATCGCGGTCTCGAAATGCGGCAGGCCCGGCTTGTAGGATCCGACACGTTCCGCGGTGACGGTCAGCAGGAAGGGCACCTCGAGCAACCGCAGGCTGCGCGCGAGCGAGGCGTCATCGACATTCGACAGGATCACGAGGGCGAAGCGGGCGGACAGGCGGCGCAATGCGGCAACCGTATCCGCAAAGGGCGGCCAATCCCCGCAGGAGGCGGCAAAGGCGGCGCATTGGCCGGCATCCTCGGGCAGGCCGAAGGTCGCCTGGATATCGGCCCAGCTCCGCGACATCACCTCCGTATAGAGCAGCGCGGGCCGCACCTGCTGGTGCCGCGCCTGATGCAGCGCGAAGGCGGAAAGCACCAGGTCGTCCGGGATCTCGGCGCGGCCGGCGGCGGCCAGCCAGGGGCGGGTCACCGCCAGGATCCCGGTCTCCCAATCGATCAGCGTGCCATAACAGTCGAAGGTGAGTACCCGCTTGCCGGTGGCGTCGATGGCGGCGCTGAAGCCTGTGGTGTCGGTGCTCATGCTGGCTCCTGGATCTGCAGCCAGGCGGCGACGCGGTGCCGCGCTTCCTCGATCTGGCTGCTGTTGAGTTCCGCCGCCGCATCGGCCTGGCCGGACCGCATCAGGCGGAGCAGGTCGCGATGCGATGCCACCCAGCCGATCGAGAGCCCGGCCGCGCTCCAGGCGGGCAGCAGGTAGCGGGAGACGGCGATGTGCAGATGTTCGATCTGCGTCAGCACGCGCGGGCGCTCGGCACCGCGCAGCAGGGTGCGGTGGAAGCGCCAGTGGAGATCGGCCTGCAATGCCGGCTCCTGACCCGTGGTTTCCGCTTCGTCCAGCAAGGCCGCGGCTTCCTCGAAATCCGCGGCCGAGAGGCGCGGGCCGGACAGGCGCATCGCATGGCCTTCGAGCAGGCCGCGCAGCTCGGTGATTTCGGTGAGGTCGGCGGGATCGGCCGGCGCCACGATGACGCCGCGGTGGCGGCTGACGCTCAGCAGCCCCTCCCCGGCCAGGACCTGCAGGGCTTCCCGCACCGGTGCGCGGCTGACGCCGAAGCGGCGGGCCAGGTGGTCCTGCTTGAGCTGGCGGCCGGCGGGCAGCAGGCCGGTGAGGATGCCTTCCCGCAGCGCCTCCGCCACCGCATCGGGCATGGAGCGGCGGCCGCCGAGATGACGGGCGGCCAGAACATCGAGGGCGGCGTCGGAAGCATCCATGTCGCCAGCATAGTTCGATTGTCGATTTTCGACAATCGAATATGACGAGTCGGGCGGCAGCCGGGCTGCGCGCCGCCGGGCAAACGGAAAGGGCGCGGAGCCTGCGCCCCGCGCCCTTCCCGAACCCTTCGCCTGGAGCGTGATCGGTTGAGGTGGACTCACCGAAAACCGTGAATCACGCGACCAAACAAAGCTCTGGAGCAGGATGCGTGAGCGCTTGCGAACGCATCCTGCTCTAACCGGATCAGGCCAGTTCGAGGCGCTTCTCCACGATCTGCTGCTTCATGCTCTTCTGCAGCTTCTCGAAGGCGCGAACCTCGATCTGGCGCACCCGCTCGCGGCTGATGTTGTACTGCTGCGAGAGTTCCTCGAGCGTCGTCGGCTCTTCCTTCAGGCGGCGCTCGATCAGGATGTGGCGCTCCCGCTCGTTCAGCGTCTTCAGTGCTTCGCCGAGCAGCTCGCGGCGGTTCGACATGTCCTGCCGTTCCGCCAGCTCCTCTTCCTGGCTCTCGCTGTCGTCGACCAGCCAATCCTGCCACTCGCCCTCGCTGTCGGCGCGCACCGGCGCGTTCAGCGACTGGTCGGAGGAAGCAAGGCGCCGGTTCATCGACACCACATCCTGTTCCGGCACCTGCAGCGTCGTGGCGATCTTGCTGACGTGTTCCGGCTTCAGGTCGCCTTCCTCCAGCGCGGCCATCTGGCCCTTCAGGCGCCGCAGGTTGAAGAACAGCTTCTTCTGCGCGGCGGTGGTGCCCATCTTCACGAGCGACCAGCTGTGCAGGATGTATTCCTGGATGGCGGCGCGGATCCACCACATGGCGTAGGTCGCCAAGCGGAAGCCGCGTTCCGGGTCGAAGCGCCGGACCGCCTGCATCATGCCGACATTGCCTTCGCTGATCAGCTCACCGACCGGCAGGCCGTAGCCGCGGTAACCCATGGCGATCTTGGCGACGAGCCGGAGGTGGGAGGTGACGAGCTTATGCGCCGCGTCGCTGTCCCCCTTGTCCTTCCAGCGCTTGGCGAGCGACAGCTCCTCCTCCGGGGAGAGCATCGGGAACTTGCGGATATCCTGCAGATAACGCGAAAGATTGCCCTCGGGGGCCATCGCACTCATTGAAATGGAAGCCATGATACTCATCTGCCTCCTGAACCGAGGGGCTTCCCCGTGATGGCGGGGCCCGATCGGCGGAATGGTTGACCGGAGGATGCTCCGGCAAGCCTCGATCTCAGGTTCGGCGGACCTCCCTCAGAGGTTACGCCCTGCCTGACCGAACGCGTCCCAGGCCCAGCCGTTGCACCCTGACCTTGTCGATCGGGCGGCCGATTCAGACCTGCGGGCTTGGCGGCCCCTCGATCATCGGACGCCCAGTCAAGGCGGTCACTCACGGCATCGAAGCGGCGCCTGGGCTGCCTCGGCAGAAGGGTTATAGCGCCGCGGCCGGATTCGGGCAAGAAAAACCCGACCGCAACAGTCGGGTTACCGCCCGTTACCATCCAGCAATTCGACCAGCGCCTGCATGTCGGCGGGCAGCGGCGTTTCGAAGTGCAGCTGCTGCCCGGTGACCGGGTGACGGAAGCCCAGGCTGGCGGCGTGCAGCGCCTGGCGCGGAAAGGCCAGAAGTGCCTGGCGCACGGGCTCCGCCAGGGTGCGGGCAGCGGCCGGAATGCGGCGCAGATAGACCGGGTCGCCCACCAGAGGATTGCCGATATGGGCCAGCTGGACGCGGATCTGGTGCGTCCGCCCCGTCATCAGCTTGCAGCGGACCAGGGCGCAGGCGGTGCCGTAACCGCGTGTGACGGCATAGCGGGTGAGCGCGGTCTTGCCCCGGGTCACGGCATCGCGACCGGTCAGCACGGCCATGCGCTTGCGGTCGACCGGGTGACGGCCGATCGCGGCCTCGACCTCCCCTTCCAGCGGCTGCGGCAGGCCCCAGCACAGCGCGATGTAGCTGCGGTCCAGGTCGCGGGTCGCGAAGGCTTCTGACAGGGCATGGTGGGCGCGTTCGGTCTTGGCGACGACCATGACGCCGGAGGTGTCCTTGTCCAGCCGATGCACGATGCCGGGCCGCTTCTCGCCGCCGATTCCCGGCAGGTCGTCGCCGGCATGCGCCAGCAGCGCGTTGACCAGGGTGCCGTCGAGATTGCCGGGGGCCGGGTGGACGACGAGGCCGGCCGGCTTGTCGAGCACGATGATGTCGGCATCCTCGTGCAGGATGGTCAGCGGGATGTCCTGGGCGATCGGCGTCGCGGGCTCCGGCGGCGGCACCCGCAGCGCATAGAGGGCGCCGGCGCGGATCGCTTCCGAAGGATCGGTCAGCACCGCGCCATCGCGGGTGGCGTGCCCGGCTTCCATCAGCGCCTTGACGCGGGAACGCGACAGCGAGCCTATCGCCGCGGCGAGGAACCGGTCGGCACGGTTGCCGGCATCGGCGGGGCTCGCGTGGATTTCGAACAGGCTGGGGGTGTCGTCGGTGCGTGGGCTCAAGATTCTTGTCGGGGTGATGGGGGTGCTCATTGTCGTGGGCACCGTGGGGCTTGCGATCGCGCTCGTCCAGAAGCTCGGCGGGGGCGGTGCCACGGCCGGCGGCGGCGTGGCGCTGCACCAGCCCGAGGGCACCGCGATCCAGGGCGTCAGCGCCGGCGACGGCGTGGTCGCGATCTGGGTGCGGCGTCCGGAGGGGGACCGCGTGCTGCTGCTGGATCCGCGCCGCGGCACCGTCACGCGGGAGATCCGGCTGGGCGAATGAGGATATTTCGCCGGATTGGGAAGAAACTGGCGGAAGGGTGGTTGCGTGTCCGGCGGCGGGGGGCTAGAAGGCGCGCCTCGCGTCTGGGTCCCCTTCGTCTAGAGGCCTAGGACACCGCCCTCTCACGGCGGTAACAGGGGTTCGAATCCCCTAGGGGACGCCATTTTGTTTCCGAGCGCCTGGCTCGAAGGCAAGGCATCACGCTCGGCGCGCATCCTGAATCACTCCCTTTCGGGACATCATCAAGGTCGCTATCGGCCATCTCTGGCCGCTGTGCCGTCGCGGAGCTTGGCCGAGTTCGCCGCGTGCGATTGGCCGCCGACCGAAGACGCTTCCCGGCCGCGATACTCGCCCCCATCACCAACAACTGTTACCGTGATGGCACAGCCCGCAGGGCTGATGCCCTGTAATGATCGCGGTCCCGGCCAGTGATATAGATCGGAAGCAGAATTATGGATGATGCGGCCGCGCGCATATCGGGCCTGGAATGGATGACGGCGCCCGATCTGCAGCCTTGTCTGTGGTACCCGGAACGCCTGGTCTCGCCCAATTCCTGGGCCGCCCACATCCCCTTCGCTTTCTGGCTCATGCAACGCCTGCAACCACGGCGCCTGGTGGAGCTCGGCGTCCATTCCGGCAATTCCTATATTGCCTTCTGTCAGGCGGTGCGCCGGCTCGACCTGCGCACCCAGTGCTTCGGCGTCGACAGCTGGGAAGGCGACCCGCACGCGGGCTTCTATGGCGAAGACGTCCATGAGGATCTCTCGCGCTGGCACGACCCCCGCTATGCGGATTTCTCGCGTTTGGTGCGCGCGCGTTTCGATGAGGCGGTGGCGCATTTCGACCCAGGCTCGATCGACCTGCTGCATATCGATGGGCTGCACAGCTACGAAGCGGTCAAGCACGACTTCCTGACCTGGAAGCCGAAGCTGTCGCGCCGCGCCATCCTGCTGTTCCACGACACCAATGTGCGCGAGCGTGATTTCGGCGTCTGGCGCTTCTGGGCTGAACTGGCAGCCGAATACCCAGCCTTCGAGTTCCTGCACGGTCATGGCCTCGGCGTCGCCGCGATCGGACCGGAGTTGCCGGAGGCGCTGCGCCCATTATTCGCCATGGCAGGCGAGCCCGAGGGGCTCAACCTGCTGCGCGGCACCTTCGCCAGGCTCGGCGAGCCGCTGATGCGCGATATCCTGCTCGGCACCTCGCGCCGGATGCAGGGTGAGGCCGAGCAGGCACGCGACGCAGCCGAGCAGGCGCGCGACGCTGCCGAGCGGGATAGCCGGCAGGCGATCACGGATCGGGAGGCGCTGGCGGCGCGGCTGACCACCGCCGAGGAGGCGAAATACTTCCAGCAGGGGCTTCTTGCTCACCGCTTGCTGGAAGCTGAGCAGGCCCTGGAAGAGGCGCGGGCGTGCCGCGACGCCATGCAGGCGCGCCTCGACCTCGTGCTGAACTCAACCAGTTGGCGCGCTATCTCCCGCCTGCGCGACGCCCTCGGCCGGCGCCCGGTGCTGAATCGCCTGCTGCATCGCTGCGCCCGGCTGGGCTGGTGGATCGTCACACGGCAGGCGCCCCGGCGTCTGCGTGAATATCGGCAAGCCCGCCGCACAGGCCTGCCGCTGGCGCCGCAGGCGGACAACGGGACCCAGCCCACGCCGCCGCGGCACGCTGGCCCCGCCGTGCAGGTCAAGCTCCGGCCAGAGCCCTTGCGGACGGCCGCGCCGGCCGCGCCGGGAAGCACAGCCTTGCGCGGCACGATACTCTGCCTCAGCCACGTCGCGCCCTGTCCGCCGCGCGCCGGCAATGAGTACCGCATCCATCGCATGCTGAGCTGGTTGCGCCAGGAGGGTTGGCGGGTGGTACTGCTCTATTGCCCGTTGCCGGGTGAGGAGCCGTCGGCCGAGACGCTGCAACGCGTGGCCTCCGAATATGCCGATCTGGTGCTGATCGGACGCGACGGCCGGCTGCAATACCAGTTCTCCGACCCTCAGACCCCAGCGGCGATGGCGGCGCTGAAGGGCCACAGCGGCGACTTCGCCGCGCGGCTCGATGAGTCCGCGCCGACCGGGGCGCTCCGCCTGCTCGACCAGGTGAGGGTCTTCAGCCCGGATGCGCTGCTTGAGGTCTTGCTGGCGCTCGATGGCGCGCTGCAACCGCAGGCCGTGCTTGCCAATTACGTCTTCATGACGCGTGGCCTGCCCCTGCTGCGCCCCGGAGTGCTGAAGATCGTCGATACGCATGACGTGTTCTCGACGGCGGCGGACAAGGTTGCGTCTTTTGGAATCCGAAACGGAACGGCGCTGAGCGAAGCCGAGGAAGGCATGTTGCTGCGCCGCGCCGACATCGCACTCGGCATCCAGCCTGAGGAGAGCGAGGCGCTGCGCCGCATCGCACCGGGGGTCGAGGTGCTGACCGTTGGTGTCGACATGCCAATACCGGCGGAGCTGCCGTCGATCACGGCGCCGGTGCTGCTGCTGGTCGCCTCGGCCAATGCGATGAACGTGAAGGGGCTGCTCGACTTCCTGCGCTTCGCCTGGCCCCGCATCCGTGCCGCCATGCCCGAGGCGCGGCTCGACGTCGTCGGCTCGGTCGGGGACGCGCTTCCGGGCGCGGTGGACGGGGTCCGCCGCCTTGGCCGTGTCGACGATCTGCAGGCCGCCTATGCCGCGGCCCGGCTTGTCATCAACCCCGCCGTCGCCGGCACCGGCCTGAAGATCAAGGTGCTGGAGGCGTTGGCGCACCTGAAGCCGATCGTGCTGTGGCCGAGCGGGGTGGACGGCATCAGCCCGGAGTTGCGCGGCTACTGCACGCTGGCACGGGACTGGTACGCTTTCGGCGAGGCGGTCATCCGCCTGTTGCGGGAGGCGGCGCCCGATCAGGCCCTGCGTCGCGAACGGGCGCGGATCGCCGCGCTGCTCTCCGCCGATGCCGCCTATGGCCCGCTACGCCAGGCGCTTTCCGTCCTGCCGGCGGCGGCCGCCCCGGCCCAAGTAGCTGAGTAGTCAACGGCCCATGACGATGCTGCCGCCCGACGCCTTCGACCTGTTCCTGGATTTGTCAGAGGAGACGCTGAAGCCAGACGCCCTGGAGACGTATCTCGACCTGCTGCGCGATCGCGCCGGATTGCTGCAGCCCGGCAGGCGCCTGTTCCTGGTGCCGCCGCGCGCCATGGCCGCCGCCTCGCGGCCGGAGGTGCTCAGCCTGCCCGGCGGCGGCGGCGCCGCACTCGGCACCGCGCTGGCGGCGGTCGCGGCCACGGGTCGGGCGCTGGTTCTGCTGCAGGGCGCCTGGCTGCCGGGCAACGAAGCCGTGGCCGAACTCCTGCCGCTGGCCGGCGAGGATCCGCTGGTCGGCAGTCTGCAGCCGCGCTTCCTGACGCCACAGGATGATCGCGTGGTCGGCCTGCCTGGTCCGGCCGGGCCAGGACC
>DASYDR010000029.1:0-8600 GCA_036499545.1 Roseomonas sp. | reverse complement strand
CCGGAAGGAAGGCGGCGTGGTCATTTCGATCGGCAGCCGCCGCTGCGCGCGGGTCAGCGCGGCCTGCACGTCCACCGCCGCGGCGTCGATATCGCGGTCGAGCACGAATTGCAGCGTGACCGTCGTGGTGTCCTGACCACTGGTCGAGGACATGGTGTCGATGCCGGCGATGGTCGAGAATTCCCGCTCCAGCGGCAGGGCGACGCTGGTCGCCATGGTCTCCGGGCTGGCGCCCGGCAGAGTCGCGGTGACGGTGATGACCGGGAAATCGACGCGCGGCACGGCGGCGACCGGCAGCTTGGTATAGGCGATGATGCCGGCGATGACGGCGGCGATGCAGAGCAGGCTCGTCATCACCGGCCGGCGGATGCAGGTCTCCGAAATGCTCATTGGGTGCGGCCTTCGCTGTGGGCGCGGGCCTCGTTCACCGCCCGGGCCACGGCGCGGCTGCCATCGGTGACGCGCTGGGCGCCGTCGATGATCACCGCCTCGCCCGCCGCCACCTCGCCCTGGATCACGGCGCGGTCGCCGGCCATGCGCAGCAGCTGCACCGGGCGCCGGCGGGCGACGCCTTCCGGGGTCAGGACATAGACGAAGCGCCCGTTCGGGCCGGTCTGCACGGCGGCGGCCGTCACGCTGGTCGCGCCATCCTCGTCGCGCGGGGTCAGCGTGACCTGCACGTAGCGCCCGGGCCAGAGCCGCATGTCGGCGTTCGAGAAGCGCGCCTTCAGGGTGATGGTGCCGGTCGCGGTGTCGACGGCGCTGTCCACGAAGGCGAGGCTGCCTTCCAGCGGCGCCGACCGGTCGCCATCGGCATGCACCCGCACCCGGGCGGTGCCATTGGCCAGCGCCGTCTGCACTTCCTCGAGCCAGCGCTCCGGGATCGCGAACTGCACGAAGATCGGATCCATCCGGGTGATGGTCGCCAGCGCCGTGGTCTCGGCCAGGCGCAGGAAGGTTCCTTCCCGCAGCGGCAGGGTGCCGAGGCGGCCGCCGACTTCCGCGGTGATCGAGGCGAAGGCGATCTGCAGCCGTGTCTGCGCGATCAGCGCCTCATCGGCCTGCACATTGGCCGCGGCGGAAGCGGCATCGGCCTGCGCCTGCTCGAAGCGCTGCTGGGCGGCGAAGCCTTCGCCGCGCAGCGACTGGTAGCGGGCGGCATCGGCCTGGGCCCGGGTCGCGAGCGCGCGGTCGCGGGTGAGCTGCGCTTCCTGCTGCTGCAGGATCGCGCGGTTCATGCGGGTATCCAGGGTGAAGAGTAGCTCGCCGCGCTGGACCATCTGGCCTTCGCGCACATGCACCTGCTCGATCTGGCCATCGACGCGGGGGCGGATGGTGACCACCGCATCCGCGACGACGGTGCCATTGGCGGCGATTTCGATCGGCATCGCGCCGACCCGGGCGGGATCCGTCGTGACCGGTATGCGGGGCCCGCCCTGGGCGGGAGGCGACGCGCCCTGGCCATGCGCGACCGGCGCGGCCAATGCCGTGGCGCCTAGCGCGACGAGGCTGAAAACAAGGACGCGTAGCCGCATCAGACGTCTCCCTTTGCCGGCAAGTGTATACTGAATCAGTCTCCGGCGCCTGCGAGGAAGTGTTCGCTGCATTGCAGCACAGCTTCAGTTTGTCACGGCCTCGTGACTAACATTAACCCCAGATCGATGGCCTCCGCCACCGTCGCCGCGCGTATCGCGGCGCGATCGCCCGGAAAGATCCGGTGCAGGACGCGGGTTTCGCCCTGAACCGCGGCCGCGATGAAAACGGTGCCGACCGGCTTGCCTGGCACCCCGCCGCCCGGTCCGGCGATGCCGGTGCAGGCCAGCGCCAGATCGGCCCCGGCCACGGCGCGGGCGCCTTCGGCCATGGCGCGGGCAACCGGTTCGCTGACCGCGCCATGGGCGATCAGCAAGCTTTCCGGCACCCCGATCATGCGCTGCTTGGCAAGGTTGGAGTAAGTGACGAAGCCGGCCTCCAGGGAGGCCGAACTGCCCGGGATGGCGGTGATCGCACCGGCGATCAGCCCGCCGGTGCAGCTTTCCGCCGTGGTCACGGTCAGGCCCCTGGCGTGCAGGGCCGCGAGCAGCGCGGCCGCGCTGCCGAGTACCGTATCGTCTATCATTGGCCGAGCACTCCCGGTTGCCAGACGCTGAACCCCGCCAGCAGCGCCGCCGCCAGCGCGCCAGCGACGGCATCGTCCAGCATGACGCCGAGGGCGCCGTGCTGCCGGTCCGCCCAGCCGACCGGGCCGGGCTTCAGGATGTCGAAGGCCCGGAACAGCAGGAAAGCGGCGGCGACGCCGATCAGCGAGGGCTGCGCCGGCAGGGCGGCGAGTGCCAGCAACTGGCCCGCCGCTTCATCCACCACGATCCAGCCGGGATCAGCCTCGGCATCGGGCAGGCGGCGGACGGCCAGGAAGCCGGCCAGCAGCACCAGCAGGCCGAGGATCAGGCAGGGCAGCGGCCCCAGCAGCGCGCAGGGCAGCACCACCGCGGAACCCCAGGTGCCCGGGGCGGGACGGAGGAAGCCGATGCCGAGGACGCTGGCGATCAGACGTGGCGGGGTCACGCGATGGTCTCGATGAAGGCGTCGATGCCGGCGATCGCGGCCGGCTCGGTCAGGGTCGGCGCATGGCCGGTGCCGGGCAGGGGCAGGACCCGCATGCGGGGATGGGCAGCCTGCATCCGCTCCACCGTCGCCTTGTGCAGCAGCCGGCTCGCCTCGCCCCAGACCAGGAGCAGCGGCAGATCCGCGAGCGAGCGGAACAGGGCCCAGAGATCCGGCACCGCGCCGGTGTCGTTGCCGACCGCGGCGTCCAGCACGCGAGTGTCCCAGCGTGGGTGGAAGCGCCTGTCCGGTCCCTCCGCATAGGTCCGGTCGGCCAGGTCCAGCCAGCCGGCCGCATCCAGATGCGGCATCGCCGGCAGATGCTCCTGCAGGATGGCGACACAATCGGCCAGGCTGGCGGCGGCGGGATCGCGGCGGTGGAAATCCAGCACCCAGGCGCGGCCTTCGCTGCCGATCTCGGGGCCGATGTCGTTCAGCACCACGCCCGCCAGCGCCGCCGGGCGCAGCACGCCGAGCGCCATGCCGATCAGCCCGCCAAAACTGGTGCCGACCAGGATGCAGCGGCCGAGGCGGAGTGCCGTCATCACATCCAGCACATCGCGCAGCATGGCGTCGGGGCGGTACCGGGCTGGGTCCTCGGCACGGTCGCTGCCGCCATGCCCGGCATAATCCAGGGTGACGACGCGGCGCTTCGCCGCGTGCCGCTCCGCCAGCGCACGGAAGTCGCTGCCGTTGCGGGTGATGCCGGAGAGGCAGAGAATCGGCGTGCGCCGCGGGATGCCGGCCGGCGGCCGCCATTCCTCGGCATGCAGCGCCAGCCCGTCATGGGCGGTGACGGCGACGCTGCGTCGGCTCATCGGCGGCGTCCGCGTCCCGCTGCATCGTTCGGATCGTTGTCGGAGTAGCCGGTGGTGGGGCGCCCGCGCCCGGCGGCGTCGCGCGGATCACTGTCCGAATTGCCGGTGCGCGGCCGCCCGCGCCCCGCGCCGTCGCGCGGGTCGTTGTCGGAATAGCCGGTGGTGGGGCGCCCGCGTCCCGCGGCATCACGTGGGTCGCTATCCGAATTGCCGGTGCGCGGCCGCCCATGTCCCGCGCCGTCGCGCGGGTCGCTGTCGGAATAGCCGGTATAGGGCCGCCGCTGCTGCGCGGCGGCGGGGGCCGCCGGCGCGGCGAGGGCGGTGAGCGAACCGCCGAAGCCCAGAACCAGCAGTCGGCGAGCGAGAGGCGAAGCGGCCATGACGTCGGACTCCCTGAGGGTCTGCCTGGAAATAGCGGCGGCAGAGGCGTGGCGGAGGATTTTTCTTTCCTGTCGTATCGGGCGATGCAACTGGCGCCGCAGGGGCGGAAAAGATCCGCCAGACCGACCGCGGCAGTTGCCAAACAGCCTCTAAGGTCCGCGGTTGAGGAAACGGGCGAGGGGATGCGGCGCCGAGGCCAGCGCCGGGTCGCGCGCCCGGTAGATCACCGTGTTCTCGATGATGCGCTGCACGTAGTTGCGGGTTTCGGCGAAGGGGATCTGCTCGATCCAGTCGATGACGTCGACCGTCGCGCGCGGGTCGCCATAGGTGCCGAGCCATTCGTCGACGCGGCCAGGCCCGGCATTGTAGGCGGCGGCGGCCAGCGGCAGGGCGCCGTCGTAGCGGTCCAGCATCTGCTGGATATAGGCCGCGCCCAGCCGCATGTTGTGCTGCGGGTCGCCGGTCAGCATCGCCGTCGCATGCGGGATGCCGAGGCGGCGGGCGACCAGCGTCGCCGTCGAGGGCAGCAGCTGCATCAGCCCGCGCGCATTGGCGGCGCTGACCGCCTCCGGGTCGAAATTGCTCTCCTGACGGGTGATCGCATAGATGATCGGCGCTTCCGGCTGGTCGACATTGGCCTGGTAGGGCGCCGGCCAGCCGTCATCGAGCAGCATCACGCCATCGGCGCCGGCGCGGCGCGCCACCCAGACCGCGTGGTCGGGCCGGCCGACCGCGATCGCCAGCCGCGCGGCGAGCAGCTGGTCCACCGGATCGGCCGCCAGATCCTCCAGCCGCAGCAGGAAGATGCGCGCCCGGCGCGGGTCGCCGAGATCGGTCAGCGTCACCACCGCCCGGGTCAACTCCCGCCCCGCGAAGGCGACGGCGCGTTCCGGCGTGGCGGGCGGCATCGGCGTGCCGGTGATGCGGGCGGACAGCCGGGCGCTGTCCTCGCCCAGCGCCAGCGCGGCAAGCTGGCCATAGAAGGCGGCCGGCAGCGTGGCCGCGGTTTCGTAGCGGGCGCGGGCGGCATCGGCATTGCCCGCGGCGGCCAGCGCCCGCGCTTCCCAATAGGCGGCGCGCGCGCGGGTGATGACGCTGCGGCTGCCTTCCGCCAGGCGCGCGAAATGGCGCTGGGCGCCGGCCGCGTCGTTCAACCGGCGGAGCGCGATGAAGCCGGCGAGGAATTCCGCCTCCTGCCGCGACTCGCCGGGGGTGGACTGGCCATTCTCGGCGGCGACGCGATAGGCCTCCTGGATATTGCCCAGGCGCAGCAGCTTGCGCGCCAGCACCTGGCGTTCCGTCCACACGGCGCGCTGCGCCTCGGGCGAGATGTCGCGCTGGAGGCGTTCGCCGGCACGCCAGGCGGCCGCGGCCTCGAGGTCGCGATCGGTGCGGCGCAGGGTGCGCGCGGTTTCCAGGACGGCGCCGATATCGTCACCGCTGCCGGCCAGCCGCGCGTCGGCCTGGGCGCGGCGGGCACCG
The DNA here is from genome assembly GCA_036499545.1 of Roseomonas sp. Classification (GTDB taxonomy): domain Bacteria; phylum Pseudomonadota; class Alphaproteobacteria; order Acetobacterales; family Acetobacteraceae; genus Plastoroseomonas. The sequence goes on along the minus strand of DASYDR010000029.1, from coordinate 3,315 downwards.
GTCAGGCGCTGCGCGGCCCGCGCGGCGGCGGCGGTATCGCGCCCGAAGGAAAGCCGGTCGAAGCGGCGCCAGGCGTCGTCCTGGGTGAGGATGCCGGCGAAGCGCGCGAGGAAGGCGTCCTCGGCGAAGCTGTCGGCGGCGCCTTCGGCCCAGGTGCGGCGCAGCATGGGCGCCGTGTCCGCGGCGCGGCCGGCCCGGGTCAGGGCATCGGCGAGCGCCATGGCGGCCGGCAGGCCGCGCGGGTGGTTGCGGGCATAGAGGCGGAGGATGTCGGCATCCTCCATGCCGCCGGTGGCGATCACCTCCTCCGCGCGGCGCATCAGGCTGTCCGGGAAGGGCCAGTCCGGATTCTCATCGATGAAGCGGGCCAGTTCCGCGCCGGTCGCCGGGGCGTTGCGGGCGGTCAGGCGCAGCCAGGTGACCAGCTTGCGGGCCAGCGGATCGGCCGCGGTGGCAAGGCTGTCGGCCTCCACCCAGCGGTTGATGTTGACCGCGGCCAAAGCCAGCCGCCCGGCCGCGCGGGCCGGTTCCGGTGCCCAGGGCTGGGCGGCGGCCGTGATCGGCAGGGCGAGGAGCGCGAGGAAGGGGAGCATGAATCGCATGACGGAATGGAAGCTAGCCGATGGGCCTGCCGCTTGTCCCGCGCCAGCCGTGTGACTAGGGTCGGCTCGGATCCGAATAAGGGGGAACGCGGCATGCTGAAGGGCTCGATGGTGGCGTTGATCACGCCGATGCAGCGCGACGGCGGTCTCGACGAGAAAGCGTTCCGCGAACTGGTCGCGTGGCAGATCGCCGAAGGCACCGAGGGGCTGATCCCGGTCGGCACCACCGGGGAGAGCCCGACCCTGAGCCATGAAGAGCATGACCGGGTCGTCGCACTCTGCGTCGAGGCGGCGGGCGGGCGCGTGCCGGTGATCGCGGGCGCGGGCAGCAACAGCACGGCGGAGGCGATCCGCCTGACCCGCCACGCGAAGGAGGCGGGGGCCGACGCGGCGCTGGTGGTGACGCCCTATTACAACAAGCCGACCCAGGAAGGGCTCTACATGCACTTCATGGCGATCGCGGATGCGGTCGACCTGCCGGTGATCATCTACAACATCCCCCCGCGCAGCGTGGTCGACATGAGCGCGGAGACGATGGGGCGGCTCGCGAAGCATCCGAACATCGTCGGCGTGAAGGATGCGACCGCGAACCTGACCCGGCCGCTGCATACCAGGCGCAGCTGCGGGCCGGATTTCGCGCAGCTCTCGGGCGAGGATCACACCGCGCTCGCCTTCATGGCGGCCGGCGGGCATGGCTGCATCTCGGTCACCGCCAATGTGGCGCCGCGGCTTTGCGCCCAGATGCACAAGGCCTGGCGGGACGGCCGCATCGCGGATGCGATGGAGATCCAGGACCGGCTGACGCCGCTGCACGACGCGATGTTCTGCGAGACGTCGCCGGGGCCGGTGAAATATGCCGCCTCCCTGCTCGGCAAGGGTACCGAGCTCTGCCGGCTGCCGATGGCCCCGGTCGCCGAGGGCACCAAGGCCCGGGTGCGCGACGCCATGGTGTCCGCCGGTCTTCTGAACTGACGCTGGTAAAGCGGGGGCGGCCGCCCTACATGCTGCGGCCCCGCTTTCTCCAGGCCAGGACCCCATGGCGCGCCAGAAGAAGAAGAGCTCGCTGATCAGCCACGGCATCGCGGCCCAGAACCGCAAGGCCCGGCACGACTACACGATCAACGAGACGCTCGAGGCCGGCGTGGTGCTGATGGGACCGGAGGTGAAATCCCTCCGGGCCGGTCGCGCCAGCCTGATCGATGCCTGGGCGGGCGAGCGCGACGGGGAGATGTTTCTCTTCAACGCCTATATCCCGGAATGGCAGGCGGGCAGCTTCATGGCCCGCTTCGAGCCCCGCCGGCCGCGCAAGCTGCTGCTGCACAAGAACCAGGTGCGGACCCTGGCCGGGTCGGTGACCCGGGAAGGCACGACCCTGGTGCCGCTCGACATCCATTTCAGCGACCGGGGCGTCGCGAAGATCACGCTTGGGCTGGCCGAGGGCCGGAAGCAGCACGACAAGCGCGCGGCGATCGCGGAGCGCGACTGGAACCGCGACAAGGCCCGGCTGATGCGGGAAAAGGGCTGACACCCGGCGGCGAGGTTTTTTTGGCTTCGGAGCCGGACTTCGGCGCGCGGATCAGGCGCTCTCAGGGCTTCACCGCGGCTTCGTAGGCGTGCTTGACCGCCGCTTCCATGCCCTTGCGGATGGCGAATTGCTTGATGGCGTTGCTGGTGATGCGCCCGGCGACGCCGCCCGCCGCGGCGCTGACGCCGCGCTGGAAATAAGTGGCATAGACCCCGTCCACCACCAGCCCGGCGGCGAAGTGCAGGTATAGGCGCATCGCTTCCTGTTCGAAGGATTCGTCGCGCTCCAGCACCCGCATGTCGTAGCGGGCAGCCATGGCGACCCTGGTGACCGCCATGTTCTTGAGGCTGACTGGCGACAGGAGGGACGCGATCGCCTCCGCCCAGGACACACGGCCATCGAGATTGCCGTCGCGATCTTCGAAGAAGGACGCCACCACCGCGGCGCGGCCGTCTAGGAAGCCGATGGCGCCGATTTCGCGATTCGCGACGTCGGTGATGATGATCCAGTCGATGGCATCCGCCGGCATCCGGAACTCCGGGTCACAATAAGGAAGCGGCACGGACGCTATCATCGAAACGAATTGGCCGGTTTGACGTTTCCATGGCGGCTTGGCTGATGCCGGGGACCCGCGATGCGTGGTGGCGGAATCGGCGCGCTTTCCAGCTTCCACCCGGGACGGCGCCGCGCGAGGCTTCCGCCCTTGCGGGCAGGAGGTGGGCCGATGCGGTATTGGATGGCGCTGGCGCTGGCGCTGGCCTGCGGCCTGGCCGCGGCCGCCCGGGCGCAGGAGGTGGAGCAGGTCTACCGCGTCCAGGTCCCTGGGACCGAAGCCGGTATCCTGATGCGGCTTTGCCCGGCGCCCGGCGGGCCGGCGCCGCTCGTGGTGATCAACCACGGCTCGCCGGCGCGGGCCGCCGATCGGCCGCATATGCGGTTGACGGAATGCGGCAGCGAGGCGGTGCGGTGGTTCACCTCCCGCGGCTTCGCCGCCGCATTGCCGCTGCGGCGCCGCTACGGCGCGTCCGGCGGTGAATGGGCGGAGGGTTTCGGCCGCTGCCAGCAGGCCGACTATGCCCGCGCGGGGCGGGAGACGGCGCGCGATATCCTGGCGGCGATCGAAGCGGCGCGGCGCCTGCCGGCGGTGCGGGGTGATCGGCCGGTCGTGGTGGTCGGGCAATCGGCCGG
>DASYDR010000028.1:0-2334 GCA_036499545.1 Roseomonas sp. | reverse complement strand
GGCAGGCCTGTTTGTCGCCGCAGTGCGGGTGACAGACCGAGGGCAGTGATCGCATAATCCACGGCATGGACCTGCCCGCGCCCCTTGCCTGGCTGGTGGACGAGGCCGGCGCCTCGCCCGGCCCTGATCGGCTCCTGGCCGAACTCGGCGGCCGGCTGCTGGCCGACGGCCTCCCGCTGGCCGGCGGCGCCCTGACGCTTGAAGTGCCACATCCGATCATCGCCCGCCGCACCTGGCTTTGGCGCGCGGAGACCGGGGCGGTGATCGAGGCGCTGGGCTTTGCCGGCGGTCCGTCCGGCCAGGCCGGGCGCGACTGGCTGGCCGAGCTTGGCCCGGTGCATGAGGACACGGTCGGACCGCCGAACCGCCCCGTGCTCGGCTGGGCCGGAATCCGCCCCTTCGATCCCGCCGAGGCCGAACGGTTGCGCCAAGCCGCGCGCTTCGTCGCGGCACCGCTGGCCGCCTTGGCCGCGCAGGCCGCGCAGGCGGCCCTGCTCGAGGCCTATCTCGGACGGCGCAGCGCCGCGCGGGTGCAGGCCGGTGCACTGCGCCGCGGCACCGGAGAGACCATCCGCGCCGCGTTGCTCTATGCCGATCTTCGCAATTTCACTGCCATGTCCGAGACTACGGAGCCCGCGGTGATGATCGCCGCACTCGACGCCTGGTTCGACCGCGTCGCCGGTGCGGTGCACGCTTTCGGCGGCGAGGTGTTGAAATTCATCGGCGATGGCGTGCTGGCGATCTTCCCGGTCACCGGCGCGCCGGCCGAGGCCTGCGAGGCGGCGATCCGCGCCGTCGCGGCCGCCCGCGCCGGCATGGCCCATCTCGACGCAGCGCGGCAGGCCCAGGGACTGCCGCCGCTGCCCTTCGGCGCGGCTTTGCATCTCGGCGAGATGCTGTGGGGCAATATCGGCGCGGTGGACCGGCTGGATTTCACTGCGATCGGCCCCGCGGTCAACCTGGTCAGCCGGCTGGAGGGGCTGTGCCGGCCGCTCGGCCGATCAATATTGATCTCGGGTGCGGTCGCCGCCGAGACCGCGACGCCGCTGGTGCCGTTGGGCGAGCACACACTGCGCGGCATCGCGGCGCCCTGCGCCGTCTTCACCCTGCCGGATATGTAAGTAGCGCGTCGCGGGATCGGCGGGCCCGCCGGAATCACGTCCGCCGGAATCACGTCCGCCGGAATCACGTCCGCCAGAATCACGTCCGTCGGAATCACGCCACCTTTGTCACTCCCGCCGTCCGCCGTTCGGTCCCAATCTATCTATCACACGAGGATCGACCGATATCGCAACGAAAACGGAGAAAACCACCATGACGACGCATAGGACCGGAACCCGCGAGGAATGGCTGTCGGCGCGGATCAAGCTGCTGGAAGCGGAGAAGGAGCTGACGCACCGCAGCGATGCCCTGGCCGAGCAGCGCCAGGCGCTGCCCTGGGTGCGGATCGACAAGGAATATCGGTTCGACACCGACGAAGGGAAGGCCTCGCTGAAGGACCTTTTCAAGGGCCGTTCCCAGCTCCTCGTCTATCACTTCATGTTCGGGCCCGATTACACGGCGGGATGCCCGTCCTGCTCGGCGATCGCGGACGGCTTCGACGGCATCGCCACCCATCTGGCGAACCACGACGTCATGCTGATGGCGGTGTCTCGCGCACCGCTCGCCAAGCTGCAGCCTTATAAGCGGCGGATGGGGTGGAGCTTCCCTTGGGCTTCCGCCTTCGAGAGCGACTTCAACGCCGATTTCAACGTCTGGTTCACCGAGGCGCAGCAGCACACCGGCGGCATCGAATACAATTACCGGCGCGAACCGGCGGCGCCGACACGGGAGCCGCTGGCGGGCAAGACCATTCGGGAATGGAAGACCGAGGCCGGCGAAGGCCCGGTGGCGCAGATGGCCGCGACGACCGGCACCGATGTCGCCACTTATACCCGCGACCGGCCGGGGCTGAGCGCCTTCGTGCTGGAGCGCGACGCCGTCTACCACACCTATTCCGCCTATGCCCGCGGGCTGGACGGCGTCTGGAACATGTATCAGTGGCTCGACCGCGCGCCCAAGGGACGCAACGAATCCGGCATCTGGTGGCGGCGCCATGATGAGTACGGCAAAGACGCTTCCGCCAAGCGCTGAGTCCAACATGATCGCCGCACGCGCTTCCCGGCGGGCCTTCCTCGGCGTCGCAGGGCTGCTCTTCGCCGTGAGCGCGGCGGCGACCATTATCTGGAGCACGTCCATGTCCGCGATGGGCGGGATGCCGATGACCGGCGGCTGGACGATGTCGATGGCGTGGATACCGATCTGCGGACAGACATGGCCCGGCGCCGCAGCATC
>DASYDR010000027.1:0-3552 GCA_036499545.1 Roseomonas sp. | reverse complement strand
TCGTCATGACCCATCGCATCGGGCGCCGCGCGGCGCTCGGTCTGGCCGGGGCCGCGCTCGCCGCGCCGGCCACGCTGCGCGCCCAGACCAACACCATCCGGGTCATCGTGCCCTTCGCCGCCGGCGGCTCGACCGACCTGGTGGCGCGGCTGGTTTCACCGGGGCTGACCCAGCGCCTCGGCCAGACGGTGATCGTGGAGAATCGCTCCGGCGCCGCCGGTTCGATCGGCACCGACCTGGTGGCCAAGGCGCGGCCCGACGGGCTGACCTGGCTGCTGACCTTCGACAGCCATTCGGTGATGCCGGTGCTGTTGCCGAGCCTGCCCTTCGACCTGACCCGGGACCTTGACCCCGTCATGCTGATCGGCGGCGCGCCCTATGTGATCGCGACCCGGCCCGACAAGCCCTACCGTACCCTTGCCGATGTCGTGGACGCGGCGAAGGCGCGGCCGGACGAGATCTCCTATGGCAGCACGGGCAATGGCACGATCGGGCACCTGACCATGGTGCTGCTGCAGTCGCGCACCGGCATCCGCATGCCGCATCTGCCCTATCGCGGCGGCGGCCTGGCGCTGAACGACACCGTCGCCGGCCATATCGAGATGATGATCGGCAGCGCCGCGCTGGTGGCGCCGCATATCGCCGCCGGCACCCTGCGCGCGGTCGCGCAGTTCGGCCCGACCCGCCTCGCCGGCCTCGCGCAGGTCCAGACCGCGGAGGAGGCCGGCTTCCAGGGCCTGACCGCGGAAGCCTGGTGGGGCGTCTTCGGGCCGCACGGCATGCCGGAGGCGATGGTGGCGCGCATGAACACCGCGCTGCGCGAGACGCTCAGCGAAGCGAGTGTCAGGCAGCAGATGCTGGAAACGCAACAGGCGCGGCTGGTGCTGTCGGATCCCGCCGGGCTCCGCCACTTTCTTGACGGCGAGATAACGAAGTGGTCACAGGTGGTGCGTGACAACCACATCCGACCCGACTGAAGAGATGCCGATGCCTCGCTCCGGACTGCAGCCCCGCTTCTCCGGATCGTGGACAGTCGCGGGCCGGGGCCGGATCCTGCGGGACGCGCGCGGCTGACGCCGGCATGAATGCGCCGTCGCGGCAGGAGGGGCGGATCCCCCTCCTGCTGGTGCTGCTTGTCTCGGCGTTGCTGGTCGTCAGCCGGCGGCCGGACGCGTTCCTGAACGCGCAGTTCTGGGCCGAGGATGGCCGTAACTGGTACGCGGACGCCCATGCCGCCTGGTTCGAGGCACTGTTCCGCCAGCATACCGGCTACTACCAGACCATCTCGCGAATCACGGGCGCCCTGGCCCAGCTGGTGGCGCTGCGTCACGCGCCGCTGCTGTTCCATGTCATCGGCCTGTGTTTCCAGGTCCTGCCGGTGCTCATCCTCTGCAGCCGGCGGGGGCAGGACATCATCCCGGGGCGCGCCGGCCGCCTGCTGGTGGGCTTCCTCTATCTCGCGCTGCCCGGCACTTTCGAAGTGCATGTCAATGTCAGCAACATCCAATGGCATCTGGCGCTCTCGGCGCTGATGGTGCTGATGCTGCGGGACGGGCAGGGCTGGCGGCGCTGGGCCGATCCTGGCCTGGTCCTGCTGTCGGGATTGAGCGGTCCCTTCGTGATGCTGCTGCTGCCGCTGGCGCTGGTGGTGCTCTGGCTGCGCCCGGCCCGGCGTTCCGCGCTGCTCGCCGGGGTGCTGGCGCTATGCGCCCTGGTGCAGGGGCTGGCCATGCTGGGGCATATGGGGGCGGCGCGCACGGCGGCGCCGAACGGCGCCTCGCTGGCCTGGTTCGCGCGCATCATCGTCATGCAGGTGCTGGCGCCGGCCACGGCCGGCAATGCGACGGGGCTGGTGCAATGGCTGGGCTGGCCGCCACCGGCCGGGGCGTCGCTGCTGGCGGTCGCGGCGGCCGCGGCGCTGGCGGTCCTGGCCTTGCTGCGCGGGCCGCTGCCGCTGAAGCTGCTGATCGTCTTTGCCGGGCTGGTGCTGGCGGCGTCGCTGGTCTCACCGCAGGTCTCGCCCGACCAGAAGCAGTGGCCGCTCCTGGCGGCGCAGCAGACCGGCTCCCGCTACGGCTTCTTCCCGCTGCTCGCCTGGATCGCGATCATCGCCTGGCTGGCCTGCGCGCCGCGGGCCTTGCCGCTGCGCGCGGTGGGCATCGGCCTGCTGGCGGCGCTGGTGATCGTCGCCATTCCGGCCGACTGGACCCTGCCGCCTTTTCCAGATCTCGATTTCCAGAACCATGCGGCGGGCTTCGCCGCCGCGCCCGCGGGTACCGTGGCGCACATCCCGATCGTGCCCGCGGGATGGGTCATGGAGCTGCGCCGGCCGGGTGCGCCCTAGAAGCGTGATCGGTTGAGGTGGACTCACCGAAAACCGTGAAGCACGCGATCAAACAAAGCTCTGGAGCAGGATGCGTGAGCGCTTGCGAACGCATCCTGCTCTAGCCGCGCCGCACCCAGGGATCGGCCTGCCAGCGCTGGCGCAGATGCAGGGTGAGGGCGCGCAGCTGCGCGTCCCATGCCGCGGCCGGGACCAGATGCGGCGTGCGGCCCTGGGCCGCGTTCTGGGCGGTGAATTCCGGATCGGCGAGCACCGATTCCAGCGCCTCGGCCAGGGCATGGCGCATCATCTCCGGCACGCCCTTCGGCATCGCGAAGCCGCGCTGCGTCACCGGCACCACCGGCAGGCCGATTTCGGTGAAGAGCGGCAATTCGGGCAGCAGCGGGCTGCGTGCCTCGGCCGCGATGGCGACCGCCTGGAACTTGTTCTCGCGCAGCGCCGTGATGGCGTCCGGCAGCGGCAGCAGCGCCGCGGTCAGGTTGCCGGCGATCACCGCCTGGCGCGCGGTGCCGGCGGAGGGGAAGGCGATCGGCGCCAGCGGCAGCGCCGTGGCCAGCATATTGGCCGCGAGCTGCGCGGCGCTGCCGGTCGGCGGGCAGCCGATCCGGCCGCGATCGCCGATGCCGCGCAGTGTCGCCAGGTCGGGTGCGATGCCCGGCGCCACCACCAGCACCACCAGTTCCTCGGTGACGGCGCCCAGGAAGTCGAGCCGGTCGAGCATCGCGGTCGCGTCGGTCTCCACGGCCCGGGCGATCAGGGCCGGGGTCGCGACCGCGCCGATGGCACGACCATCGGGCAGCGCATCGGCGATGGCGCGGACCGCGACCAGGCCGCCATCGCCCGCCAGATTGGCGACCGAGACGCTGCTGCGCGGCCAGTGGCGTTCCAGGAAGGGCGCGAAGCCGCGCGCCCAGCGGTCGGGGGCGGAGCCGCCCGAGGCGCCGACCACCAGGGTCAGCGGCATCGGGCGCTGCGCGATCGCCGGCCGCGCGAGCAGCGCGGCCGGCAGCAGGAGGGCGGTGCGGCGGGTCGCCTTCACCCGGCGCGCGCCGGCTTGCCGCCGGCGGTCTCTGCCGGCTCGCCGCCCCGGCGCAGCTTCTTCTCCCCGGTGTAGAGCACGATCGGCGCCGCGATGAACACCGAGGAGGAGGCGGAGATGATGATGCCGAACACCATCACCTGCGCGAAGCCGGAGAGAGTGTCGCCGC